>JAIKYZ010000040.1 GCA_024682655.1 Treponema sp.
TGGACTCTACTAATCTTTAGTAATACAATTTAATATTTTCATTTAAATATTTAAAAGTAATGTCTTTTACTTTAAGGCCATTTGCCGAGCAAACCAGTTTACAAACCGAAAATCTTGTTGGAAGTACAAATTCTTTTGAAATAGAAGTTTCTTTTCCATTTGAACCTTGGAATGTGAAGGAAACGCTTGGAATTCCCTGGAAATAAAGGGTACATGGAAGCTGAGCTAATTCATCTAATTCTGAACTTGCAGTTAAAGTAACAAGATAAGTTCCTAATTTTTGAACATCAAATGGAAGAATGTAATTTGTATTGGCTTTACATTCCTGGTAAGTCAAATCAAAAGTATTATTTCCGTCCAGAACCTTAAAACTGATGTCCTCTAAATCGATATCATCAACCTCTTTTGGACGATTAATAATTTCAACCTGGTCTTCGCATCCCTCAAGTCTTTTCATTGCAGGCATATTCATTACCTGACAGCAGATATTTATTGCACTTCTCTGTAATTCTGCACGCGAAAGATTAGCATTGTCCAAAGATTCAAGAGTATTGTCCCCATCATCATTTCTTGCTCCGTTTGAACAACACATATAAAGGTCGTTTTGAGCATGAATCATAGCGGCAAAATTATGACGGTCTGGAGCAACTCCCTGTTCACTGATGTTTGCCCACCAGTCAGTCATTACAATTCCCTTGAATCCCCAGTCTTTGCGCAAAATACTTGTGTTTAAATCATAAGAACCTGCAGTGTAAACTCCATTTACCTGGCCGTAAGTTGTCATAACAGAGTCGGCATAAGTGCTTTTTACTGCCAATTCAAAGCCTTTGAGATAAATTTCCCGTAAAGCTCTTTGTGAAATAATTGAATCCTGAAAATGTCTTTTGAGTTCCTGGTTATTTCCACAAAAATGTTTGATAGTTCCAGTAACCCCAGAAGATTTTAAGCCTTTAATCATTGCAGTACCAATCTGGCCGGTAAGATAAGGATCTTCAGAAAAATATTCAAAATTTCGGCCGTTTAATGGATGGCGGTGAATATTCATACCTGGTCCCAGAAGATTATCAACTTTATTATTACGCATTTCCAATCCAGTATAAGAGTAAAGTTTACTGATAAGAGGACGGTTGAAAGTGCTGGCAAGTAATGTTCCATTTGGCAGAGAAAAGGCTTTTATACCACAGTCAAGTCGCATACCGGAAGGACCATCATCACAACAGGCAATTGGGATTTTAAAAGTATCTCTGAGTCTTGGAGAAACTCCACCATAAGCAGAGGCAGTTCCAGGAGTTACCAGACTGCTTCCCATACCTTCACCGCGGATAATACAAGATAAATCTTCATCAGAAAGCTGTGCAATAAAATCTTTTATGTCAGCCTTTTTATGTAAGACGTCAGATAATTTTATATCAGTTGAATCAGTTTGTTTAATTTCTTCAGGAAGATTTTCAAGTCGGCGCTTTTGAACATCAACCTGGGCAAGTGGAACATCTTCAAAAGATAATTGACCCTGGCTGGACTTTTGAAATCTTTGGAAGGCTTTTACAGGTGCAAGAGCTTCCTCACATTCTTTTATTACAAGAAGTTTTTCTAAATCAAAAGAAAGAATAGGGGAGGCGGATCTTACATCTTTACCAAGGTAGAGAGTGTATTTTCCTTCTTCAAGAAGAAAGCAGTTTTTCTTTCCTGTAATTCCACTGTCGTCATAAGATGCAAAATTTGTATAGGGAATTTCAAATTCAAAGTCCTGAATTTCCATTTTTTTGAGGAGCTTAGTTTTTTCAAATTCAACCAGAACTCTGTCGGCCTTGCCTAATTTTCCGTCTGGAGCCTGAAGGTAAAGCTGAATAACTTCTTTTCCCGGAATATCACTTAGATTCTGAACTTGAGCTTGAACTTTCAGGATTTGATTTTTTGAATCATTGATTGCATTTTTTGCCTTAATATTAAAATCAGAATAGGAAAGTCCATAACCAAAAGGATAAAGAACTTTATCTTTGGCAAAAGTTTCAAAATATCGATATCCAACATAAATATCTTCTTTATAGTAATTTTCAAGAGGATTTCCAAAGTATGGATTTGAAGGGTAATCAGAAATGTCACTGGCGATTGTATCAGGTAATTTACCACTTGGATTTGCCTGGCCGGTTAAAAGTTCTGCAGTACCAATTCCACCCATCATGCCGCCTTGCCAAACATACATTACAGCATCAGGATTAAATTTTTTTACAAAGGACATGTTGATAATATTTCCAACATTTAAAAGGACTACAACTTTATTAAAGGCAGCTCTTACTTTTGCGAGCATGTCTTCTTCGCCTTCCGAAAGTAAAAAGGAACCTGGCGTATTTGAGTTGTCTTTGTCTTCCCCGGCTGTACGACCAATAATAATCAGGGCTGTATCAGAAATTGAGGCAGCATTATTAACGATTTCCTCTGATAATGGCATTTCTTCCTGAGACCATTTTTCTTTTCCCCAGCCTAAACCTTCGTCATAAGGATGATCTTTTTCCCAGTCCAGATAAACTTTTTCCAGATCTTTGTTGATTTTTACAAGACCTGATTCTTCAAGGCCTTCTACAATATTGTAAACTTTAGAAACATTTACTTTACCGCCGGAACCAGTGCCACTCTTGTAGTAATCATGTTGAATTCTTCCAAAAATAGAAATTGTAGAGTCTTTTTTAAGGGGTAAAGCCTGATTTTTATTTTCAAGAAGTACACAACCTTCTGCAATTGCCTGAATAGCTGTTTTTTCATATTCTTTCCAATCTAAAGTGATCTTCATATAAAATCTCCTGTAAAAATTCAATCTGTTTTTTGACTTATGAAGGTTAGATTTTTGTATTGTAAAAAGCCTTATTATAAGTCGCCTCAGAGAATTTCAGATAGTATACAGAATTTAATATTTAAATTTTAGAGGAAATTTTTCTTTTATATAGAAAAACCTATTAAAATTCTTTTATTAGAATTCTAAGCCAGCAGGAAGGAACTTTTATCTTTTCTAATTCCTTGCCGTCAAAATATTCATCGTTTAGAAGGTCTTTCCATTTTCCTGATTGATTTTGGACTTTAATAATATTTTCAGAGTCTGACTGATTAATAAGCACGATTATTTCTTCTCCATAAAAAGTTCTTTTGAAGGCAAGGCTTGTATTTGTAACGGCCAGTTGATGATAATCGCCTTTTTTTAAGGCATTGTGCTTTTGTCTAATCTGAGCAAATTTGATAATTGCCTTTTCCAGGGCATTTGAATCAGTCCAGGGTTTTGAAAAATCCTGATAGTCATTTATAAAAGGGGGTAGGGGAGGGCGAAGTTGAAAATCATCATATTGATTTCTCTGACCTCTTAAAGCAAATTCACTACCGTAATATATAGAAGGAATTCCTGGAATAGTAAAAAGCATTCCATAGAGGGGAAATAAATATTCCTGTTTACTTACAGTTGAGGCAATTCTGTTTACATCGTGATTATCCAAAAAGGAGTAAAGAGTAAGAATTTTGTACTTTCCGTTTGGGCCAAATTGTTCATTTAAGTTCCAGGCACATTCAAACATATTCTGGGAATTAAAAGATGACCAAAGTCCTTTGTAAATTTGATAATTTGTAACAGAATCTAAAGCTTTAGGATTTACCCAATTATTGTAGTCTCCGTGGACAACTTCTCCCATAAGCCAGAGGTCTGGATTCAGGGAATCGCAAAATTGACGGAGAGCCTGTAAAAAGGATGGGGTTAATAAATCAGCGGCATCCATTCTAAGACCGTCAATGTGAAATTCTTCGACCCATTTTTTAACAGCACCGAAAAGATGTTCCCTGACCTGGGGATTATCGGTGTTGAGTTTAACTAAATCCATACAGCCGGCCCAGCCTTCGTAGGTAAAATTATCACCATAAGGAGATTTTGAATCAAAGCGGATGTTTTTATACCAGTCCAAATATTTTGAGTCTTTTCCATTTTGTTGAAGGTCTTTAAAGGCAAAAAAATCTCGCCCGGTATGATTGAAAACAGTATCTACAACTAGGCAGATATCTCTTTTGTGACATTCTTCTATAAATAGTTTGAAGTCATCATTGTTACCAAGACGGCGGTCAATATAGTAATAATCAACAGTGTCATAACCGTGGGAAGTTGATTCAAAAAGTGGTCCAATGTAGAGGGCGTTAATTCCCAGATTCTTGAGCCTGTCCAATTGTGGGATTAACTCCAGGATTTTATTTGTTTTTGGACTGGAGAAATCGTTTTTCCTTGCAGCGTTGCACATTCCCAGGGGATAAATATGGTAGAAGATTTTTTCATTGATTTGGGTTTTCATTATGGGCTCCTTTGTGTGGGGGGTGTATACCGACCGGTAGGTATATAGAGTGAGCAAAAAAAATACGTGAAATATTAGTTTGCCACCCCATATACAAAACTTTTTATGATTGTATAAAGTGTTTCATTGTCATCTTTTAATTCTTCGTTAAGGACAGAATTCACAGTCGAAACGACAATTGCCTGAAAACTAATTCTATAAAGATTTTCATGACCCTTCATATTTCCGAAGGTTTCAACGCTTTTGAAAAATAAATCAGTGTAGATTTTATCAATCCTTGATTTGAGCTGTAAGTGAGCGTAATAACTTTCGTTTCCCTTGGCACTAAAATCAAGAGTGTTATAGAGTCTGAAAAATTCAGGACTCTTTTTAGCAAATTCAATATTTGCCAGAAGAAGGTTTGTCAGATTTTTAAGAAAATCTTTTTCGTTAGCGATTGTAGTTGCTAAAATCTGGCAGTAAAGACTTCCATAATGATCCAGAATTCTCTTTAATAAGCCGAGCTTGCTGCCATAATAGTAATAAAGTGTAGGTTTTGAAATCTTGCATTTTTTACAAATTTCTTGAACACCAACACTGTCAAAACCTTTTTGGCTGAATAAAGTAAGAGAAGTTTTTAATATGGAGTCTTTTATGTTTTCTTCACTCATTATGAGTGATATTATACCTACCGGTCGGTATACAAGTCAACCCCAAAAAAACGGCAGTTGTAAAACCACCGCTTTTAATATCTCCCTGTATCGGATTACAATTTCTTCACATTTAATGCACGGATAGCATTTAATACTGCCAGAACCATAACACCAACATCAGCAAAGATTGCAAGCCACATATTTGCAAGTCCCAGAGCCCCTAAAATCAGGCAGCCGAATTTTATTATCAAAGCAAAAATTATATTCTGATAAACTATTCCAATACACTTTCTGGAAATCTTAATTGCCTTTGAAATCTTCAGAGGATCATCATCCATCAAAACTACATCTGCAGCTTCAATTGCGGCATCTGAACCCATAGCTCCCATTGCAATTCCGATATCGGCACGGGAAAGTACAGGTGCATCATTTATTCCGTCGCCAACAAATGCAAGCACTTCATTTTTATTTTTCTGGCCAATCAATTTTTCAATCTGATCAACCTTATCGCCAGGAAGTAATTCACTGTGAACTTCGTCAATTCCAAGATCATATGCAACTTTCTGGGCAACTTTGTCTGAATCCCCAGTGAGCATAACAGTTTTTGAGATTCCATTTTTTTTCAACTGAATGAGTGCCTCTTTTGAACTTTCTTTAATTACATCAGAAATCACAACATGGCCTGAATATTCCCCGTCGATTGCAATGTGAATAATCGTTCCAAGGCAATGACAGTGTATTGGGGTGATTCCAAGTTTTTCCATAAGTTTAGCATTTCCGGCTGCGATTTTGTGATCATCAACCTGGGCTGTGATTCCAAATCCAGGAATTTCTTCTATATTTTTTACACGATTTCTATCAAGAGCCTTTCCGTGGGCATTCTGAATACTTTTACTAATCGGATGGGAAGAGGCACATTCAGCGTGGGCAGCCAATTCCAAGAGCAAAGATTCATTTATTGTAGAGTGATGAACACCTGTAACTTCAAAAACCCCTTTTGTTAAAGTTCCTGTCTTATCAAAAACTAAGATTTTAGATTTTGAAAGAGTTTCCAGATAATTTGAACCTTTTATCAAGATTCCTTCTTTACTTGCTCCACCCAGTCCTGCAAAGAAACTTAGAGGAATACTGATAACTAAAGCGCAAGGACAGGAAATTACAAGGAAAGTAAGAGCACGATAAATCCAAGTTGACCAGTTTGCATTTGCGCCAAGGAAAATTAATCTGGCAAGAGGAGGAAGAATTGCAAGTGCCAGTGCTGAATAAACAACGGCTGGAGTATAAACTCTTGCGAACTTTGAAATGAATTCTTCTGATTTTGATTTTCGGGAAGAAGCATTTTCTACTAATTCCAAAATCTTCGAAACAGTGGATTCACCAAAAACTTTTGTGGTTTTGATTTTTAAAAGTCCGTTTATGTTTATGCTGCCACTTATGATTTCATCTTCTGGGCCAACTTGACGTGGAAGACTCTCGCCTGTAAGGGCACTGGTGTTAAGTGTAGAATTTCCTTCTATTACAAGTCCATCAATTGGAACTTTTTCACCGGGCTGGACAATTATAATACTTCCAATTTCAATTTCATCGGGATCAACTTGCTGGAGTTTTCCATCCACTTCTATATTTGCATAATCTGGGCGGATATCCATTAATTCTGAAATATTTCTACGGCTTTTTCCAACTGCAACAGACTGAAATAATTCCCCAATCTGATAAAAAAGCATTACGGCAATTGCTTCATTACAATCTTTGATTTTGAGAAGATTTCCACCTGCCGAAAAAATTGTAAGTGAAAAGGCTCCAAGGGTCGCTAAGGCCATCAAAAAATTTTCATCGAATAATTGACCGTGGCCAATTCCTTTTACAGCCTTTTTCAAAATATCATATCCAATAATCAAATAATCAATTAAATATAGAAGAAACTTGAAAGGAATATAAGAAATGATTTTTCCTTGGAAATTTGTCTGAATCTTATTAAAAAGATCAAAGCCTTCTAATAAGCCCAGAATTATAAGAAGTAGGGCAGAAATTATAATCCTTACAAGCATTTTATTTTGTTTTCTAGTCATCTTCTGCCTCCTGAAATTCCTGACCTGAAATTGTTTTTGTATGAAATTTTATTTTTGCTTATTTGTGATTAAAGATAAATTTCGCAGTCGTCTTCAACGATTTTGCAGGCTTTTACAACAGCCTTCATAACTGATTTTTCTTCCTGACCTTCATCAAATTCGACAGTCATTTTTTGAGTCATGAAGTTAACGTTTGCATCTTTTACACCGTCAACCTTTTTTGTTGCCTCTTCCATTTTGTTTGCACAGTTTGCGCAGTCTACTTCGATTTTATAAGTCTTTTTCATAGTGAACTCCTTAAATTTTATCTGATAAAAAGTTTTCCAAACAATTAAGTGTTTGTTTAATCTTTGTAATAAATATATAATTGAAGTGCTTTTGGCGCAATCTTTTGGGCGAAAGTATTACTTTTTGGGATAAAAGAATTTCCAAAAGGGATAATTTTTTGTAGGGGAGGTTTTGTGTACCTACCGGTCGGTATACAAAAATAACATGGAACACGCACATAAAAACATTGAATATTTCAAAAGTGATTTTTTATACAATGAACTTGCAAAAGATGAGGATTTTAAAATCGCCGCAGATATCTTTTCTCTTTTGTCCGATACAAACAGGCTCAAGATTTTCTGGTTTCTCTGCCATTCAAAGGAATGTGTTTTAAATATTTCTGAACTTATGAAAATGACCAACCCCGCGGTTTCTCATCATCTGAAGATTTTAAAAGAGGCTGGCTTAATAGAAAGTTACAGAGATGGTAAAGAAGTTTTTTACACTGTTTCATCTCAAGAGAAAAGTAAGGCCCTTCACGGAATTATAGAAAAACTTATGTCTCTTACCTGTCCCGATTTTGACAGCAAGCACGAAAAAATAAACGAAAATTCAGAATATCTTGATGACCAGGTAAAAACTATTAAAAAAGTTCATGATTATATGATGGAAAATCTTTCAAAAAGAATCACAATTGATGAACTTGCAAAAAAGTTTGCCATGAATTCAACAACTCTAAAA
This sequence comes from Treponema sp., assembly GCA_024682655.1. Lineage (GTDB taxonomy): Bacteria > Spirochaetota > Spirochaetia > Treponematales > Treponemataceae > Treponema_D. The sequence goes on from JAIKYZ010000040.1 coordinate 8,026, forward strand.
ACTGTATTCAAGGATGTTTACGGAACTTCTCTTGCAGCCCACATCAAGGAACACCGAATGGAAAAAGCTGCTGAACTTTTACTTCAAAGCTCCCTGAATATAAATGAAATTTCCTGCCAGGTAGGTTACGAAAGTCAAAGCAAATTTTCCGCCGCCTTCAAAGATTTCTACGGAAAGTCCCCAGTGGATTACCGAAAGGAGAAGGGGGAAAATTGACAATTTAGTAAAATGTACTATAATAAATAACGTTGATAAGGGTAGTATGAATAATATGAATGATGTGACTCAAGCAAGACTGTTCTGTTCTGTTCTGTTCTGTTCTGTTCTGTTCTGTTATTTATATTTTAAATAGATTTTTCTTATTTTCTTGTTTTAATAAATATATTTTAAATCTTTCACTAATTTCTAGACTTTCTTCACATATGGAGAAGGTCTTTTTTTATTCACAAAGAGTTTTTCGATTAAAAGGATTATAAGCAATATAAATTCAAGAGGAGGTTTTAAAGAAAAGGAGAATCATTTTGCTTTTTAGACTTTAGCAAATAACGAAAGGAGAGTTTATATAATTATTTTATAATAAAAGGAGATTATCAATGACAGTAGTTTTTGCATTGATTGGTATGTTGGTGTGTTTTATACCAGTAAGATGTGCAGTAAATTGTATTCCAGGAGTATGGCTTAAACCTGGTGTTACTTATTGTAGGTATGAGGGGCCTGTTCATAGAGTTGATATGTCAGGAAAAGACCTTGGGCTTATAGCTGGAGGAACTGTATTTTATATAAATAATGAGGAAGATGACTTTAATAATGATTCTGACATTATTAGTGTTTACAGAATAGTAGATGGTAAGCCAAAATTTGATAAAATTATGGTAGGAGATTCTGCAGGAAAGCGAGAATCCTTTTGGGTTGGAGAAAAAAGAAGATTTTTTGTCTTTTGGAAATTTAAAGTAGATGATCATGAGAGTGAAGAGATTAACTGGTCAGGACTAAGAGTGTGGTCTGCTTTTTATCAAGAGTGTAATAAAAAAGCTTCGGAAGATGCTAGTAGTTATGTTGCTCCTTTATTAAAAACTATCAAAACTCAAACGCGTCCTAAAGATGATTTTCAGGGAAAGTTTAAAAAAGAACATAAAGGTTATTGGGAAATCGATGATGGTGATGAATCTGTTCTAACTTATGTTACGCCAGAAGAAAAAAAGAAAATTGATAAAATATATGATGAAGGACGAGAACTTTATAATAAAAACTTCATAAAATATCTTTCTCCTTTACATCCGTCAGGGGGAGTAAAATATTCATCAAATATTCAATGGACAAATGTCCCAATTGTTATAAAAGGGAAATTTGAATAAGAACTTTAAAAAACTTAAAATAAGGAGTAAAAATTATGGGAATTTTCAAAACATTTGAAAACATTGGACGTATGGTTACTGGTCAAACTGCTGAGCAAAAAGAAAGAAGACAAGCAGATTATGAGTACCGAAAGCAACATAGCCGTGATTATATTTGTAAGTATTGTGGTTGTGGTGGATATTCTGTAAGAGATTTAACTAGTGGTCAGTGCAATAAATCACCTACTGGTTATCATGTTCCATACTAATAGTTAATCAATGCTATAAAGAGGTGGCTTGAATTTTTTATTCAAGCTGCCTTTTTTTATTCCCCCCTTCACCCTACAATTTTCCAATTTTTATCTACCTGGTTTAAAATTTCCACACCGTCTTTTGTTACTAGTACCAGGTCCTCTATCCTGACGCCAATTTTTCCTGGGATGTAGATTCCCGGTTCTATGCTGAAAATCATTCCTTCCTGGACTGGCTGGGTGTTTGTTGAACTTACATCTCCGGCTTCGTGGTCGGTTTGGCCTATAAAATGGCCCAGTCGGTGGGTGAAATATTGGCCGTATCCACAGTCGCTAATATAATTTCTGGCGGCGGCATCAATATCGCACAATCTAACTCCTGGTTTTATCAGGTCTTCGGCCTTTTTGTTGGCCATTCTTACAATTTCGTGAATTTTCTTAAAATCCTCTGGGGCGGTCTTAAAAAAATTGGTCCTTGTCATATCCGAACAGTAGCGGTCTTTTTTACAACCCATATCAATCAAAACACAATCGCCTTCTTTTACTACTGTATCATCCGGTTCATGATGTGGATCTGCGGCATTGGCCCCAAAAGAAACTATCGTTGTAAAAGAATTTCCCTGAGCCCCTGCTTTTAAAAATTCTGAATCTATATAAGCCGCAACTTCCTTTTCGCTAATTCCTTCCTTTACAAAAGCCATTCCTTTTTCTATACATAAATCATTTATTCTGGAAGCTTCTTTCATTAAGCGGATTTCTTCTGAATCTTTTATTCCACGAGCATAATCTATACAGGCACTTCCAAGTTCAAAATTCACTTTGGATTTTTTCTGCATGAGTGGAAGTAAAAATTTTGCGGGCCAGATTTTATCAACTCCGATTTTTCCACTTTCTGGAATTCCCTGGGCTAAAATCCCAACATAATCGTCTGTGTCCGAAAACCAGAATTCTTCAAAATTATTTTTTGGGACGTTAAATAGTTTGTTCACATATAATTTAGGCCTTCCACTTTTTGGGATGTAAAGTACATACATTCTTTCAAAGGGGTCGTTCCAGATTCCGCTCAAATACCAGATTGAATAAGGGTCACTTACAATTAAGCCCTCCAGCTTTGCAATTTCCATCTGGGCCAGAACTTTCTCCAATCTTTTTGAATATAAATCATTCATTTTCTGCCTCTTTTTAAATCAACTAGCTCAATATTAAATCTTATCAAAATAAATTAAAAGTCGTCCTGAAAATCAATTTTAATCAAAAGAATTTGATTATCACTTTTTTACATATTATTTTTTAAATATGAAAAGAATTAAATGTCTGGCAATTTTGTTTTTATTTGCCCTGCCACTTTGGTCAAAAAATCTGATTCTTCCAGAAGATTCCGCTTCTTTTTCAAAAGATTCTGCCCTTGCTCTTTTGGAATTATCAACTGGCCATAGTCAAAAAATCACTCAAAAGCTTTTTACAGATTATGATTTTTCTACTATTAAACAGGTGAATTACGACAGGCCTCTTAATCAAATTGATCATTCTTCGGCTTATTCAATTAGTCGGGGAAAAGTTTTAATTAATGGAAAAAGTCGGGATTCTTATCTTGTGGTTATAAGGGGAACTGACGGTAGTGAGTGGTTTTCGAATTTTGATTTTGCACCCGGAAAATCAAGTCAAAGTCACTTTGCAATGGGAAATTTAATTTCGGCTGAAGATATTTTTTTAGATCTCCATAACTTAATCAAAGATAAAAATTCAGTCATCATTCTTGCAGGTCATAGCCGAGGTGCCGGGGTTGCAAATGTTCTGGGCCTTCTTTTAAATCAAGCCTACAATCCAAAAAATATTTACGTTTACACTTATGCAACTCCTTACACTATTCGGGCTTTAGATAATTTGGAAGAAAGTAATATTTTTAATCTTCTGAATCCTTGTGATTTAGTTCCGCAAATGCCTGCAAAAGACTGGGGTTTTAGACGGGCCGGAAAAGATATTATTTTGGACAGTCAATCAAAAAATATCAGTGCAGAAGAAATCACTCTGGCGGTAAAAAGTATTTATAACATTTGTCCCAGCATAGAATCTTACTATCAGGACCGTCATTCTTTGACTCAAGCGGGATTAAGTTCTGACGGATTAACAATGTACGAAGTTATGATGACTTTGAGCGCGGAACTTTCTAAACTCACGGTGAATAATTTTCAATCGGATTTAAGTGATTTGAATCAGGAAGATATTGTAAATCTGAATTCAAATGTGACCGAATTTTCTTTACCTTCCCTTGATTTGGCTTCTGATTTTTCCCCACTGCTTTTGTATTTTTCAAAATTGTTTGGGAATAATGGAAAGGGTTTTGAATTTTTGCTGGATGAACATCTTCCTCAAACTTATAAAATCAAAATTAGCAGAATGGATGATGTGGAACTTAAAATAGAAGAATAAATAATAGAGGTGAATATGGCTTATATTTCTTTTAAAGATGTTTGCAAATTTTATACAAGTGGTTCGCAGGTGATTAAAGCCCTGGACAATATGTCTTTTGAAATTGAAAAAGGTGAATTTTGTGTAATTGTAGGGCCAAGTGGTGCTGGTAAATCAACTCTGTTAAATATTCTTGGCGGAATGGATTGTGTAACTTCTGGCTCGGTGATTTTTGACGGAAAGGAAATTGGTAATCTTTCGGCCAGGGAATTAACAAATCACAGAAGAAATAATGTTGGTTTTGTTTTCCAGTCTTATAATCTTGTTCCAAATCTTACGGCAAAAGAAAATATTGAATTGGCTGTGGAATTATGTAAAGACAGTCTGGACCCACTTTTAATGCTTGAGCAGGTTGGCCTAAAAGAAAGGGCCGATAATTTTCCATCTCAACTTTCGGGTGGTGAACAGCAGAGAGTTTCTATTGCCCGTGCCTTAGCAAAAAATCCAGATTTGATTTTATGCGATGAACCAACCGGCGCTTTGGATACAAATACTGGAACTTCGGTTTTAAGAGTGCTTTTGGATGCCTGTAAGAAAAATGGAAAAACTGTAGTTGTAATCACTCATAACTCGGCAATTACAAAAATGGCAGACAGGGTAATCAGCATTAAAAACGGAAAAGCAATCAGTACGGAATTGTGTCAAAATCCACTGTCCGTAGATAAAATTGAATGGTAGAGGGCGCAAGTTATGATTAAAAAAGCCCGATTTTTAAATATTTTTAGAACAATCAAAGGAAGTCTTAACCGTTTTTTTGCAATTTCTGCAATTGTGGCTCTGGGTGCAGGTTTTTTGGGTGGACTTGAAGCAACCAGTGTAGATATGGAAGCCGCCGCAGATTCCTACATGGATAAATATGACTGGTATGATTTGGATATTGTAAATCACCTGGCTTTTACTCAGAGCGAAATCCAAAAAGTTCAAAATATTTCCCAGGTTGATAAAATTCAAAAGGCAATTGTGAGTGATGACGTTTTTCTTACAAGTGAAGGAAATCGTCTTACCGTAAGGGTATTTGCTTTACTCCCAGATGACGGCCAGGTAAATATGAATCGCTTTGAATTAAAAGAAGGAAATTTTCCCAGCCAGGATGATGAATGTCTTCTTCAAATTACCGGATTGTATTCTGCATCTCTTCCAAAAATTGGCGAGGAATTAAAAGTTCTGCAGGGCACTGGTTCAAATTACAAATATAAAAGTGTAAAAGTTTCTGGAATTGTACAAAGTCCAATGTTTTTTACAGCCGAAATGGAGCCTAGTACAAAAGGTTCAGGTTCTTTGGAAATGGCAATTTATGTAAGGCCAGATTTTTATATCAATCAGAATTTTAATCATCTCTACCTAACTGTAAAAGGAGCAGCCCAACTTGATACCTGGAGCAGTGAATATAAAAAACTTGTTCAAAATGTTAGAGAGGAAATTCAGCAAAGTTTAAAAGATGAAATATATAGTAGATTTGATTCTTTTCAGGATTCGTCAAAGGCAATTTCCAAAGTTTTTGATAAGGCTCAGCTGGCAGATGAAAAATTACAATCAGCCGAGTTCTCTGCTATTCCAAGAAATTCGCAGGTTATAGGAATTCTCAAAAATCAAAAGGCTCAAAATGAATTATTGTCGGCCCTTACTTTAGAAAATCAACTGATAAAAAATAATCAGGACCGAAGTGATTTTTCTAAGGCAAAAAAATCGGTAGACAGTCTCTTTGAAAAATTTGCGGTTTACAGAGAAAATATTTTTTCGGTAGAAAACAGAAGTCAAAGTACAGGTTATTCAAGTTATAAGGATAATATCGAAAAAATTGCTTCTTTAAGTAAAGTATTTCCGGCTTTCTTTTTCTTTATTGCCCTGCTTGTAGCCTTAACAACTATGACCCGCCTGGTAGAAGAAAAAAGAAGTGAACTTGGAACTTTAAAATCTCTGGGCTTTTCAAGTTATCAGCTTTTGGGTCAGTATCTTTTTTACGCTTTTATTTTTAGTCTTTTGGGTTGTGCCATAGGTTTAACAATTGGATTTAAATTATTCCCAACCGCAGTAAGTCTTTCTTACAGTATGATGTACACAATTCCACTTGGAAAAATGCCTTTTAGATGGAATATTGCCCTGCCTGTAAGTGCAATTGCAATTGGGGTAATTTTGATTGCCACCGCCGCCGCTTGTTTTTCCGAAACTCTTGCCCGCCCTGCAGTTTTGATGTCGCCAAAAGCCCCAAGACCTGGAAAGAGGATTTTACTGGAATACATTTCTTTTATATGGAATAAATTGAATTTTTCCAGAAAAGTAACTGTTAGAAATATGTTCCGTTATAAACGCCGACTTTGGATGACTTTGGCCGGAGTTGCTGGATGTTCAGCTCTTTTAGTTGCAGGTTTTGGATTAAGAGATTCTTTACAGGATATAATCACAATTCAATTTGATGATTTAAGTATCTACAATATTTCTTTGATGTTAGATGATTCGGCTGCTTTTGAAGAAGATCAGATCGTAAATGAATTTTTAAAAGATAAGAGCAAAGTTTCTGATTGGATTCAAGTTGCCGGCGAAAATGTGATTGTAAAAAATGGCGAAAAATCTTTAGGGCTCACACTTTATGTTCCAAAAGAAAGTCAGAGAATTGATGATTTTATGGTGATGAGAAATCGTAAAGGTCATGAAAAAATTTCTCTTGATGGAGATGGAATTGTAATCACCGAAAAACAGACAGAAATTCTTGGTGTAAAGTCAGGAGATTTTGTTACAATTCAAAATGAAGAGGGAATAGAAAAAAGTGTTAAGTTGTTAGCGGCCAATGAATGTTATATGTACGGTAATGTTTATGCGAGTGAGGCTGAATATGTAAAACTTTTTGGCAAAAAACCAGAATATAAGGCAGCCCTTTGTAATCTTACCCCAGAAAAAAATAATCAGGAAACCGTTACAGAAGTTATGAAAAGTCCACATGTAATTTATGCAATGTGGATAGATAGTCTTTTGGAAAGTGCTCATAAAACTATAGCCAGCATTGATATAGTAGTTTTTGTTGTAATTATAACTTCGGGACTTTTATCGATTATAGTTTTATACAATCTTGCAAATATAAACATTTGTGAACGAAAAAGAGAAATAGCAACCCTTCTGGTTTTGGGTTACACAGAAAAAGAAGCCAGACAATATATTTTTAGGGAAATCAATCTTTTGAGTTTGCTTGGTACAATAATCGGGCTCTTTTTGGGAGGACCACTTCACGCAATAGTTGTTCATGCTACCGAAGTAAATGCAATTATGTGGGGCCGTTCAGTTCATCCTCTAAGTTATCTTTACGCCTTTGTAGTTTCTTTGATTTTTACCCTGCTTGTAAATTTGATGATGAAAAAATCAATTACAAAGATTGATATGGTTGAATCATTAAAAACTAAAGATTAGGATAAAGTAAGGGGAAGAGAGTAGTGATTAGGATTTTAATAAAAATATTTATAAAAGATTCAAAAAATTATAAAGATAATAAAGTGCGCCAGAAATACGGGATTTTGTGTGGAATACTTGGCGTGCTTTTAAATATCTTACTTTCTTCCATTAAATTTCTGTTTGCTTCAATAACTTCCAGTGTTGCCCTGCTTGCGGATGCTTTTAATAATTTATCAGATGCGGCAAGTTCATTTGTGCAGATTGCAGGATTTAAACTTGCCTCAAAAAAGCCAGACCGGGAACATCCTTTTGGACATGGAAGAATAGAATACATAGCAGGATTGATAATTTCCTTTTTTATTTTATATATGGGAGTAGAATTAATCAGGCGGTCGATTAATTCATTTTTTGAGCCGGAAGCAATAGAATTTTCTTTTTCTACAATAGTGATTCTTATGGCTTCAATTCTGGTTAAGATTTATATCTATTTTTACAATCATATAATTGGAAGAAAAATTGAATCGGTGGCCATGGAAGCAACCGCAAAAGATAGTTTGAGTGATGTTTTAGTTACTTCGCTTGTACTTTTGAGTATTTTATTATCTTCCTATACAAAATTTCCTCTGGATTCAATTGGTGGGGCAATAGTTGGAATTTTTATCCTGAAGAATGGAATTACTTCCTTAAAAGATACAATTTCGCCAATGCTTGGAAAGGCTGCTACTCAGGAATTTTTTGATCAATTGGAAGAAGTTGCACTTACACATCAACCTATATCCGAAATTCATGATGTTATGGTACATGATTATGGACCTGGACAGAGAATAATAACCCTGCATGCCGAAGTTCCAGGAAATCAAAATATTTTTGATTTGCATGATGCAATCGATGGGGCCGAAGAAGATATTTCCCAAAAATTTAATTGTCAGGTTGTAATTCACATGGACCCAGTTGATGTTGAAAATGAAAGATTAAAAGAAATGAAAGAAATTGTTAGAAAAGAGTGTCAGAAAATTGATTCAGATTTAAAATCACATGATATCAGACTAGTTTTAGTTCAAGACGACCGAAAATTATTTTTTGAATTATTAAAACCCGCCCATCTAAAATTAAGCGACGAAGTCCTAAAAGAAAAAATTGAAAAAGCCGTTCAAAAACAAATCCCAGATATTGAATGTCAGGTAAAAGAAATCAACACAGCCTATTTGTAGATTATAGAAAAGTCTGCCTTTTATAATTATAAGTGAAATGTTATAACCAACCCTGCTTACAAAGGAGTAGGTGGATTTAGTTTGCAGCAGCAAATTAATATAAAAGGGAAAGGCTTTAATGTGAACACAGGTGTCGGGTTCGAACCGCGTTAAACGCGGTGGCAGCTGGAACAACAATGCGTATTACTGCACTGTTTCCAACCGGAACACAAATTGCGAACTGGTGCAGCAATTTGCCCGTATAACCGCAACAACAACGGCTTCCGTGTGGTGCGTAATATCACCGGGTTTCGATGGGATTAACCACCGAGGGAGGAATTTGTTCTACTGGTGTTGTGGTTTCGACAGGCTCAACCACCGAGGAATTTATTCTACTGGGGTGGTGGTTTCGACAAGCTCAACCACCGGATTTTGACGGGATTAACCACCGGGGGGGTGAAATCTTTGCGTTAGGCTATGGAGCAAGCGCGGAGCGAGCCACTGGACTGAGGGAGTTTTTACGACCGAGGGAAGAGGCTGACCGGTAGGGAATTGCGGAACAGCCGACGGCTTTAGCCGGAACGCCCAGTTTTAGCGGGTGAGATTTTTGACCCACTTGTATTTTTTGTAGTGGATCATTACCCAAGGGATTTTTCCTACTTCGTCCAGGCAGGTGCAGGCGTAAACTATCCATACGGGCCAGTGGAATAAGAAGGTGCCCAGAGCGGCTAAAGGAACGGCTATGCCCCACATACAAATTGCAAGGCTGTAAAAGTCAAAGAGGGTATCGCCGCCGCCGTCGAAGATTCCGTTGATTAAAATTGAATTTATTGCCCGGCCAATCATATAAAAGGCCATGATTAACATCATCTGGGTGAGTAATTTTTGGGCTTCTTCTGTTAATTTTACAAAATTCATGACAAATGGGGTTGCGGCTAACATCAAGAGGGCCGAGAGCAATCCACAGATAAAGGCGATTATTACCAGTTTGTCGCCATAATTTTTTGCTTTTTCCAGATTTCCTCCGCCAAGTTCGTTTCCGATTACTATTCCCGCTCCGGTTGCAAGGCCGTTACATAAACAGCAGACTAAATCGCGTATTACTGAGGCTACGGAATTTGATGCGGCGGCGTCGGTTCCTAAGTGGCCCATAAAAGCTGAGTATGAGGTAAAGCCAACGCCCCACATTATAAAGGCTCCCAAAAGTGGCAGGAGGCATTTCATAAAATCTATAAATAACATCTGGCTTTTTTGGAAGAAACTTTTGACTTGTGGGTGGATGTAGGATTTTTTGTAGGAAACTATAAGGCACCAGCTTAGTTCAAAGATTCTTGATAACAAGGTTGCGAGTGCGGTTCCTCTTGCTTCCATGGCTTTTATTCCAAATAGGCCGAATATGAATATTGAATTGAGGATTATGTTTAAAACTACGGTGCAGGATGAAATTATTGCGGTCAGGCCTGCGTGATCTGAAACTTTCATTATTACAAGGTAGATTTGAGATATTGCGGTTAACAAATAGGACCAGCCGGCGATTCTTAAATATTGTGATCCTATGGCGATTAATTCGCTTTCGTTGGTGAAGATTTTCATTAAAAATCCTGGGGTGAATACACAGGCCAAAAAGAAGATTAAGGATAGTGAGACGGATAGTTTAAGGGCCAGGGCAAAGATGTAATTTAGTGATTTTAGATCCTTTTTCCCCCAGTACTGGGCACCCAAAACTGATGCTGCTGATACAACTCCGCCAACTAGCATGTTCTGGATAAATTGTACCTGACTTGCAAGCGAAACGGCGGACATGGAATTTTGTTCTATTCTTCCAAGCATAAAGGCATCTGCCGCCGCTACAAGGGCTAACATTAAACTCTGCAATGCTACCGGGAGTGAGATTCTGATTAATTTTCTTAAAAACTCTTTGTCACTTGTGATTGTGTTGGGCATAGTTCTGACAATATACAATAAAATTAGCTTGTGGGGAATTGGGGGAGGGACAAGCGGATTTGTTCAGCCCTAACGTGCTTCACTTTTTTTTAGTGAGTAGCGTTAGCTACGAACAAATACGTTTGTTTTTTTTGGTGTTGGGGCTTATTTTACGAAGGTGTAACCGGCGTCTGTAACGGCTTTTTCGAAGTCGGAATCGGCTACTTCTTTTGAAAGTTGTACAAGTACAGAGTTTGCTTCGTGGTTAGCGGTGGCGCATTCAACTCCATCGATTTTTTCCAGGGCTTCTTTTACGTGTCTTTCGCAGTGCTGGCACATCATGCCTTCTACTTTTAATGTCTTTTCAACCATATTACTGGCCTCCTTGTTATTTTCTTCTTCTTTTTCTACTGGTAAGTCGCCAGTAAAAGGAAGTTTGATTTTCTTGTCTTTTTTTGTACTTTTGATTTTGTATAGATTTAATCTTAGGGCGTTTGTTACTACACAGAATGAAGAAAGACTCATTGCGGCTGCGCCTAACATTGGATTCATATCTAAACCTAACCAGTGATAATAGGCACCGGCGGCGATTGGAATTAAAATTATATTATAGAAGAAAGCCCAGAAGAGATTTTCTTTGATGTTTTTTACAGTCTGGCGGCTAAGACGAATTGCGGCACTTACATCCGAAAGCTGGCTTTTCATCAAAACAACATCTGCTGCATCAATTGCAACGTCAGTACCGGCTCCAATGGCCATTCCTGTATCTGCTGAAGTTAGGGCTGGGGCATCGTTTATACCATCTCCTACCATACAAACTTTTCCAAATTCCTTAAATTTTCTGATTACCTTTTCTTTTCCATCTGGAAGAAGACCGGCGATTACTTGATTTACCCCGGCCTTTTTTCCTACTGCCTGAGCTGTTCTTTCATTATCTCCTGTGAGCATTACAACGTGGATTCCCATATTTTGTAATTCTTTGATTGCTCTTGGAGAATCTTCTTTTATCACATCTGCAACGGCGATTATTCCAAGTAGTTCATTATTTTGAGCAAAGAAGAGTGGAGTTTTTCCTTCTTCCGAAAGTTTTTCTGCCTCTTTGCCTATTTCCTGGTCTAGAGTTTGAGGCAAAAGGCTTTGAATAAATTTTAGATTTCCACCTGCGATTTTATTTCCATCAAGATTTGCGCTTAATCCATTTCCTGGCAGAGCCTTAAAATCACTTACGTTTGTGATTTGAATATTTTCTTCCTGAGCCTTTAACATGATTGCTTTTGCCAGAGGATGTTCACTTTTTGCTTCCAAACTTGCGGCGATTTTTAAAAGCTCATTTTGATTCTTATTTTTTGTGAAAATATCTGTTACCAGAGGTTCTCCCTTAGTGATTGTTCCTGTTTTATCGAGTACTACAATCTGACTGCGCCCTGCTTCTTCTAAGGATGCCGAGGTTTTAAAAAGAATTCCGTTACGGGCCCCAATTCCATTTCCGACCATGATTGCAACCGGGGTAGCGAGGCCTAAGGCACAAGGACAGGAAACTACTAAAACTGCAATTGCTCTTGTAAGTGAAAATGCAAATTCTGCTCCCACCAGTAACCAGATTACAAAAGTTACCGCTGCAATTCCCATTACTGAAGGAACAAAAACTCCTGCAACTTTGTCTGCAATTTTGGCGATTGGTGCTTTTGTGGCGGCGGCATCACTTACCATCTGAATAATTTGCGAAAGGGTTGTGTCTTGTCCAACTCTTGTTGCCTTACATTTTATAAATCCTGATTGATTGATTGTTGCGGCAGAAACCCCATCTCCAACATTTTTATCAACCGGGATAGATTCTCCTGTAAGGGCTGATTCATTAATTGCTGTGTTTCCTTCTATTATAATTCCATCAACCGGGATATTTTCTCCGGGCTTTACAACAAAAATATCATCTTTGTGAACGTCTTCTATTGAAACCTGGACTATTTTTCCGTCGATTTCTAAATTTGCTGTTTTTGGTGAAAGTTTCATCAGGCTTTTCAGGGCATCGGTTGTGCGGCCTTTAGAAATTGATTCGAGCAACTTTCCAATTGTGATTAAAGTTACAATCATTGCGGCCCCTTCAAAATAGAAGTTTCCCATATAGTGACTGATTTTATCTGTATTCCCTGTAATCACTGCATCTGTCATTCCAAAAAGCATAAAAAGACTGTAAACAAAAGAAACTCCTGAGCCCATTGCAACTAAGGTGTCCATATTTGGGGCCCCGTGAATCAGACTTTTAAATCCGCTTATAAAAAATTTCTTGTTGATTATCATAACTATTGCGGCAAGTATCATTTCTACAAGCCCGATTGCAATTGTGTTTCCGCCTCCGTGCATAAACCAAGAAGGAAGAGGCCATCCCCACATCATATGTCCCATGCTTACATACATGAGCAGGAGCAAAATTCCCACCGAAGAAATTAATCTTCTTTTTAGGACTGGGGTTTCTTTATTTTCTAAAAGTTCTTCTTTTTGCGAAATTGATGAGGATTTTTCTTCTCCGCCAATTTCCTTTGCTCCGTATCCAGCATCACTTACGGCTTTGATTATTTCTTCTGCCTTTGCATTACCTTCTACTCCCATTGAATTTGTTAGAAGGCTTACACTGCAAGAAGAAACTCCGGGAACTTTATTAACGGCTTTTTCTACTCGGGCAACACAGGCTGCACAAGACATTCCTGTTACTGAATATTTATCCATAATGACTACCTCTTATTTCATCAGTTTTTGAAGAGTTTCTACCAATTCATCAATAACCTGATTATTTCCTTTTTTGATATCTTCTATCACGCAAGACCTAAGATGATTTGCAAGTAGAACTTTATTAAAGGAATTAAGGGCTGCATTTACTGCCGAAACCTGAATTAAAATATCCGGGCAATAAGCGTCGTTTTCCAGCATTTTTTTAATTCCTTTGATTTGACCTTCGATTCTACAGAGTCGGTTCATAAGGCTCTTGTATTCTTCTGGAGATCTTTCCTTTTTCTTCCTGCACATAGGACAAGTTTGATTTTCTGCCATTTTTTTGCTCCTATAAAAAATACCCCCAGAGGGTATCTATTTACACTTATAAACATATACCTACCGGGGGTATAAAGTCAAGAAAAATAATGATTTTTGAAGAGGAAAATCAGCCTTGGGGCAAAATGGGCAAAATTCAAAAAAATCAAAAAATTGAAAAAAATTTTAAAAAAATGTTGAAAATTCACCAAAATTTGTAAAAAAAAGGCAAAAATTTGGCAAATTTTATAAAAAATTCAAAAATTTCTTTTGCATTTTTATAAAATAATGTTATATAATGTTGGCAGAGAGAGAGTATATTATGAAGAAATTAGTCACAAATCCTAGGAGCCTTGTCTCCAGAAATGTCTTTAAAATCTGGCTTGCATTTGCCGGATTATCAATCATCATTTTTTTAGTTCTATGGTTTTCGCAAACAGTATTTCTTGAACACGCCTACAACAATCTTCAGATTCGACAGATAAAAAAATCGGCCGAAAGAGTTCAAAATTCAATGAAAATTGAAAATACCCTTTTATCTGAAGTTTTGGAACACCATCTTTTAGCTTTAATTTTTGATGAAGATTTGAATCTTTTATTTTCAGCAGATGAACATACGGCTTATTATGAAGTAAGTAAAAAGTGGCTGGAATATTATCAGAATTCAGAAGAATCAGATGATTCAACAATTTCAGTTGCCAGTGAGGATTCTGAATATGATGCTTTGATTCACAGAAAAAATGAATTGAAGGGAAGAAATTACAACGAACTTTATTATTACCTTGCCAAAAGCCTTATAGAATCTGACCAGGATTCAATTGAAAAAATAACCCCAGACAATGAATATGTTTACGGATTAAAATTGAAAATCCCAGAGGTCGAAAGCAAGGAATCAAAAAAAGTACCGATTTTGATTTTGGTTATCTCGGGAAATCTGGGGATTTTGAGTGGAACAGTTACAATTCTTAGATATCAGTTAATTATTGTGATTGTAATTACTTTGGTTTTGGCTCTGATTGTTGCCATGATTCTTGGAAAAAGACTGAGTGACGAAAAATTGCAGAAGACCAGAGTTGAATTGCTGGCAAATATTACACATGACCTTAGAACTCCATTGACTTTGATTAGAGGTTATGCAGAGTCGATAAAAGATATCACCGGGGATATACAAGAGGCCCGTGAACGCGATACAGATATTATTATTCGCGAAACCGAAAGACTTTCGCACCTGGTTGGGGATATTTTGTTGTATTCTTCAGTTCACGAAAAATCAGAAATCCAGAAGGAAAAATTTGATTTTGGCGAGATGACAATGCAGGTACTTAATCAGTATGGTCTTGAAGCTTTTGATGCCATGATTGATGATGATTGTATTGTTAATGGAGATAAAAAGCAGCTGGAAAGAGTTGTTTATAATTTTGTAGATAATGCTACCAGACATTCTCCGCAAGGTAATTTAGTTTGTGTTGAAGTTCATCATAAGGGAGATAAAGTTAGATTTTCGGTACAGAATTTTGGAAAACCAATTCCCGAAGACCTTTTATCAACAATCTGGGACCGTTATTTTTCCGCCCGCGATCAACGAATGACTGGCGAAAAAACTGGTCTGGGCCTTGCAATTACCAAGGGTATTTTGGTAAATCACAAAGCCAAGTTCGGCGTTTCCAGCGACGAAGAAAACGGCACAATTTTCTGGGCCGAAATCTAAGTTACAAAAGGGTGGGGGGAAATTATGATTTTTAAGATAAAAAATAGAGCAGAATTTTGTGAGTAGGAACCTTCAGTTCACGGTTGTGGATTGGAGTTTTTTTTTATGGGAGTTCCCTATCTTCCTTTCAATCTATACAAAACTAATTTCTTTTCCTAAAATATAAATAAATCACCACCCCCAAGGAGCCCTCTATGAACACTCTAAAAATCCATGGAATCTATAAACATTTTAAAGGGAATCTTTACCTGGTAGAAGATGTCGCCTTTCATTCGGAATCTAAAGAAGGATATGTTGTTTACCGGCGGCTTTATGGAGATGGGTCTCTTTGGATTCGGCCTAAGGAGATGTTTTTGTCCGAAGTTGATCATGAAAAATATCCGGATGTTAAACAAAAGTATCGCTTTGAATTGCAAAATATTGAAGCAAAATAAAGCTTAAATCTCAAATTGCATATAATCTTTGCTAATTATTTTCCCAGGCATAATTTTCTCAAATTCTTTTCAATTTTCAATGTCATTAAAACTTGAATGAATCTCTACTTTGATGATAAACTTTTATTGAGGGTTGTTTTTTAAGATATTCGGGTGGCTAATTGCCTGATATTTAAAAAAAATATTTTATTCAAATGGAGATAACTATGAATAAAAAAATTTTAACTCTCTCTGCCATGATTTTACTTATGGCAAATTTATTTATTGTATCCTGCAAAGGAAATGTGGATACCCAAGCTGATTCAACTGAAACTGAAACTACGGTTTCGGAAGAAACTTCAACTGAAACTAGGGTTACTTACACTGTAACTTTTAATGCAAACGACGGAAGCGAAAGTCCTGCAACTGAAAGTCAAACTTTTACATCAGCTACTGCCCAGGCATTAAAAACTGTTGAAACATTAGGTTTTAGCAAAGAACATTATGATTTCCTTGGCTGGGCAACTTCTTCTACTGCAACAGAAGCAGCCTACACAGACGGAGCTTCTTACACAGCCACTTCAGATATAACCTTGTATGCTGTTTGGGAAATTTCTGCTTTCTACACTCCACTTACACTAGAATTCACAGAAGCGGGTACTATTACCATAACCAATCCCTGGTCTACCCTTAAATACCAGGTAAATGGAGGAGACCTTACAGACTATCCGGAAGCAACAGAAGAAGATACAAATCTTCACCTATATGCAACAATTAGTGTAAATAGTGGAGATAAGATTGCCTTTTATGCAGAAGAAAGTGAGAATTACCACTATGAAGAATCTGATTATGAAGCTTATATGAATATTGATTGTACAAGCAACTGCTATATATACGGTAACATAATGAGTCTTCTAACCCTGGATTCAGACAATAATTGGAATCCAGAGTTTACAACAATTGAAAAGGAGAGTGCGTTAAGAGAATTATTCATTGAAAATACACATATTAGAAACCACAACGAAAAGACACTTTACCTTCCTGCTACAAGTCTGACATCTTGTTGCTATTTTGGTATGTTCTCTGATTGTACATCTCTTACCACAGCACCAAGCCTTCCTGCTACTACTCTGGCAGAATGGTGTTATGAGTGGATGTTCTCTGGTTGTACATCCCTTACCACTGCTCCAGAGCTTCCTGCTACTACTCTGGCAGAAGGTTGCTATTCGGAGATGTTCTATGGTTGTACATCCCTTAATTCCATTACCTGTCTTGCCACAGATATTTCTGCAGAAGATTGCACTGGAAACTGGCTATACGGAGTTGCCTCTTCAGGAACCTTCACTTGCCCAAGCAGCATGAAGGAAACCTGGACTACCAACGATACTAGCGGTATCCCATCCGGCTGGACTGTCCAAGATTACACTGAAGAATAATTTCATCTTTAATTAAAGAATGCCCCGGTCACATCGGGGTTTTTTGTTTTAAATCAGAAGGGATTTTAGATGTGATAAAATTAAGTAAGGAAAAAACTAAATAATTTCTTCTTCTTCCCAATCTTCATCGTCTAGGAAGAGGTCTAGGATTTCCTCTACCTTTGCATATTCTTCTAAATCTTTTTTATTTTGCTCGGTTTCTTCGTTGATTATAAAATTATCTGCGTAAAGTTGGATGAACTCGTACACTTCGTTTATTGTTTCTTCATCAGAAAGGGCCAGGTCATCTATTCCTTTTATACTTTTTATTACTTTATTCAAAATCTTAATGGATTCTGCGTAATCTTCCTGGATTTCTTTGTATTCCGGCGATTTTTTGTCTTTTACATAATCCTGACATTCTTCTAAATCTGCTAAAATTTTCTTTAATAAATCCATAAAAAATATATCTAATTCCTGATCATCCATTTTCTTTTCCTTCTGATTTAATATAGCACAAATCCGGGTTAGTTACACCTTACTTTTCTTCAAGGTATTCCTGGGTTTTCATCATTTTTAAGTGCAGGGGACAAAGACCCGAAAAAATTAATTCTGTTGCTTCTTCTTTTGGTCTGTCCAGGCCGGAAACTCCATCGGTAAGATAAATTGTATAAATTCCTTCATCTATTAATTGCATCACTGTAGAAAGCACACAACATTCTGCTATTACTCCGCTGACAACAACTCTTTTGGCCTTTTTTGCGGCTTCCATTACCTGGGGAATTGCCAGTGAAGAATAAACTTCCTTTGTGTAAAGTGGAAATTTCTTTAAGGCTTCTTCTAATTCTTCTACCATTTGATTTGCATATTGATTTTGATTTACATCTGCATATTTTATGTTGTAATCTGCCCAAACTCCCCGGGGATTTTTTTCGTTTGCGATAAAGCGGGTAAAAATCACATTTTCCATTCCTGAATTTATGATTTTATTTATATTTTTTGCGGCTCCTTCTGTATCCAGACAAGCCCATTTTCCGCCTTTTTTGTAAACATTTTGCATATCAATTACGAGTAATAAATCATCTTTTTTCATTTTCTGCCTTTCTTTTGAGGTCTGTCCCCTAATTTATTCTCCCTTAGTATAATTAATGATTTCTTTTGATTAAAGTGGCATTTTTGTATAATATTTCTACATCCTAATTCCTCCGAGGTTTTTATGACTATTCTTATGTCTATTCTTGCAATTTTATCTGGGCTTTGTTTTGCTGTTCAGGGGCCGGTTAATACTGCTTTGGGAAAACGTACTGATGTCTTTGAGGCTACTATGATTTCCTTTTTGGGAGGAACTCTTACTTCTTTACTTTTAGTTTTTTTAATTGGAAAAGGTGATATTTCTTCTATTAAATATGCTAAATTGTGGCAGTTGATTGGCGGTTTTTATGGGGCTGCAAATGTTTCTGTGATTGTTGCGGCTATTCCTGTTTTGGGGGCGGCTCTGGCTCTTTCTATTATCATGCTGGGCCAGTTATTTGCGGGAGTTTTTATTGATGCCTTTGGTCTTCTGGGTTCGGCAAAAATGGAGATTTCCATCTGGAGAATTATTGGAATTATTCTTGTTGCGGCCGGTATTTTTTTAATTTATTTTGGCAGTTCTAAAAATCAATCTAAAGAAAAATCTGATAATAAAAAATCTCAATTTATTGTAATTTTGATGTTGATTCTTTCTTTTCTTGCGGGAATTTTAGGTGCTATGCAATCTCCTACAAATGCTTCTTTGGCAAGCGTAGTGGGTAACTGGGAAGGGACTTTTATTTCTTTCCTTGTTGGTTTTGTTGCCATGATTCCTCTTTCTTTAATTGCTGGTAAAGGTAAACTTAAAAAACTGACAAATGTTGGTATTAAGCCCTGGATGTTAATTGGCGGTTTGTATGGGGTAGGGGGAATTTTCCTAAGTCTTTTTACTGTTATGAAATTGGGAACTGCTTTACAGGTTGCCTGCGGAATGGTTGGGCAGCTTTCGGGCGGAATTATAATCGACAGTTTTGGTCTTATTCAAACTCCAAAAGTAAAAATCAACTTTCTTAGACTTTTAGGTCTTCTTGTAATTTTAGCCGGGGTAGTTTTTGTTACTCTGGCCGCAATGATCTAAAAATAAGTCAATCCTCTTATTCGGCTTGGTTTACAAATATCTTTTAATGGTTTTTGTACTGACTTTCAAAAGAAAGCTATGAAGCCGAAATAGTAAGCGAGGACTTAACTTTGTATTTAGATATTGAATAAGACTAAATCTCGTCTGCCAGTTCGTAGATGAGATTTTCGGTTTTTTCCCAACCTAAACAAGGATCGGTGATGGATTTTCCATAAATTCCTTCACCGATTTTTTGACAACCGTCTTCTATGTAACTTTCAATCATAAGACCTTTTACAATTGCCTTAATTTCGCTTGAAGAACGGCATGAATGTAAAACATCTTTTGAAATTCTTATCTGTTCCAGATATTTTTTTCCAGAATTAGAGTGATTACAGTCAACAATTACAGCTGGGTTTTTAAGATTTGCCTGATTGTATGAATCAATAAGATTTCTTAAATCTTCGTAGTGATAATTTGAATGACTTCTTCCAAAGGCATCAACATAACCGCGTAAAATTGCATGGGCTAATTCATTACCTTCTGTTGTAACTTCCCAACCACGGTAAAGGAATTTTTGTTTTGCCTGGGCTGCTGTGATTGAATTCATCATTACAGAAATATCGCCGGAAGTAGGGTTTTTCATTCCAACAGGAATTCCAAGTCCAGAGGCTACAATTCTGTGCTGCTGATCTTCTACAGAGCGGGCGCCAATTGCAACGTAAGCAAGTAAATCCGAAAGATAGCGGTGATTTTCTGGGTAAAGCATTTCTTCTGCGCAGGTAAAACCAGTTTCTTTTACAACACGAGTGTGCATTTCGCGAATTGCAATAATTCCTGCTAACATATCTTCTTCGCCAAGTGGATTTGGCTGGTGGAGCATTCCTTTATAACCTGTTCCCTTAGTTCTAGGTTTATTTGTATAAACGCGAGGAATAATAAAAATCTTGTCTTTTACCTTTTCCTGAACTTTAGCAAGACGAGTCATATAATCAAGTACAGCTTCTTCGTTATCTGCTGAGCAAGGTCCAATTATAAGAAGAAAACGATTATCTTTTCCTTCAAAAATATTCTTTATAATTAAATCTCTTTGGTCTTTAACTTTTGTAATATGTTCTGTTAAAGGAAACTGTTCTTTTAACTCCTGAGGTGTTGGAATTTTTCTCAAGAAATTCATCTGCATGTCCATAAGATTTGCTCCTTTTGTTTTAATCTGTTTGTTAGGAATGTCTACTATTCGATTTTATCCTAAATGAAAAAGAAGTAAAATAGGATTTTAAATTTTTCTTTGCATTGAAACTTAAGCGCTTACTGATTAAAATATTTTTTGATTTATTAAAAGGAGCAAATCATGAATTACGCAAAAAATCTGCTGGATTTTATTCAAAAAAGTCCATCTTGCTTTCACGCAATTGAAAATATAAAAAATCAACTTATGGAAAAAGGTTTTACAGAACTTTACGAAAAGGAAGATTGGCCTTTAGAAGCAGGAAAAAAATATTTTGTAAGAAGAAATAATTCTGCAATCATCAGTTTTCTAGTTCCAGAGGATTTTAATGGCTTTTTAATTACTGCAAGTCACAGCGATTCTCCAACTTTTAAAATCAAAGAGAATCCGGAACTTAAAAGCGAAGGTATTATTTCTTTAAATGTCGAAAAATATGGCGGAATGTTGATTGCTCCCTGGTTTGACAGACCTTTGAGTATTGCCGGAAGAATTGTACTTTCTTCAAAAGATAAAGAAAATTGTCTTTGTATTCAGGAAAAATTAATCAACTTTGACCGTGATTTACTTATGATTCCAAATCTTGCAATTCACATGAATCGGGATGCAAACAGCGGCCATGAATTTGATGTTCAACAGGAAATTAGACCAATTATTTCCAGCGAAGAAAAATTTTCATTTTTAGAATTAATTGCAAAAGAAGCCGGGGTAAAGAAAGAAGAAATTTTATCTTACGACTTGTATCTTTATAATCGCGATAAGGGAACTTTCTGGGGTAAGGACAAGGAATTTATTTCTTCTCCAAAATTAGATGACCTGGAATGTGCTTATACAGTTTTACAGGGATTTATTGACGCCACAGAAGATTCAAATAAAGAAATTTTCCAAAAAAATAAAAAAGCCCTGGTATATTCAGTTTTTGATAACGAAGAAGTTGGAAGTCAAAGTCGTCAGGGTGCCGCTTCTACTTTCCTAAAAGATACTTTAAAGAGAATTAATGAAATTTTTGGTCGCAGTGAAAAAGATTATCTAAAGGCTCTTGCTAATTCCTTTTTGGTTAGTGCTGATAATGCTCATGCGGTACATCCAAATTATGCCAGTAAAGCAGATCCAAACAACAAACCTCAGGTAAATGCAGGTCCTGTAATTAAATTTAATGCGGCTCAAAAATATACAAGCGATGCCTTAAGTTCTGCAATTTTTAAGAAAGTCTGCAATAAGGCAAAGCTCCCATATCAGATTTTTACAAATAATTCCAATCTTGCAGGTGGTTCTACTTTGGGAAATATCAGCGAAAGTCAGGTTTCTATTCTTTCTGTTGATATTGGACTTGCTCAGTGGGCTATGCATTCTCCAAACGAAAGTGGGGGAGCTAAAGATGTTGAACTTATGATTAAGGCAATTTCGGAATATTACAAGAACGATATAGAAATTCAATAGTGGGAATAATTAATGAGCCAGTTTTCAAAATGGGTAGCAGCCTGGGGAAATGCAACTTCTATAACAGACCGAAAAGAAGCAACTTATGCAAAGGATTTAACTTTAAGATATCCTGTAAAAATTGTTTTTAACGGAGATAAATTAAGATTTCACTTTTCAAATTTGACCGGGACAGAGGATGTAAAAATCAGCCGGGCTTTTGTGGCAAAATGTGATGAAGAAAAGTATAATCCTCTGGAAATTTTGCTTGAGGGAAAGGCTCAGCTGATTATTCCCGCCGGAAAAGAAATACTTTCGGACCCGGTTCAGGTTCAAATCCAGGCAGGGCAAAGGGTTGAAGTTTCCCTCTATTTTGAAGATTTTACTCAGATGAATGCGGGAACTGTGATTACAGGGCCTCTTTCCAGTGGTAAATATGCCTATGGAAATTTTGCAGATAAAAAAGAACTTCCCCTGGATTTAACTCGTAACACTAATACTTTTTATTTTTTGAACACAATTGATATTTATACAGAAGAAAAAAATCAGGCTTTGGTTTGTTTTGGAGATTCAATTACAGCCCAGTCCTGGCCAGATTATCTTGCAATTAAAGTCTGGGAAAGTGGATTTAGAGATATTTCTATAATCAGAAGGGCGGTAAGCGGGACAAGGATTTTACGACAGTACGATTGTATAACTTATCAGGCCTATGGATTAAAGGGGCAGACAAGATTTCCAATAGAAATGAAGGTTGCAGGAGCCAGTCAGCTGATTATTCAGCATGGAATTAATGACATTATTCATCCGGTTGGAAAAGAAGTAAATGTTTTTAGGCCCTGGTCCGATATGCCGCAAAGCCAGGATTTAATTAAGGGTGTTCAAGATTTTTATATCAGTCATGCAAAAAAATTGGGACTTAAAATCTGGAGTGGCACTTTACTTCCAATTTACGGTTGGAGAACTTACCAACCAATGAGGGATAAGGTCCGAAATGAATTTAACGAATGGCTCAGAAATTCAAAGGAATTTGATGGCTGTATTGATTTTGACAGGGCCTTAAGAGATCCCAAAAATCCCCAGGCTTTTGAAAAGTCTTTTGACAGCGGAGACCATCTTCACCCCAGCGAAAAAGGTTATCAGACAATGGCAGCTGCGGTGGTAAAAGAAATCTTTAAATAAAATTCCTTAAAATCAAATACCGCAGGTTGTTTCAACAACCGAGGATATTTGATTCGCAATACAAGAGTTTCGCAAGAAACTCTAAGTTAAATTGAATGGCGATATTTTAGCCATTCAATTTAAACCTTCTTAAGATTTTTTTTAATCTAAAATTTTATACAGTCTTTGAAGAAGTTTTAATAATTCTTCTTTTTCCTCTTCTGAAAAATTTTCTTCAAAGGCATTATTATCATGAATTCTATTTTCTCTCATATTTTTTAAAGCCTCATGTCCCGAAATTTCCAGAGAAATTATTTTTTGTTGTTTTCCACTTTCTTTTATCATTTGTGTAGTTATAAAATTTTTATTTTCCAGTCTGTTTATAATTCCATTTATTGTTGGATGCGAAACCTTAAATTCCAATTCCAAATCTTTTTGAGTAACCCTTGAATTCTGATGAGCTTCAAGAAAAAGAAGTACCCTGAATTGAGATATTGTAAGGCCTACCTTTTGACAGTCTGTATTTGCTCTTGCATCAAATTTGTCGTGGATATTTTTAATTAAAAAAAAGACTTCTCTTGATTCCATAATTACTCAAATCCTCCATTTATTAGAAAACTCTAATGTAAATAACAGCACATTATGTGTAACATGCTACACGGGTCTTGTTTTTAAATATATATTATATGTCGTATGCTATATATAGCATATCATTCAAAGGAGTAAAAATGAAATATAAAATTAGCCTTTTAATTTTAATACTTTTTATGTTTACTAATCTTTATAGTCAAAGTGAAAACCAGGGGGAAGTGGAATCTATGCAACTTGATATAGAAACTGCTGTTCAATCGGCCCTGGAAAACCAGTTATCAGTTAAGACTAGTAAAATTGAGTTAGAAAAGAGCCAGAGGAATTATAAACATTCCTGGAATCAGTTTTTACCTTCATTTAATGCAAGTGTTACAGGAAATCAGAATTCTGGACTTACAGACTCAAGTATAAATTCGACAAGTATTTCTACAAATTTGACTGCCAGTCTGAGTCTTGACTTTGGACTTTCTGCAAAATTAAAGGCTCTTAAGGCATCTTATGAAAGCGGACAGGCAGATTATGCTGATACTTTGCGTCAGATAGAATATGAAGTTCGTAAAGCTTTTTATTCACTTTTGTATATGCAAAGTCAGGTAGATTCAAGTAAGGAATCTTTGGATTCTTACAAAACCCAGTATGAACAGACTAAGGCTAAAAAAGAAAGAGGTCTTGTTCCTGAGATTGATTTGCTTTCCAGTCAGGTTAATTATGAAAGTGCAAAAATTGATTTTAAGAATACAGAAAAAGC
This sequence comes from Treponema sp., assembly GCA_024682655.1. GTDB lineage: Bacteria > Spirochaetota > Spirochaetia > Treponematales > Treponemataceae > Treponema_D. The sequence goes on from JAIKYZ010000040.1 coordinate 32,403, forward strand.
TTACAGTAATGCCTTGATTGAATTTCTGGATCAAACTGGAATTAAAGTTGCTCATGGCCAGAAGGTTTCTATAAGTGGTAGTTTGGATGATTATGAAGAACTTTTGGATTTTTCTTTTGATGAAAGTCAGATTGAATCTGTTATTGAAAACAATTCTTCGGTGCGAAGTATAAAAGATTCTCTTGAGCAGGCTGAATTAAGTAAAAAACAGACAAAGGCTTCTTCTTATTTACCAGTTCTTTCTTTATCAGGTGGGCTTAATCCTTATTCTTACACTTATGACTGGGCTTCAAATTCTACAAATACCAGCGATTCCTGGTCAGCTACTATTGGACTTTCCTTATCCCTTGATAATTATTTGCCAGGTTCTTCTGCCAGCGATTCAATAAAAGATCTGGAAGATTCAATTAAAAGTTTGGAATTGCAACTTGAAGATAAAAAACAAGAAATTAAAACAAACATTCTGGAAATGTTAAACGAAATTGATATTTCTAAGGATAGCCTTGAAAATTGTAAATTAAATGTTGAACTTGCTAAGAAGACTTATGAACTTGGTCTTGTGGCCTTTAAAAATGGTACAAAGGATCTTTCTTCCTTACAGACAATTCAAACTTCCTATACAAATGCTATTCTTCAGTTAAGAAATCAAGAGCTTACTTTAATAAATAATATCCTTGAACTTAAAAATGTAATTGGTGAATAGGGATAAAAGGAGAAACTATTATGAATTCAAAGAAATTAATTAAACGACTGATTTTGGTAGGAGTGGTTTTACTGCTTCTTGTGCTTATTGCTTTAATTTCAAAGCTTTCTTCAAAGGGTGGAATGCCTGGTCCTGGTGGAGCTGGAATGCCTTCTATGCCAGGAATGGATGCAGGGGCTCAGCAAACAGTACATTCTGTAAAATCAAAAACTCTTGAAGCAGAAGTTTTGCAGGAATATCTGACAATGAATGGAAATGTTCAGGCAAACAATACTATTTCTGTTTATCCTGAAATTGGTGGAAAAATTACAAAGGTTTATGTAACTCTTGGTTCTAATGTAAAACGCGGTGATTTAATTGCAGAAATTGATCCTTCAACTCCAGGAACTTACTACGAAGTTAGCCCTGTTTATGCTCCAATTTCCGGTACAATTACCGCTCTTCCTCTGACAGTAGGAACTTCGGTAAATACTTCAACAGCTTTGGCCCAGATAGGAAACATCAGTCAGTTACAGATTAAGGCAAATGTTCCAGAACGAGATATTGCGGTTTTGGAAAATGGTTTAAAGGCTGATGTAAGTCTTGTTGCTTATAAAAACGAAATTTTTACAGCCCGAGTTATTCGTGTTTCTCCAATTGTAGATGAAGTTTCTAGAACAAAAGAAATTTACCTTGCCTTTGATTCAGATGATCCTCGTATAAATGCTGGTATGTATTCCAAAATCAAACTTTATACAAAAGCCCACGAAAATTCCATTGTTATTCCTTATGATGCAGTTTTGACTCAGGATAATCAGACTTATGTTTATGTAATTCAGGAAGATTCGACTGTAAGTGTAAGGAATGTTGAACTTGGCGTAAACGTAGATGGAAATGTGGAAATTTTGAGCGGGCTTTCTTTTGGAGAAAAAGTAGTTGTGAGTGGAACTCAGAGCCTTTCTGAGGGTGCAAAGATTAAAGAAGTTCAGTAAGAGGAGGTTAGTATGAGTGTATCTAAAAAAATCCTTGAACACCCGGTTTTAACCCTTTGTACATTTGTTTTAATTGCAATTGTAGCGGCTTTTACACTGGGAAATATAAACGTAGCCATGATGCCAGATATGGATAATCCGGTTGCAATGGTAATGACAACTTATACAAATGCAGGTCCAGAAACTGTAGAAAAATCGGTTACTCAGATTTTGGAAAGTGGACTTGTAAGTGTAAATAATCTTAAGTCAATGACATCAACTTCATCTGAAGGTTCTTCTACTATTGAATTGGAATTTAATTATGGAACTGATATGGATGTGGCTGTTAATGATATACGCGATAAACTGGATATGGTAAAAGGTCAGCTTCCTGATGCTGCTTCAACTCCATCAATCTTCCAGTTTTCTTCATCTTCCATGCCTATTATGACTCTTGCTATAAACGGAAATAGAACCGAAGAAGAACTTAAGAAAATTGCTGATGAACAGATTGCCGACCGTCTTGAACAGGCTGATGGGGTTGCTCAGGCAAATGTTCGCGGTGGACGGGATGGAATTGTTCGTGTAGAACTTGATCTTAACCGTCTGGATGCATACGGCCTTACTTTATCTTCTGTGGCTTCAACTTTGGCTAGTAACAATATTGAAGTTGGTGGGGGAAACGTAAGCGAAGGTACTAAAAAATACATGGTTCGTACTACCGGAGAATTTACTTCAATTGACGAAATTAACCAAACTGTAGTGGGAACTTACAATGGCTATGATGTAAAACTTGAAGATATTGGAAGTGCCTATATGGGCTATTCAGATGTTTCAAGTCTTATTTATATCAACGGAAAACCTGGAGTTTATGTTTCAATTCAGAAATCCTCTGGTGCAAATACAGTAAATGTTGCAAAAGCTGTAAAAGCAAAAATCACCGAAATTGAAAAAACTCTGCCAAGTGATATTAAAATTGAAATTTTAAGTGATGATTCAAGTTCTGTAAGCGATACAATGCACGAACTTATTAAATCTATAATCGAAGGATTTATTCTGGCCGTTGCAATTCTTCTGCTCTTTTTGAGAAGTGGAAAATCGACCTTTATTATGGCTATTTCAATTCCTTTCTGTGTCTTAATCACTCTTACGGTAATGGCCTTTGCAAATATTACCTTAAATATGATTACCATGACCGGTTTGATTCTGGGACTTGGTATGGTCGTAGATGCTTCGGTTGTAGTAATTGAAAATATTTATGTTTACAGAAACAGGGGAACTAAGGCCCTGACTGCGGCGGTAATTGGAACCCAGGAAGTTATTACTTCTGTAATTTCTGGAAACCTTACTACTGTATGTGTATTTATTCCTTTCTTTATCTTTAAGAGTCAGCTTGGAATGATGGGACAGATGTTCAGTTCTCTTATGCTGGTAATTTTAATTGCCATTCTTTCATCTCTCTTTGTAGCAATGTTCCTGGTACCTGTTCTTGCAGGAAAATTTCTTCCGGTAGATAATCGCCTTGAACGTCCAATAAAAGCACCTTTCCTTGCTAAAGCGGACAGAGCAATTGGTAAGGCTTTGGACTGGATTACAGCTCAGTATAAAAAAGGTCTGCGTAAGGTTCTTCATCATCGTTTTGCTACGGTTGTAATTGCCTTTGGCATTCTTGCAATGTCTTTGATTCTTGCCGGACATCTTCGTATTTCTTTTATGTCTCACTATAACGATACTTCTGTAGGTTTGAATCTTGAAATGCCTTTGGGAACAAAACTGGAAGAAACTCAAACCGTGCTTCAGGACTTTTTTGAATATATTCAGGATGAAGTTCAGGGCTACGAAAATATTGTAGTTAGTGTTGGAACAGGCCAGCGTGGAGGAAGTTCAGATTCCTCTTACAAGGGTTCAATTTCAATTTATCTTCCAGATGCTTCAAAACAGATTGATACAGCAGAGCAGGTTAAAGCTAAACTTAGAGCTCATTTTAATGATTATCCAAATGCAAGTTTTACTTTTGATGACGGTATGATGCAGCAGATGGGAGGAAGTGACATTGATATTGTCTTCCGTTCTAACGACCTTGATGCAGCAAATAATCTGGCTAAAGAAATAAAATCTCTTATTCAGAAAAATATTTCATCGGTTACTGAACCTCAGATTGATATGGAAGACGGACTTCCTCAGGTAGAAATTAAAGTTGACCGAGCCCGTGCCGCAAGCTTTGGTATTTCTGTAATGTCTATTGCAAACGAAATTAACTACTGTATAAACGGTTATACTGCAACTACCTATAATTTGAATGGCGATTCTTATGATGTAGTTGTTTATCTTAATGATGAAGACCGTTCAGAAATTCCTGACCTCGAAAAAATCTTTGTAGAAGGCAAAAACGGTCTTGTTTCTGTTGCAAACTTTGCAGAGGTAATTCGAGGAACCGGTCCTGTTTCAATTACCCGAGAAAACCAAACTAGAATTATTCACCTTACAGCCAGCATTAGTGATGGAAGTAATGCCGGTAATGTAGAAAATCAGATTAAAGAACTTATTAGCGACAATATGGTTATTCCAGAAAGTGTAAGTGTAACTTATGAAGGTTCATGGCAAAATACTACAAGCACTGCAAAAATCTTTGCTATTGTAATTGGCCTTGCTATTGTTCTGGTATTTGGAGTAATGGCAGGAACTTACGAAAGTTTTAAAGATCCATTTATCAACCTTTTTACAATGCCATTCTTAATTGTTGGAGTAGTATTTATTCACCTGATTACAGGCCAGTCCTTCTCTATGGTTTCTCTGATTGGAGTTGTAATGCTTATTGGTATAGTTGTAAACAACGGTATTTTGCTGGTTGATCAGACAAATCTTTTGGTAAGACGAGGCCTTCCACTTTTACAGGCTTGTGAAGATGCCGCTGCCAGCCGTTTGCGTCCTGTTTTGATGACAACTCTTACAACAATCCTTGCTATGATTCCAATGGCCTTTTTTGGAAGTGAAAGTTCAAGTATGACCCAGCCAATTGGTTTATGTGTAGTTGGAGGTTTACTTTCAAGTACAATAGTTACAATGTTCATTATTCCTGTTATTTATTCACTGATTAATAGAAAAGCTGAAGTAAAAGGAAAAATTAATCTTCCTCCAGAGTTAGAGAAAGTTAAAAATCAGTGCTGTAAAGAGGAGACTAAAAATGATTAGAATTGAAATAATAACAAATCAGTCGGTTTATTCAGAGTTAATAGAAAATCTAGAAGCCTGTATTCCTGACTTTTTATACACAGTAATTCCCTTAGCTTATGGTAGAGGTGCAGATTCTTATAAACTTGGGGATTCAACCTGGCCGGAAACAAATGTAATGGTAATAGCCTATGCCCAGGATGATATGGAACAGAAAGTATCTCAGGTTGTCCGTTATGTAAAACTTAAATTTCCAACAGAGGGAATAAAAATGTTTGTTTTGCATGATAGTAATTAAAAAAATAGGGGATATGTTTTTTCATATCCCCTGTGTTTTTTACTTATTCCCAAGTAAAGCTTTCTAATCTCTGTGCAAATGGACCTGCAATAGTTTTTGAACTACGTTTTTGTCCAGTAATATCGGTGTCAAAAGTTATTGGAGATCCGTCTGGATTTTCATATTTTTCTTCGGGTTCAAAGGCCATTGCAATATCGTCGGTTTTGATTATTTTACAATAATGGTCGGCAAGATATTTATAGACATTTGTTTTTACACAAGTCTTTCCGTCTTTTTCCTGACAGGTAATTTCAATCTTATTTTTATTATCTACATAGGCATCGTTTTCTTTGCTCATTGCCATGGCGCCATTAAAATAAAGATTTCCGCCAGCCCATACAGGAAGGGCTGAATAATATCTGTCGCTTGCAGGAGAACCCATTCCGCAGTAGCCTTCAAATTGTTTATCCCATTCTTCAAAAGTTGGATATTTTTCGTAAGGGAAGGTTCCTGCAAGATAATTATTATCGTCCCAGTCAAAATTAGTTGTGGTATGCATAATTTTATTTAAGAGGGGTCTAACTTCTCTTTGGATAAAAATATTATTGTAGAATTTACAGTCTCCGTGAAGAATTGTCATAAAGCCTGAAATTTCTGTTCTATGTGGCAGGTGATAAGGAGTATAGCGGGGTGAAATTTTTGATTTTGTTCCGTTATCAACTCCGCAACCTACGGCAACAAGACTTCCTGCAACTATATTGTGAACCATGGCAACACCCTGGGTACAAAGTTTTACTGCTCTGTCCGAAAGGAAAAGGTTGTTATCCAAGAGGGTAGGGCCATGAGAAACTTCAATAAATAAATCTTCTCCGTTTCCTGCTAAGCCTTCGCCTGTCATTAAATAATCAAAAGGGAGGGTGTTATCGTGGAATAAATTCTGTGTAACTCTTGTTCCCTGGGCCTGCCAGTCTAACCACATTCCTCTTGTACAGTGGTGAATATGATTGTGTCTGAAAACTACATCGATTGCGGCGTGCATTTTAATTCCACCAATTTCGGCACCGGCAAGATTTTGTTTATTGTTTATATGATGGATGTGATTATTTTCGATTAAAGAGAAAACTCCACCAAGGTGTCCAACAATTCCTGTTTGTCCACAATCGTGAATATCACAATTTCTGATTATATGAGAACCAATATTTTCTTTAGTCCAGCCTTCAATTTGAGCCTGGCAAATACAATCTCTTTCGGTTTGAGTTCCGTCTTTGTATTTTGTTTTGAGCCATTTATTGTCGTTATTTTGCTGAAGATATTTACCCAAAGAAATTCCTGAGCACTTTGATTCAAAAACTTCGCAGTTTTCAATAATCCAGCCTTTAGACCAGTGGGGACCAATCATTCCTTCCTGGTAGGCAGTTGGAGGTGCCCATTGAGTTGCGGCTTTTGAAACAACAAAATCACTTAAAGTAATATAGCCAATGCCTTCTTTTTCTGGATAGAAACAATTACGGCGGACTGTGTATTCAACTTCTTCTTTGTTTGGATCTTTACCCTGGAAATTTGCGTAGAAAATAGTTTCGTCTTTTTTTGTATCCTGTTCTGTGTACCAGACGTAGATTGAAAAATCAGGATCCCAGGAAGCTTTTTTTACCTGGGGATTTTTTACTTCTTCGAGGCTGGTAACTTCGTACAGGGATTTTCCATTTAAGAAAATATCTCCTGTATGGGCTGTCATGTAGGCAATGAACCAGTCTCCGCTAACTAAAGTGGTGTAGGGATTATAGTCGCCAAAAATCTTATTTGAAATGCGGGTTGTGTAGACATTTCCTTCCAGCTTTTCCCAGTTTTTTGCGATTTCGGCCCCAGTGATGTGGGCCTTACGGTTATATACCGACCGGTAGGTAATATTTTTTCCTTCAACCCCGGCATTTTTAGGATTAACAGCCTCGCGATAGATTCCCGGTCCAACTAAAACTTCATCTCCGGCCTTTGCAATATCTGCGGCTTCTTGAATTTTCTGGAAAGGCTTTTCCTTAGAACCATCGCCTTTTACTTTTGCACAAGCATCAACATAATAAATCATGGCTATCTCCTTAAATTAACTCTCTTATATGAGATTTTACTCCACTTTTAAACAAAAAAAATAATAAAAAACTCTTATATTCTGGTAAAATTCTTTTGATTTATTTCTACTTTTTACATCAATCCTATCTGTGCTATAATTAAATCCTGGATTTTAGAACGGGGGAGGGCTCATGTTTGATAAAATCGAATCAATTTCTTCACTTTCTTCTATTAATAATGGAAAAATTCAGCCGGTAAGAAGGCACAGTAAAAAAGAAATTGAAAATCTCTATAATTATAATCAGGAAGCCTCAGAAGATAGAAAGGCCTTCCAGGAATATCTAAAAAAATACCCAAATCCCGATAATTTATCTTTTGACGAATTGTTAAAAAAAGCCGCCAGTGGTCACCCTCTAACCGATAAAGAAATTAAAGAAAACGAAAGTGGCCTTATTATTGATGTTGGACATAAGCCCAAAGAAGATGACGGTGTAATTCTTTCGATTTCTTCTAAATAATACATCGAGTCAAGGCACGCGTACGCTTAAAGCCTTGACTTCGCCGTTTTTAGGGTTTGTAATAAACCCTAAATAAAAAAAGCAGTTCCAGAAAGGCCTACCAATTCTGGAACTGCTAGATAGCATAAAAGTTTTTTTTAATTATTTTTAAATGATTACGTCTCTCTTAATTTTCATTTATTTAAGGGCTTCTTCGATTACTTTTACATTTCCTTCCATAATTGAAAGATATGTAACTCCAGCTTCAGCCTGTTTTGAAGTTGTAGACTGGATTGAATCTAAAGTAAGAATCTTAGCATTTTTATTTTTACTGTTTTCTACGATTGTGCGGGCGATTTTTCCATCTCCACTTTCGATTTTAAGAACTGAATTAAGTCCTAACTCATCAACTTTGTTTGCAAGGAAGATTACTGTTTCGAATGAAGCTTCTGTTTCTGCTGAACATCCCACAAAGGCTGCAAAATAATCAAGACCGTAGTCTTCAACAAAATAACGGAATGGGAAGCGGTCTCCAAAAAGGAGGGTATTTTTACTACCGGCCTTAACTGCTGCGGCAAATTTAGAATCTAAGTCGTCCAATTTTGCAGTGTAAGAAGAAAGATTTGCCTTGTAAGAATCAGCATTTGCAGAATCCTGCTGGCAAAGTGCATCTGCGATTTCTACACACAAAGTTTTTGCAAATTTTACAGACAGCCAAACGTGTTCATCGTATTCTACTTCTCCATGATGGTGGTGATGACCTTCTTCCTCTTCTTCGTGACTGTGATTGTGTCCTGCAAGGTGATGTGCAACTTCGTGTCCGTCCATATCTGCTGGGAAGAAAGTTGGGTAATTTGATCTATCTCCAAGAAGACTGTCGAATCCGTCATTACCCATCCAGATGTGGAAGTGTTCTGCCTTAGTTGGTTCAATCATATGGTCGTTGAATGCAATGTAGCGTGGGGCTTCAGATTTTTTTGAAGTTGATTCAAATCTAAACAAAGCTGCATCTCCTTCATCTGACCAGGCTTCTACTGCGTGACCTGCATATTTGTATTTTGCAGTAACACTTTTTCCGTCCTTGTATTTATAGGTGATTTTATTTCCTTTAATTGTGATTTCAGCAACATCAGTTTTAAAACCAGTCTGGTAAGCGGCTTTTACATCTTCCATGTGCATATTTCCAGCTTCTGCAATTTCTTCAAAAGCGTGGTCAAGACTTCCATCCATTGCAAAATCATATACAGACTGCCATTTTCCTTCCCAGTCAGAAAGTTTTCTGTCTTTTAAATCTGCATCTGTAAATGCCTGGTGGTGGTGATGTTCATGTTCTTCTGCTTCTTCGTCGTGGTGGTGATGTTCATGTTCTTCTGCTTCTTCGTTGTGGTGGTGATGTTCATGTTCTTCTGCTTCTTCGTCGTGGTGATGATGCTCATGTTCATCTGCTTCTTCGTCATGGTGATGATGTTCATCTTCATCTTCGGCTTCCCCGTGATGATGGTGATGATGTTCGCTGGCCTGCATTCCTTCTTTCATTTCTTCGGCTTTTGTTTTACCGTCAAGAACTTCCATAAGGTTGATTACCTTCATATTTTTATTTGTTGCGTTTGCAAGTGCGTCTTTTACCCAACCGTCACTTTCTCCTCCAACATAAATAAAAATATCTGCAGTAGAAATCTTTGCGATATCCTGAATTGATGGCTGATAAGAGTGAAGATCTACACCGTTACCAAGTAAAAGTGTAAGTTCAACATTATCAATATTGTCACCAATAATTTCTCGGGCCCAGTCATATTCTGGGAAAATTGTTGTTACAACCTGTAATTTTTTTGCCTTTGCTGCAAAAACTGAACTTGTAAGTGCAAGAAGTAAGGTTACTCCTGCAAGTAATTTCTTTATTTTCATTTTATACCTCTTTATTTATTCTTTTTATTTTTATGCAATTGATTTTTGGTCAAGGCATTTTTCCAATTCTGCTTTGATTGCATCTTTGTTATAGCCTTTTCCTATAAATACAATCTGATTTTCTCTGTCTCCGAATTCCTCGTCCCAGTTTTCTTTTATGTCTGGGTTAGCATCGAGGTAGGCTTTTTTTTGTTCTTCCACTAAAGCATCAATCCAGTAAGAAACTGCCATTACTGAAGAATTTCTTCCTGCCTGTTCAAAAAGTTGTACATCGGAATCTGCATCGGAAAACCATATATAACCTTTTGCACGGATGAGCTCTTTTGGATAATATTTGTTTACAAAGTCTGCGAATTTTTCGCGATTAAAAGGACGTTTTTCTTCGAATACAAAAGATGAAATTCCGTATTCGTCGGTACATCCTGTTGTTTTTTGATTTAAGCTGTTAATGGCTTTTTGAATTGCAGAAGAAGAATCGATCTGTTCAAAATCAAAGGGTTCTTTTGTAATAATTTTTGAAAGTTCGATATTTCCATTTACACTGTGGTGAATTGGTGCTTTTGTCTGGAATTGTCTGACAATTGCTTCAACTTCTGCTAATTGTTCTTTTGTGAGTAAATCACATTTGTTTAATACTATATTGTTACAGAATTCAATTTGATCAACGATAAGTGTGGAAATTTCTTCGGCAGTTAAATTGTTCTGATCAAGTTTTTCTGATTCATCTTTTTTATTTTTAAGTTCGTCTAAAAATTCACGGTAGATTCTGTCTGCATCAACTACAGTAACTACCGAAGTAAGATAAACATTTGTGTCTGGATTATCTTCTTCGTAAGCAAGGAAACTTGCCGAAACTGCACCTGGATCAGAAATACCAGAGGCTTCTACAAATACAACTTCTACAGAGTCGATTGCAGAAATTTTTTCTATCTGTTTAATAAATTCATCGCGGAGGGTACAGCAAATACATCCGTTCTGTAATTCGAACATTGGACATTCTGCAACATTTGCACCTTCTTTTTTCAAAATTGAAGCATCTACGTTTATGCTTCCCATATCATTTACAATTAAGGCAACACGACGAGTTTCCTGACGGAGCAGGTTATTAAGCAAAGTAGTTTTGCCTGATCCAAGATATCCTGTGATTAAAATTACAGGTTTTTTATCTGTTTTTTTCATTTTAATTTTACCTATTGAATTTTAAGGGTTTTAGGGCGTAACAGCCCCGCTGTGAAGCCCTAGGCGAAGGGGTAGTGTACAAGACCGCAGCTCCGCGAGGACTTGGGAACGAGGGGAAGGCTTTCCCCTCCTTGTTAAATAATAAGTTTGATTTTCTGCGAAACTAAAGTTCCCCGGATGAGGATTGCGGCAGAAAAAAGCAGGATATTAATATGAAAGAAATTAATAATTTTTAAAGGAAGAAATGGAGTCTTAACGGAAAATTTCTTTGCATTGTGAAGAATCTGGAGAACAAGACAAATATGACAACCTTCTTCGTGACAATGTTCCTGGTGGCCAGCGTGAATAGTTTCAAATGCCAGGGCAGAAAAAAGTGCAATGAGCAGAATCAGGGCAAGAGCGGCAAAGGAGAATTTGTGAGGATTTTGAGATTTTGGGCATTTCTGGGCCTGATTAATCATCCTCTTCCTCCTCTTGTTTTTTTAAGCAGTCAGTACAAACTCCGTAGAAAACTGTTCTAAGGGGATTGATTACAAAACCGTGTTCTGTTTTAAGGTGTCCGCCAAGTTCTTTTAATTCGTTACATTCAAGGTGAATAAGGCGGCCGCAAAGTTCGCATTTTAAGTGGAAGTGCTGTTCTTTTTCTGTACAGTCTTCTCCGGCATATTCAAAGCAGGCTGCAGAATGGTCGTCTATAAAATATTTTTGAATTTTTCCGTCGGCAACTAATTTTTCTAACTGGCGGTAAATTGTTGCTATTCCAATGGAAATCTTTTTTTCTTCAAAGTGGAGGCGTACGTCTTCGGCGGTAAAATGTTTTCCCTGCATTTGACGAAGATAGGTGAAAAGTAATTCCTGTTGTTTTGTTTTATAAACTGTTTTTGGCATTGTTTTTCGCTCCAATTTGATAACGATTATCAAATTATATGAATTGCAAAAAAATTGTCAATTGAATTTGATAATAATTCTCAAATTTATTTTAAGAAAATAAAAAAAATTGTTATTTTTCTATTGCAGAAAATTATTTTATTTGTTAAAAAGATAACTAAGTTATCCAAGACTAACAAAAATATGAGCCAGGTATTTGAAAACACACATAAGAAAATTCTCGAAAGTGGAAAAAAGCTATTTTTAGAAAAGGGCTATGAACGCACAAATTTGCGGGAACTTTCTAAGGCGGCTGGGGTTACTACAGGTTCTTTTTATAAACATTTTAAGAGTAAAGAAGAAATATTTTCGGCCCTGGTTCAACCGGTAATTCAGGGTTTTAATCAATTGTACAGCCAAGAAAGTCAGATTTACTTTGAAGAAATGGATAAAGATCATTTGAGTAAGATTTGGGAATTGTCTTACGAGTCTGTTTATCAGTTTTTGGATTTTATTTATTCCTATTTTGATGAATTTAAACTTCTGCTGCAAAGTTCGGACGGAACCCCTTACAGTGATTTTTTGGATACCCTTGTAAAATCTGAAGTTGAAACTTCCTATAAATTAATGGATGTAATGAAGAAAAAAGGGCTTAAGGTTAAGGAAATTAGAAAGGATGAATTTCATATGTTGGTTCATTCTTATTATGCCTGTATTTTGGAATGTGTTTTACATGATATGTCTTTGGAAGATGCAAAAGCCTACAGTCATACCATTGTAGATTTTTTCTCCGCCGGCTGGAAAACCATTTTCCAAGGCAGCTAACCTCTGGGCTAAAGTACTCGGTCATTGAGAAAAAGTACGAGATCATTGTGAAAAAGTACGAGGTCATTGTGCTAAAGTATGTGGTCATTGAGCTTGTCGAAATGACCTTCTGGAGATAGGCATTAATGGTCATTTCGACTGGCTCAATGACCTTTATTTTTTTTGAATTTATGGATAACTAAGTTATCCATTTTATATAAAAAAGGAGTGATTCATGGAAAAGAATCAGAATCAAATTAATACGGTTGCAGAGATTTTGAATTTTGCAAAGGACCGTAAATCTAAGTTTGTTTCATCCGTAATCCTTGCGATTATTGGTGTTTTATTCGGTATGCTTCCATATCTAAGTGCGGCAAAAATAATTGCTGACTTTTATAATAAAGAAGCTTCTTTGCAGTCCATTCTTATTTGGGGTGGGGTGGCAATTCTTTCATATATTCTAAAAGGAGTTTTCTGTACTTCTTCAACTTGTCGTTCCCATGAAGGCGCCTTTGCTGTAATTAAAAATGTTCGTGCAGAACTGCTTGCAAAAATGGAAAGGGTTCCTATGGGAGTTATGGTTGATACTCCTAGCGGTAACTTAAAAACTCTGGTAGTAGATGTTACTGACAAACTGGAAAAACCTCTGGCCCACATGCTGCCAGAAATGATTTCCAATATCCTTATTCCTCTTATCATGCTTATTATTCTTTTTGTTTTGGATTGGCGCCTGGCCCTTACTACTTTGTCTGTAATTCCAATCGGTTTTATTATTTTCTGTGGTCAGATGATTGGTTATAGAGTTAAGTCTAAACGCTATGCCGATGCAAATGATGCTATGAACTCTGCCATTATTGAATATGTAAGTGGTATTGAAGTTATTAAGGCTTTTAATCAGTCTGCTTCTTCTTATGGAAAATATACTGATTCTACTAAAAACTTCCGCGATACTACTTTGAACTGGTGGCGTGGTTGCTGGTTCTTCTCTTCTTTTGGAAACACTGTTATTTCGGCAACTCTTCTGGTAACTCTTCCAGTGGGAGCAATGCTTTTTATGAATGGACAGATTGATTTTGATGTATTTATTACTTGTGTGACTATGGCTTTTGGTATTACAGGGCCTCTTATTGTTGCTAGTGGTTATGCAGAAAGTTTTGCTGTTGTTGCTCAGTCTGTAAAGCAGGTTAGGGAATTTCTTGATCTGCCTGAACTTATTCGTCCTCAGGAAAAAGTTTCTTTTGCAGATGCTCAGTTCAAGTTCCAGGATGTAAAGTTTGCTTATAAAGAAAAGGAAATCTTACATGGAATTAATTTTGAGACAGTTCCTAAGGGAGTTACTGCAATCGTCGGTCCAAGTGGCGGCGGAAAATCTACAATCGCTAAACTTATGGCCGGTTTCTGGGATATTAATTCTGGAACTTTAACTTACGGTGGACAGCCTATGTCAAAAATTCCAATTGAACAGATGATTTCTGAAATTTCTTATGTTGCCCAGGACAATTATTTATTTGACCGTACAATTATGGAAAATATCAGAATGGGTCGTCCAGACGCATCGGATGAAGAGGTTATTGAAACTGCAAAAGCTGCCGGTTGTCATGATTTTATTATGAACCTGGAAAAAGGTTATCAGACAATGGTTGGAGATGCCGGTGGAAAACTTTCTGGTGGAGAAAGACAGAGAATTACTATTGCCCGTGCCATGATGAAAAAGGCCTCTGTTGTAATTCTTGATGAAGCAACTGCTTATGCCGACCCAGAAAATGAAGCAATTGTACAGCAGGCAATCAATAAACTGGTTGCAGGAAAAACTTTAATTGTAATTGCCCACCGACTTTCTACTATTAAAAACGCAGATAAAATTGTTGTTGTGGAAAATGGACAGATTATAGCTCAGGGTAAGCAGGAGGAACTTCTTGCTTCTTGTCCTTTGTATAAAAAGATGTGGGATAATCACATTTCGGCATCTGTGGTTGCCTAGGAGGTAAAAAATGTTCGAAACAATTAGACGTATATATAGACTTTGCGGTTCCTATAAAAAACAACTGGTTTGGGGAATTGTTTTCTCTTGTTTCTTTACAGTTTGTAAATGTTCAGAAATTATGGCAATTTTGAACATTCTGACTCATATCAGAGAACTGAATAAAGATGTGATTATGACAAGCCTTTACATTTTGATTGGTGGAACCTTGTGTGCCGCTATTTTTAAATATCTTATTTGTATGACTATGACTGCCAATGGTTATAAGGTATTTTGTGAAAAACGAATTAAAATTGGTGATTTACTCAAGCATTCTCCAATGGGTTATTTTAATGATCAGAATCTGGGTAAGATTTCTACAGCCCTTTCTACAAGTTTTTCCGAACTGGAAGGTTTTTCTATGATGGCCGTAGAAAATATTGTTCGTGGTGTAATTTCTTCGGTTTTAATCATAATCTTTATGTTCTGCTTCAACTGGATTTTGGGAGTAATTTCTGTTGTGGGACTGGCTCTTTCTTCTATTATGCTCAAGATAATTAGAAAATCTTCTGCTAAGGCTATTCCTCGCCGCGAAAAAGCAAAACAGAATATGGTTTCTAAAGTAATTGAATATATTCGTGGTATTTCGGTTGTTAAGTGTTTTGGTGGTAAGCCTGTAAATGATGTAGATGAAGCTCTTTGCGAAACTAGGGATGCCTATATAAATCTTGAAATGAAATCTACAAAAGGTGTTTATACTCAAAAATCAATTCTTGATGTTTTTGGTGGAATTGTTCTTTTAGCATCTGCTCTTTTAATGTTCTATGGTCACTTTGATTTTGGGCTTGGAGTTATGTTTATTATGTCTAGTTTTATGGTTTATTCTAACCTTGAAACTATGTCTAATGGTGCCTTCCTGTTGAATGTAATTGACAATTCTTTAAACGAAATTGAAGAAGTTCTTGATATTCCAACTATGAGTGAAGGGAATGATTCTATACCTTCTGATGATTCTATTGAACTTAAAAATGTTTCTTTTGGTTATGATGCCAGAAAGATTATAGATAATGTTAGTTTTAAGATTCCAAAGAATACTTCTACTGCAATTGTTGGATATTCTGGTTCGGGAAAAACAACTCTCTGTAATTTGATTGCCCGTTTCTGGGATGTTGATCAGGGCGAGATTCTTCTTGGAGGAAAAAATATTAAATCTTACAAAACTGACGATTTACTTGGCCAGATGAGTATGGTTTTCCAGAATGTTTATCTTTTCAACGATACAATTGCAAATAATATAAAATTTGGTAAGCCTGATGCGTCTCAGGAAGAAATAGAAGCCGCTGCAAAAAAGGCCTGCTGTCATGATTTTATAAAAGAATTACCAGATGGATATGAAACTGTAATTGGTGAAGGCGGGGCTTCTTTGAGTGGTGGTGAACGCCAGAGAATTTCTATTGCCCGTGCAATCTTAAAGGATGCTCCAATTGTTATTCTTGATGAAGCAACTTCTAGCGTTGACCCAGAAAATGAATATGAACTTTTACAGGCAATTAATGCCCTTAAAGAAAATAAGACTTTGATTTCGATTGCCCATAGAATGACAACTGTAAAAAATGCAGATCAGATTATTGTTTTGGAAAATGGACATATTGCTCAGAGGGGAACTCACGATGAATTAATTAAACAGGAAGGAATATATAAGAGATTCTTAACTGTAAGAGAGCAATCTGTAGGCTGGAGTTTATAGAAGATTTTAACCTATAGGAAAAAAACTAAGTCTAATTGGAAATTAGAAAAATTTAAAAAAGTTTGATTTAAAAAAGTTGAAAAAATCTGGCAACAAGTTCCACCTTTTGGGGTGGAACTTTCTTTTTTAACCTGAAATAAATTCTTTGTTATGTTTTTTGAAAAAAATGTTCTTAAGGAAAATCTTACTTGTTTTAGCAAATAGAATATGATAAATTTCTTTCGGTCTTATTATAAAAGGAGGCTAAACTCTATGAAAGCAATTTTAAGAAAAAGAACATTAACAGCAGTTTCTATTTTTACTGCTCTTGCATTATTATTTGCTTCTTGTAAAGCAAATGCAGGCACAACAAGTAATGAAAGTACAGATAATACTTCTGAGGAAAGTACAGAAGAAAATGAGGGTGACACAAGTGACCCTGTGATTTCGGCATTTACTGCAACAGCAGGGGTTGAAAGAGTAAGTCTTTCTTGGACTGTTACTGATAACGTGGGTGTTACTTCTGTAAAATTATATCAGGGAAGTGCAGAAGGTTCTGAGACTACAGAACTTACAGAAATTACTTCTACTTCAACAACAAGTTACCAGGTAAGTGGTCTTACAAATGGTACAACTTATTATTTTAAGCTTGTAGCTGCTGACGAGGCAGGAAATACATCTGAAAAGACAGCAAATGCAACTCCTGCACCTGACACAACTCCTCCTGTGATTTCGGCATTTAAGGCAGTCGCAGGAAATACTAGTGTTACCTTAAAATGGACTGTAACAGACGATGAAGGTGTTACTTCTGTAAAACTTTATCAGGGAAGTGCAGAAGGTTCAGAGACTACAGAACTTACAGAAATTACTTCTACTTCAACAACAAGTTATGAAGTAAGTGGTCTTACAAACGATACAACTTACTATTTTAAATTAATAGCATCTGATGAAGCTGAAAATACTTCTGAAGCAAGTGCAAATGCTACTCCTGCCGAAGAATTTACTCTTTCAAGTAAGGAATTTGCAAGTCAGCTTACAATTGGATGGAACCTTGGAAATACTCTGGATGCATATTCACACGATACTTCAAATCAATACGTTCAAGGACTTTACTCAGAAACTTGCTGGGGTATGCCAAGTACAACTCAGGCTATGATTGAAGCAGTTTATGCTGCAGGCTTTGAAGCTATTCGTATTCCAATTTCATGGCATAACCACATTACAGAAACAACAAATTACACAATTGATTCTGACTGGATGGCTCGTGTAAAAACTGTTGTTGACTGGGCATATAACGCAGGTTTTTATGTAATCATAAATGTTCACCACGATAATCTTTCAAGCTCTGATATAACTTCATGGCCTGGATATGTAATCAGCCTTGATTCAACAACTCAGTCAGCCTATGAAACTCAGTCAAAGACTTACCTCGAAAAAATCTGGAACCAGATTGCAGAAGAATTCAATGATGATTATGGCGAAAGATTGATTTTTGAAGTCTTGAATGAACCACGCACTGTTGGAGAAAATTCAGAATGGTGGGCAAATGATACAAACGGAAAAACTCTTAATGATATTGTAACCGCCTACGAACAGGTTTGTATTAATGCAATCCGTGATAGTGATGGAAAAAATGCTAAGCGCTATATTATGGTTCCAGCATATAAGGGTTCAAGTTCAAATATTAATACTTATACTTTGCCAACAGATACAGCAAATGATAAGTTGATTCTTTCTTTCCACGCTTATGATCCATATAATTTTGCAATGTACAATAAAGATTATACAGACACAACATTTGACGCCGCAGATAAAACTTCACTTGATTCCCTCTTTGCAAATGTAAATAATTACTTCCCAGGTATTGGTGCAGTAATTGGAGAAGCCTCTGCTTCAAACAAGGACAACCTTTCTGACCGTGTAGCATGGGCAACTTACTATTTTGATAAAGCCTATAATGATTACGGCTGGCCAACAGTCATGTGGGATAACGGAGCCTATGAAGCAAACTCAACCTCTGGCGAACAGCACGGCTGGTTTAAACGTTCTGACCAGACCTGGTACTTCCCAACAGTTATTTCTGCTGCCATGAATGCAGTAGGGGTAACTCCTGGAACCCTTAGCCAGGCTTCTGAAACTTCAGAGTAGTTTTTGAGTATTCTGATTTTTAATCGATAAAAAAAGACTTTCGCTTTTGATTTTATTCACTGGCGAAAGTCTTTTTTTTTTTGGAGAGAGGGCTTTTAATCTTCTAAATCCTGGTAAGTTACACAGTTTTTTCCGTGCTGCTTAGCGTAGTAAAGGCGGTTATCTACTCTTTTGTAAAAGGTCTGTAAGTTATCCTTTTCCCGGATTTGGGCAACTCCAAGAGAAATTGTTACCTGTTTTATTTTATCCCAAGTGAGATTTTGAATTTCCTGCCTGATTCTTTCTGCTATTTTTACCGCTTCTGTTTTTTGAGAATGTGGAAGAAGTATCATAAATTCTTCGCCGCCCCAGCGCCCAATTGAATCTTGACGGCGGATGCAGTTTTTTGCTGTTTCTGCAATTTTTACCAGAACTTCATCACCCATATCATGGCCATAAGTATCATTTATGTGTTTAAAGTTATCGATATCAAACATTATGATATTGATTTTTTCTTTTTCCCTCTTATTAAGTTCATAAGAAATTCGTTCAGAAATCTTTTTCCTGTTAAATATTTTAGTAAGACCGTCTATTGTTGCAGCTTCTTCAAGTTTTAAATTTGCAAGGTAAAGGTCACTACTGGTTGCATGCAAAAAATTTACCAGTCTGTTTTCAAAAGGGATGGGTTCTTTTTCATTTACGTTAATAGAAAAATCATCTTCATATTTGTTTATGTCAGAAATCAGATTTTCTCCATAACGATTATTTTCGATAAAACAATCTTCTGTATAGTTATTATCATTTTCTAATTCCCTAAAACCAACTGCAATCAGGGCACTGGAATAAATTCCGCCATTATTATTTTTATAAAGGATTTCTCCAAAGGCAAAACATCCTGCAGTTTCCCTGTAATAATTTGAAAAAGCTTCAATTTCTAAATCTTCAGCTTCTTTTAAATACATATGGCGGTTTTTACATACATGAAGTAGAAGTCCATCCAAATTTTTCTGGCTCATGTATTCTGCAAGTTTAAAAGAATGATTAAGAATATTATTTTTTGAACCATAAGAAAATAAAAAACTTTCTCCCTTGTAAATATCTGCGGTAAAGTGGATATAACCATTTTTGTCTTTTTTTACAGGGATTCTGGCTATCCATTTGTTGCCACGTTGAATCATAAAAGGGAATTCACAGGTGTTTTCTACAAAAAATTTACTGGAATGAACCCCAAGATATTTTTTATAGATTTCTCCCGCTGGCTGGTTATCAATAGTTTTAATAATATGATTATCAATTACCTCGGTTGCCTTCATTTTTCTTCCGATAGGAGTCCAGCCCAGAGTCGATTCTGCATAAATCTTTAGACATTCTCCACTAAAGCAGGTAATTGTAATTCCATCATCATAAATAGAATTTCCAAATACATACTGTTTCTTTACGGTATCATAATCACTATAACCTGCTTCTGCACCAAAAACAGGAAGATCCTTAAATTCCCTGGTAATGGAGTTGAGAAAATCATTTGTAAAGTTGTTTTTGAATTTTGTTGTAAAAATTTGAAAACCTTTTAAATCAGAGAAATTTTTTATTTGATTAAAGAAATTTTCTTTAGCCGACTCAATTGAATCTTTGGAAAAATCATATTCACAGACCTGGATTTCAGATTTATAAAAACATAAAACTGTCAGAACTGATGATTTAGAATCTCTGGATCCGTGGGCAAATCCTAAATGACAGGTAAGACCCGAAATTTGTGCTTTTGGTAATCTCTGTCTTATACGATCTGATAAATAGCTTATATAATCGGGTTGAGCTCGCTCGGTAAAAATATTAACTAGAACAGCTTTTGCATTTAAGTAGTCAGGACTCTTTTTGATATCATCCAGGAATTTTACAGCATCAAAAATATCATAGATTATACAGGTTTTCTGCTTCATTTTATCTCTCCGTATTAATTGATTATAAAGTAGAAATGGAGTTTTGATAATTAAATTATTTTTATGGGGGGAAATTGTTCTTTGTTGGGGAGGGATTTTATTGCTTTTCCTTATACTTACAATTTATGTAGAGAATTTCTCACTTTTTCTTGTCTTATAATTAAAAAAATAGTTGAGAGTTTAAATGGAATATTCTTCAGTGTAAAATATGTTCGCAAGAGACTGGGAGTGTAGGGGATAAGTCAAATCCTTAAATAAAGGGAATTTTGATTTTTAGTTAAACCTTTTACTAAAAAGCCTGCCTGCGTTATACTTGAATTATGAAAAAAATTTTTTCTCTCCTATTTTTAGGTCTTTTTGGAGGAATTTTTGTGTCAGCCCAAAGTGAAAAAGCATTAGAAGTTAGCGGGGTTTATAAAACTGCCAGTGCAAATATTATTGTTAGTGATTATCCGGATTTAGATGTAATTCGTGTAGATGATACTTATTATATGGTTTCTACAACTATGCATTTTATGCCCGGCTGCGTGATTCTCCGTTCCTATAATTTATTGGACTGGGAATTTTGTTCTTATGTTTATGAAGAACTGGAAAAAACTCCTGGCCAGGAACTTTTAGATGGAAAGGGAATTTATGGAAAGGGTATGTGGGCTGCAAGTCTTCGCTACCACAAGGGTCTTTTTTATGTTTCTTTTGTAGCAAATGATACCGGCAAAACTTATTTATATACTTCAGAAAATATTCAGGGGCCTTGGAAAAAATCTACTATCAGGGGTTTTTATCATGATTTGTCTATTCTTTTTGATGACGACGGCAGGGTTTTTATTACACATGGAAATTGTGATCTTCACCTTACTCAAATGAATGAAGATTTATCCGGGCCAAAAACTGGTGGTATTGATAAAGTTATTGTTAGAGATGAGCGTGAAAAGGTCTGGCTGGGATATGAAGGAAGTCACTTTTATAAAATTAATGGTAAATATTATTTGTTTTTAATAGATATGCCAAAGGGTAAAATGCGTACAGAAAGCTGTTTTATTGCCGACAAGGTTGATGGCCCTTACCAAAAAGTTGAAGTTTTCCATTCAGATTTAGGTGGCTGGAATAGTGGTCTTGCCCAGGGAGGAATTGTTCAGGCAAATGATGGAAAATGGTACGGAATTCTTTTTCAAGATCATGGTGCTTTAGGCCGTATTCCAGTTCTGATCCCGGTAAATTTTGATGGGGACAGGCCTGTTTTTGGTTTAGATGGAAAGGCTCCTCAGCAGGTTAAAGTTTTGGACAATAGACCAGAATATAAATACAAGCCCCTGTATACATCAGCCTTTTGTGATTCTGACGGAAAATTAAATCCCCTGTGGCAATGGAATCATATTCACAATCCTCAGCTTGCTTCTGTAAAAAATGAAGTTCTTTCTATTAAAACAGACAGAATAGTTTCTAATGTAGTTCAGGCTCCTAATAGTTTGACCCAGCGTACAGTCACAGAAAAATGTTTTGGAAGTGTAGAAGTGGATGCCTCAAATATTAATGAAGGTGATTATGCGGGCCTTTGTGCTCTTGAAGGAGAGTATGCCTTTATTGCAGTTACTAAAAGGGCTGGAAAATATTATCTTACAAGTGCTGAGCACAAAATTACTCAGACAAATCCGGATCCTGCAGAACTTCCAAATTTTCTGGAAGAAATTGAAATTCCCACTCCAAAAATCAGACTGGCCCTAAAGTTCAACCTAAGTTACAGGCAGGAAAATGTTCAACTTATGTATTTTGATCAAAGTAAGTCTGAATTTGTCCGCCTTGGAAATCGGTCCAGCAAATTAAGGTATACTCTGGATCAGTTTGTAGGTGTAAGATTTGCCCTCTTTAATTATTCAACAAAAACTGCAGGTAGAAGTGCTTCTTTTAAGGATTTTGAGTATGAATTTTGGTAGTAAGGAGATTTGTTCTGAGTATATTATTGATGAAGACAACGCTCCAACCCCAAGCCAAATCATTATACCTTTGAGTTCTTCCTGATAATAGGCAAAATCTTCTCCAACTGCGGTTGGTTCTGTATAAATGGATTTTAAGTTTAATTCCTGGCATATTTTATTACAGAATTGGGCAAGTTCTTTATCATTATTTGTTGATGGAGGTCCTTTTTCCAGTTCAATTTCTACTGTAGCGCCGTATGCATTTGCCGTACTTTCTGCAATTTCTTTTAATCTTCTAGAAACTAAGTCGCGGCTTTCTTTATCACAAGTTCTAAAAGTTCCTTCCATAAAAACTTCTTCTGGTATAATATTCCAATTTTTTCCCCCTTCGATATGTGTAATGCTTACAACTGCCGGTTTAAAGGGATTAACATTTCTGGATACAATTGTCTGAAGTGAATTTATAATTCCTGCAGCGCTTGTGATTGGATCTATTCCATCTTGTGGCTGGGCTCCGTGGCAGTTTTTACCTTGTGGAAAGCCTTAGCAGAAAATTTAAAAAACTTTTTTGAATCCTACACCCTTGCCGATTTAATAAAAAAATAAAAAAAAACGTACGACCTATTGACAAGGTAGGTAAAAATCTCATTTAATAATTCAAGCTACTAGAACGATGGGTAAATAAATTAAGTGAGGTCCTTATATGTCAAAGATTTACACTTCTATTGATCAGTTGATTGGTAAAAAAGAAGGATTTCTTGTGGGAATCTCTTCTGGTGCTGCTTTGTGGGGTGCAATTGAAGTTGCAAAACGTCCTGAAAACGAAGGTAAAAATATAGTTGTAGTATTCCCAGATACAGGAGACAGATATCTATCAACTGCCTTGTTTGCAGATTAAGACCGAAAGTAAGTTCTTTTAAATCTTACGGCAGCGTTTTTTGCTTATTTTATAAAATTCATGAGCTATGTTCGTAAAATTACGCACATAGCTTTTTTTGATGGGGAAAATTATTGTGGGTTATATTTTACAGGAAATGCCAAAGGCTGGAGATCGTGTTTTAGTTGGAATGAGTGGTGGTGTTGATTCTACACTAGTGGCACTTATGTTAAAGAAAAAAGGCTGCAAGGTAATTGGAATTACAATGAGTTTGTGGTCTGGAAAACTTTCTACAGCCGAAAGAGAATCTAGAAAGGCTCATAAAGACGCCTGTTATGGACCAGATGAATTTGCTGATATTGAAGAATGCAGGGCTTTTTGTAAAGAAGAGGGGATTGAATATCATGTTGTAGATTTACATGAGATTTATGAGAAAAAAGTCCTTGAATATTTTAAATCCGAATATAGAAGCGGACGTACCCCAAATCCATGTATTATGTGCAATCGGAATTTAAAGTTTGGAGCAATGTTAGAAGCGGCAAAGGAAATAGGTATTGATTACGATTATTTTTGTACAGGGCACTATGCGGCAATTGTAAAACCAGATAAAGGACTTTGGGGGAGTAGGGAAAGGCCTTTTATGATTAGTGGAGCAACTGACCTTTCTAAGGATCAGACATATTTTTTATATCGAATTCCTTCTGATATTCTAAAAAAAGTTCGTTTTCCTCTGGCGACGATGAATAAGAGTGAAGTATTTGAACTTGCCCGTAAGTATGGATTAAAGGCTGCAGAAAAAAAAGAGAGTCAGGATTTTATTAGTCCAGAATTACTTCCTCAGTTGTTTGAAGATAAACCCGGACTCCCTGGTGATATTATTGATATTGATGGACATAAACTTGGGCGTCACCGGGGAATTGAGCATTATACAGTTGGTCAGCGTAAAGGACTTGGTATAAGTGCTCCTTATCCAATGTACGTTCATTCAATTGATGCAAAAAATAATCTTGTAGTTGTTTCGAAAGATGAAGACTTGTTTGCAAAAGGATTTATTGCAGAAGATTTTGTCTGGGCAGGAGAAGTACAACCATCGGAAAAAATTTCAGCCTTAATAAAAATCAGACTTGCCAGTAAGCCGGTACTTTGCGAAGTAGAAAAAGAAGCCGGCCAAAATTGGAAAATTACTTTTAATAAGCCCCAGAGAGCCGTTGCACCGGGACAATCTGCAGTTTTATATTTGGAAGGAGCAGTAATAGGTGGCGGAATTATTAAGGAGATATGGAGTTAGATATAAAACTATTAATAATCGCGAATAAGCAGTAAGCGTCAATTGACGCTTACGTTTGACGCCCCTCCAGTTAGCCCAGCGTCAAACTCAATTCTGGAATTAAATCTGTAAAAAGACCTGATGCAACAATTGCCCAAAGTGAAAGAAGAGTAAATCGCTTCCCAACATAGCGGAAACAGTTAAGAGCCGGCACAAGATTCAGACCCCAATAAAAAAGTACAAAGGGAATTTTTTATATTCAGGTATTTTGCAAAAACTTCTTGAATTAATAAAGTAATTCCTGTAAAACCACCTGGCAAAAGTCCCGCTGTGTGTACAAATGTATTAAGATTTACAGTCATCACACGCCAGGCGCATTTTAAGAAAGTCCTTCATGTCCTTGTAAAAATCCATGGCTGGCGGAGTTATTTTGATTTTCTTAAGAGCTTCCTGAACCAGAGGATTTTTGTAGCAGCAGACAGCATTTGATGAAGCATAAAATAATATGTCCAGCTGGATTTTGTAGGCCGTATCCTGCGTGGGGCCAAGCATCTGAGCAAGCCTGTCGCGGAAAGCATAGGCCAGGTCGTAATATTTCTTTTTGAAAATGGCAAGGCGTTCTACTGTTACATTTGTTTCTATCACCGGATTAAGATAGGAAACATAGCGCATGTAATCCTGATTAGCGTTTACAATTCCGGCCCATACTTCTGCAAGCACGTCCGGGGTAAAATTGTTGCCCTCCGGAAAAGCCGAAAGCAAAGAGCCATAATAGGCGGCCATTTTTTCGACAGAGATTTCCAGAAAGATTTCTTCTTTGGTGGTAACGTATTTATAAAGGTTTGCTCGTGACCAGCCTAATTTTTCTGCAATTGTGGTAAGGGTAATTTCTGAATAAGGGCAGCTTGCAAAAAGTTCTGCAGTTGCCTCTTTTATTTGAGAAAGCCTTTCTTCTTTGTGTTCGTCGCTTCTTGCGCGGATATAATCTGCCATATCTAAAGAATAACACAGTAAAAGGATTTTTGCAATAAGCAACTTTTTGTCGCTAAAAATGCATTTTAGTGTTGACAAGTCACTGTTTATGTCATACACTTTAGATAAGTGACACAGCGTTACTAAAACACAAGGAGAATATTATGAATCCAAATCTCGCAAAAATAGACAGAACAAAGGAACATTACACTTTTGAATTAGCACCTGGAGTAAAACGGACAACCGTAACCTTCCGCAATCATTTTGGGATTGAACTGGCAGGAGACCTCTACACACCAGAGAGTGCTGCATCTGCAGGAAATCCGGCCCTTGCAATCTCCGGCCCTTTTGGTGCGGTAAAGGAACAGTCTTCCGGCTTTTATGCAAATCAGATGGCTTCCCGCGGTTACACCGCCCTGGCCTTTGATCCAAGCTACACAGGAGAATCTGGTGGTGAACCTCGTTACATGAACAGTCCCGACATCAACACCGAAGATTTTATGGCGGCAGTAGATTTTCTTTCAACCCGCGACAACATTGACCCGGAAAAAATCGGCATCATTGGAATCTGCGGCTGGGGCGGAATGGCAATTAATACAGCGGCAATCGACACACGAATTAAAGCAACCGTTGCAAGTACAATGTACGACATGAGCCGTGTTACAGCCAACGGATATTTTGACAGCGCAAATAATGCAGAAGCAAGGCACCAGACCCGTAAGGCACTTATGGCACAGCGCATCGAAGATTTTAAAGCAGTTCAGGCTGGCGGTACTTATAAGCTTGGTGGAGGAGTTGTAGATCCTCTGCCGGAAGATGCTCCATATTTTGTAAAGGATTATTACGACTACTACAAAACTCCACGCGGCTATCACGAGAGAAGTCTCAATTCAAATGGTGGCTGGAATGTTACTGCTGCAACTTCTCTTTTGAATACAAAGCTCCTGGCTTATGCCGAAGAAATCCAGAGTGCCGTTATGGTTCTTCATGGCGAAAAAGCCCACTCCCGTTATTTTGGCGAAGATGCCTTTAAGCGTCTCACAGGAAACAACAAGGAGCTTGTAATTATTCCCGGCGCAAG
>JAIKYZ010000082.1 GCA_024682655.1 Treponema sp.
ACAAGAAGGGCCGTCTTTTAGAGCTTGTAAAGTTCCCGGCCAACTTGTAACTGCTTCTGCATAAGAAAATCTTTGGGCTTTTGCATAAGGAATGCCTCGAAAAACATTACATCCACTTTCCTGACTTCCACTTACTGGCCCACATTTAGTTTGTAAAGTAATCATAATTCCTTTAAACATTGTACAGGATTTTTTAGAATTTTTCTGATAAATAAGTTCTTTAAAATCAAATACCGCAGGTTGTTTCAACAACCGAGGATATTTGATTCGCAATATAAGAGTTTCGCAAGAAACTCTAAGTTAAATTGAATGGCGATATTTTAGCCATTCAATTTAAACCTTGGGACAATTTTGAGTCAAATAAAAAATCCCGCCCATTCCTGATTTTCAAATCATCGTGAGCGGGATTTTAACAAAGGTCTACTAAATATTTTTATTAGTAGTTGTTTTCGCTGATTTCAAAGAAGGCTTTTGGATGTGCGCAAACTGGACAAACTTCTGGAGCTTTTGTTCCAACTACAATGTGTCCACAGTTACGACATTCCCAAACTTTTACTTCACTCTTTTCAAAAACCTGCTGCATTTCAACATTATTCAAAAGAGCGCGATACCTTTCTTCGTGGCGTTTTTCGATTGCTGCTACACCGCGGAATTTTGCTGCAAGGGCTGTAAAGCCTTCTTCTTCTGCAACTTTTGCAAATTCATCGTACATATCTGTCCATTCATAATTTTCGCCATCGGCTGCGGCTGCAAGATTTGCTTTTGTATCGCCAATTCCACCCAATTCTTTAAACCAAAGTTTTGCGTGTTCTTTTTCGTTATCAGCTGTCTTTAAGAAAATTGCTGAAATCTGTTCAAAACCTTCTTTTTTTGCTACTGAAGCAAAGTAAGTATACTTATTTCTTGCCTGACTTTCTCCGGCAAATGCTGTCTGTAAATTTTTTTCTGTTCTTGTTCCTGCGTATTTATTAGCCATTGTTTTCTCCTCTGAAACTGATTCATTAATTATTTTCTGTGAATTATCACTATCTTCAGCGCTTTGATAAATTGGTTCAAAATCTTCTGCGCTGTGTCCGCATAAAGGACAGGTAAAATCTGCTGGAAGTTCTTCTTCCATGTATTCATAACCACAGATTTTACACCGCCAACCAATAATTTTTTTAGAAGCTTCAATCTTAACTTTTGGCTTTACATTATTTTGATAATCTGCATAAGTCATTGGTGGATTTGCACTTGTAATTTCTGCATCCTCAACTTGAGCTATAAAAAGGGTGTGACTACCCAAATCACTTTTTGAGAGAACTTTACAAGTCAAAAGAGAACAGCTATTTGTAAGAATATAAGGACAACCATTTTTATCTGTTTTGTATTCATAATCTGCAAATTTATCTACATTTCTTCCACTCTGATATCCAAAATGTTTGAAAAGTTCAAAATTGGCACTTTTATCCAGAACCGAAAGACTAAAAACTCCACTTTCTTTGATTAAATCACAAGTGTAATTTTGATTTAATACCGAAATGGCAATTCTAATTGGATCTGATGCAACTTGAATACAAGTATTAGTTATACACGCATTTATTTTGCCAGCGCTCTTTGATCCGAGCAGAAAAAGCCCGTAAGAAAGATTATAAAATGCCTTGTTATCCATTAATTTTGCTCCTAAAAAAATATATTTCAAAACCCGAATTTTTCAGGTTTTTATTTATTTGCCCAAAGTCCGTGAAGGTTACAATAAGCGTATGCTCTTACAACTTTATCGCCTTCTGCCAAGGCAAAGACTGCTTTTGCTTCCTGACCTGCTTTTAAGTTAATAATCTGCATTGATTTTTCTGTTTCCAAAGCAATCCATTCAATAAAATGTTTTTCTTCCATTGGATGGGCAACTGAACCAACAGCAACTTCAACAAGATTTCCTTTTTCTGTTACTACAGGTACATGTTTTTCTACAGCGGCATCGGTAGTATTTGCCTTAATTTCTACCATTTCCTGTCCGCAGCAAATTGTATCTACGCCTGTATCTTTAAGCATAGCAACAACCTTTCCACATACTTTACATTTGTAAAATTTCATTTCCATATCTTCTCCTATAAATACAATACTTTTGTATTCTTTTTAATGATTTTCTTTACAACAATCAGGACAGATTCCGTCAAAAACAATATTGTGATTAACAGATTGAAATCCTAATTTTCCAAGTTTTTTTTCGGTTTCAATTACCTGCGAAGGACAAAATTCAGGAACATCATAAACTTTATTGCATTTTCTACAATAAAAATGATAATGCTGAACTAAGGTGCTGTCAAAATGATCAGCTCCATCTGGAACCGAAATTCTAAGTAAATTACCGTTATCTACCAGAAGGTTTAAATTTCTATAAACCGTTCCCCTACTAATGTGAGGATCAACTTTTCTGGCTTCATCGTAAATCTGATCAGCGGTAGGATGACTTTTATTTCCATCCATGATGTCTAAAATTAAGTTTCTTTGTGCCGAATTTCTGTTCTGCATAAAAAAATCTCCCAAAATCGTAAATCCCAGGAAGAATTAACTTCCTTCCAACAATTATAGAATAGCATGGAAATTTTGATTTGTAAATAGTAATAAGTCCTATTATTAATAAAATTTTATTATAAGAGCCGCCGTTTTTTTTTAAGAAAAAAATTAATTCTACTCTGTTGATTTATAGTTCACGGTCAATTTGAAGGGCATTTTTCCCGCTTTATAAGTTACTTTAAAATCTAAAAGTCCAGACTGGATTTTCCCCTGCAGAGAATAACCGGTAATCTGATAATTTCCGTCAGAGGAAGTAAATTTTCCAAGTTTTAATTCTTTTCCCTCTTCTATATCACTAAGCTCTACGTTTTTAATTTCAAAAGAGGCAACTTTCATTTTTTCGGAAAATACAAAATCTGGAAGAATAATATTTACATGATTTTCATCAACTTCTGTAATTTTTACAATTGGTTTTACATCTGGACCAGAAGAGCCCGGGCCTGACTTTACTGTCATTGAATATCCAAAGGAAACTTCATATTCCCCAAAAATATCTCTTTCCTGGGCAAAAATAAATGAAGTTTCAAAAAAGATAAAAAGAATTGCTGTTAAATAAATGATTTTTTTCATACAAACCCTCACAATTAATTATTTATAATTCCATCTTGAATATGAATTTTACGGTCGCATAAAGCTGAGATACATCTTATATCATGTGTAATAGTAATCATAGTATTATTTTCCTGACGATGAATTTCATTTAATACTTTCATCATTTTTTTCAGGGCTCCATAATCCTGACCAACGGTTGGTTCATCAAGTAAAAGAAGTTTAGGCCTTTGAGCTAAAATTGCCGCAATTGTAACCCGTCTTTTTTGTCCTTCCGAAAGAGAATGGGGATGTCTTTCTAAAATTTCATCTAATTCAAATTTATGGGCAAGGTCCAGGGCGTAATTTTTATCTTCTGCGCCAAAAAGAATTTCATCTTTTACGGTGGACATAAAAAGCTGGTAATTTGGATTTTGATAAACAATGCCAACCGCCTTAAACCACTTTTTACCTGCCCTTTTACCAAATTTTGGGTTGATATTTTGGATTATTTGACCTGAATCTGCTTTTTGTAGACGGCCAATTATACTTAGGAGAGTTGTTTTTCCACAGCCATTTTGACCGCAGAGTAAAATTCTTTCTCCCCGGTAAATCTTACAAGAAATTCCTTTAAGAATTTCCCTGCCGGCAAAAGATTTTTTTAAGTCCTTTATTTCAAGAAGACAATCTTCAAAAGATAATTTATTTTCAGCCTCATCTTTTATTATGTCTGTCTGACTTTTTAAATAAGTCTCTTTATCTTTGATTTCTTTTACACTTTTATTTTCTAAAGACCAGATTTTATCAACATAAGGAAGAACAAGATCTAATCTGTGTTCAACAAGTAAGATTGCTTTTCCTTTAGTTTTTAAGTCAGTAAGTAAATCTAGTAATTTTTTTGCACCCTCTAAATCTAAATTTGCAAAGGGTTCATCAAAAATCAAGATTGGAGTTTCCATTGCAAGAGTGGAAGCTGTAACAAGTCTTTGTTTTTGACCCCCGGAAAGACTTCTACATTTCCAGTCTTTTCCTAATTCCAAAAGTGGACACAATTGATCCAGGGAACTTTGAATTTTTTCTCTTTCAAAGCCTAAATTTTCACAGGCAAAGGCAATTTCGTCTTCAACCTGCTGATGAATAATTTGGCTTTCGGCATTTTGTAAAACTGAGCCTACTTTTCTGGAAATCTGGCTCATAGTCTTTCCGTTTATATTTTCGCCGTCGATTAAAATATCCCCTTCAATCTGACCAGAAATAACTCTTGGAATTACCCCGTTGATTAGGGAGAGGAGAGTTGATTTTCCACAGCCAGAAAAACCCGAAAGTAAGGTAATTTCCCCGTAATTAATCTGCATTTTAAGATTTTCTAAAATATTTTGAGGAGAATTAAAATATCTGAAGGATTTTAAATCAATTTCAACTGCTTTCATTTAATCACCAGCCCGGCCAAAAGACAGCCTGCAAAAATCACTATAAAAATCAGAGAAAAAATAATATCCGAGCCTTTTATTTTGATTGATTTATAGTTTGTTGCCTTAATGTCAGGACAAATAAAGGCCCTGGTTTCTACCGATAAAGTTAAGGTATCTGAAATATTAACCAGTCTTACAATTAAAGGAATCAAAAAAGCCCTGTAAATAACCTGGGGTTTCCAAAAAGAAGTTGCTCCCCTGGTTTTCATGGCATTTTTAATCTGATTAATTTCTGAATTTAAAACCGGAATAAAAGAAAGGGTGATTAACATTCCCAAAGTTACCAGTCTTGGACAATGTAAATCCGATAAATTTCTAACCAGATTTACAGGTGGAAGAGAAAGTCCTGGAATAACTGCAATTACAAGTCCTCCCAGGCGAACTGCCATCTGAATTACAAATTCAAGGTTTCTTCCGCTGGAAAAATAAAAAATCACCGAAAAAATTGTCTGATAAATTATAAAAAATGGAAGAATTTTTAAACAACTTTTCCAGTAACCAAAAAAGAAGAAAGAAATATAAACTGCCGCCAGAAAAATCGGGCCAAAAGGAGATCTAGCCATTAATAAAGAGCCCAGAAAAATCAAAAAAGAGGCAGAAATACTTATTAAGGGGTAAAGTGGATTTTTGACGTGAAAAGCGTCTATCATTGTTTTAATACTCCGGCCTTTGTTAATTCTTTTGAAATTTTAATTCCCAAAAATGAACCCAGGGCAGCCACTAAAATTGAAGCCAATACAAAAACCAGGGCCAGAATCTGAAATCCCTGTCCAAAGAAAAGATCAAACATTTCTTTAGAAAATAAGCGGTAGTAAAGAGCATTAAAAGGAAGTGTCATTGGAATAAGAAGCCAGCTGGCAAAAAATACAGCCTTATTTGATTTATATCCCCTAAAAATCAAAATTATCAGAATTTCTAGGATAAGGCCTGTTAAAAGACTTGAAACAAACATTACTGGCGCCATAAAAAGTTCAAAAAGGCCCGTAAATAAAGAGAAAAATAAAATACTTCCTGTTTTTCTAACTTTCATCAAAGCAATAGCAGGAAAAAGTGAAAATTGGAAAGCGGTTACAAGCTGGGCAAGACCAAAAATGTATATGTGGGAAACAATTGCCATTACCGCAGCGGTACACAAAGCTACTGCCGAAATTATGGCAAGAAAAATAATATCTTTTACTGTGAATTTTTCAAATATTTTATCAGACATAAAAACCTCTAAGCTGGAATATAATAAAAGTTAGGCCATTCTAACAGATTAAAAAATATTTGTCTAACAAATGAAATTTTTGGACTGAGGATAAAAATTATTGATTAATTGATTTATAAAGCATGCAGGGACGTCCACCAGTTTCGTAGTTTATATCCTCTACCAGCAATTTTTGTTCAAGCAGATAAGTCAGGTAATGGCGAACCGTAACAATCGAAAGTCCCAGTTTTTCTGCAATCATATCTCCGCTATGCCAGCCTTTATTTTCTTCAAAATAAGTTTGCATTAATTTAAGAGTTTTTTTCTGAATTCCCTTTGGATAATCTTTTTCCTTTTGTTTAAGATTGTTTGAAATGATATTATCTACACTTCTTTGATCTAACACAGTGTTTGCCTTTAAGGCTTTATTTTTTGAAGCAAATTTTTCCAGGGCCACCTGAAATCTTTCGTAGGCAAAGGGTTTAATTAAATAATCAATAACTCCCAGGTGCATAGTTTCTTCCAGGGTTGAAGCATCGTTTGCGGCAGTTACCATTATTACTTCAGATTTGATTTTTAATTCACGGATTTTTTTTAGGGTTTCAACCCCGGTCATTACAGGCATAAAAACATCCAGAACAATTAAATCAACAGAATTTGACTGTAAAAATTCTATTGCCTCCTGACCGTTTCTGCAGGTAGCAATAACCGAAAAATCTTTATTTTTACAAATGTACTGTTCATTAATCATGGCAACCATTGGGTCGTCTTCGACTATAAGAACTTTGTAAGCCATCAAAAACCTCTCTTTTAAGAACTGATGCTTTCTAAAAAACTTACTTAAACCTTATCATAAAAGAGCTGCCTTTTCCAACTTGTGATTCCAAAGTAATTGAACCTCCAAGACTTTCGACCAGCTGCTTTGTATGATATAAACCTACCCCGCGTCCACTTCCCTTTGTGGAAAATCCATTTTCAAAGATTTTTTCCTTTATCTCGTCTGGAACGCCAGGGCCTGTATCTTTTACTGTAATTAATAATTCTCCTGCTTTTGTAAAAACTCCAAAAGTCAATTCTTTGCTTTTTTCGCAGGAAGAAGCGGTATTCATTGCATCAAGAGCATTATCTATAAGATTTCCTGTAATAGTTACCAAAGCTTCTGAAGGAATATCAATATCACTGGATTTAAAGGTAATTCCTTCCTGTAAAATGAATTTTACATTACATTCAGAAGCCCGGGCAATTTTACCAATTAATAAAGCTGCAAAAGAAGAATTATCAATTGTGTTCATAACCTTACTAACAGTTTCTCTTTGAATTATTGAAATATTTTCTATGTAAGAAACGGCCTTATCGTACTGACCTATTTGAATTAATCCCAAAATTACATGTAATTTATTTGTAAAATCATGATTATTTGCCCTCATTGAATCAACAAGGAATTTAGTTCCTTCAAAATCTTTTGTGAACTCCATAAATTCTCTTTTGATTTTTTTAAAAAGGTAGGCAGAAATAATAAGTTCAAGAATAACGGCAATCAAAACTACAATCACAAACATGCTGATAGTTCTAACTGTGACAGAAAACATAGAAGTTTTAAGTCTGATTGTCATAATAAAACCTGAATATTTTCCAAGGGAATCATAAATTGCAGAGTAAGTTCTTCTTTGTGGACCAGAGGGGCCCTTATTATCTTCTGTGTAATAACCTTTTGGATGAGAAGCAAAATCTGGGTAAGTTCCATCGTACTGAGTATTAATTAAAAAGTGATTTGTATGGTAAATTCGGTTGTTATAATTATCGACTATGGAAATTACATCTACATCCGGGATTTCTGCCACAATAGAATCCATATAATCGCATAATTCTTCCTGACTATAATCTTTTGTAAAATAATATAACCTTGTAATTAAGTCTGAAGTATCCTGTAAACTCTGATCAAAAGCCTTTTTATTAGAATTAATATTGATTAGGGCTCCGCCAATTGTCAAAAGTACAGTTGTTACAATTATCAAAATCAACTGACTTCTCTGAATCTCTTTACGGATAGAATACAATTTTCCTCTATTATTAGCTTTCTTTTCCATACCAACACTATAACATTAAAAAAACTTTTAAAAAGCTTTTTTAAGTTAAAAAAATTTTATAAGTATAAAAAATATTTTTAAAACTTTCTTAAAATTTCTTTTTTTTTGAGGGAACGCTAGTATGTAGCCGTGAGTTGGAAGGAAGGAGAAATAAATAATTCCAAACTCGGGAGATAATTGAAATGGAATATGCACATCTTTTTGAAGCATTTATGTTGATTTGTTTTGGATTTTCATGGCCATTAAATGTAATTAAAGCTTACAAGGCTAGAACTGCAAAAGGTACAAGCCTGGCTTTTATAATTTTGATTGTAACCGGTTATCTTGCTGGAATTACAGCAAAGATTATCAACGGACAGTTTAATTACGTTCTTGCAGTTTACTTTATAAATCTTGCAATCGTAATGTTAAATATTTTTGTTTATATAAGAAATAAAGCTTTGGATAGAAAAGCTAAAGTAAATAAAACTTTGAAAGTAGAAAATATCAAAGTTGAACCAGAGGAGGAAAATATGAACTACACTAATTCTTTGGATAAGTACATCAATAGAAAAGATGAATCTGTTGAGATGAAGAACTCAGTTATTTTAATGGGATCTTCAATGGACAAAAAAATTCCTGTTGCAGAATTGGGACAGTCTTTTGCATTCAACTTTAAGATTTACAACCACAGTGACGAAAAACTTTCTCTTACAAATGCAGAAGATTATTTTAATCAGAATATTGCAGGTCTTGCTCCAGAAGGAATCTTACTCCACCTTGGTGACAACGATGTAAAACTCTTCAGCAGCAACACTTCAGGTTTTGACAGCTACTACTTAAATCTTATAAATGAAATTAAATCAGTTAATAAAAACTGTAGAATCGCTTTGATTTCTGTAAACAATCCAGAAAACGACAAAACTATTGTTACAATGAATGCACACATTAAGGCAATCGCTCAGGCTGCAAACGTTGACTTTGTAAACATCGAAAATGCTAAACTCTGGAATCCAAAAGCAACAAAAGCAGCCGCAGACTTTGCTTACGGTATGGGCTTGAAAATTAGAAAACCACTCCGTGATGTTGCAGAAATCCTTTACTCTTGGGCATACAATGAACTCTCCGATGAAAAGGCTTCACAAGCTTTAGTTGGATAAGCCCTTGTATTTTATATATTTTACACTTGGCAGATCGCTCCCCGGTCTGCCTTTTTTAGTTAAAAAAAAACAAAAATTTAGGTTAAATAAAGATAATTAAGATAAAATTCCTATTGCATAAAATTAAATAAAGTTCTATGTTTTTTCAGACAGAAAAAGTCTTTCGAATCACTGGTTTTTTGAGAGTTTTACTGATAATAAATTTTTGAAAGATTACAAAAATTTAAAATTTTTTTTTACAACTAGGGACTACAATAACAGTGAAAATAATTATTAAAAAATAGATTCATACAATTAAAATAGCAATTTAACAATTCCACACATTATTTCAATAAGTTACAAATATATAATTTCTTTTGATCTTAGGAGCATATCGTGAAAGGTTCTATTAAGACTAGTTTAATTACTTACTTAGGTATTGGAATGCTTAGCATTTCCATAGTTATGACAATTTTAATTGGTCGTACAGTGTACAAAATGAATAATGAACAGATTCATAGCAGCATTGTAACTTTAACAGAAATGAAAGCTCAAGAAGTAGAAAAACAGCTTTCTAACATGGTTTACACAGCAGAAACCTTAAGTGGTACATTGGGGGGTACATGGGCTATTCCTCCTCGTCAGCGACGTTCAGCAGTTGAGCAGGAAATTCGTGCCCTTGTAAAATCAACTCAGATTGACTCAGCCTGGGCTTATTGGATTCCAAATATGTTCGACAACCGAGATGCAGAAAAAGTTGATATGGATAACAACCCAAGCGGACAGTTTAAGGTTCATTACATTAAAGACCGCAGTGGAAAAATCAAGAATGAAACAGTTTCTGAACTTACCTCTCAGGAAATTGTAGACAGAACTAATACCTGGGCTACAACCTTAAGTGAACCAAAAGAAATCCTTCTTGATGGACAGAAGGTACTTAGTATTAAGGCTTTCTCAAAGATTATCAACTCACTTGGACAGAGTGTTGGTGTTGCCGGTGTTGACCTTGTACTCAAAAATCTTGAAGGAACTTTGGACGGTTCAAATATTTATAAGAACACTGTATGTCAGTTCCTTACTTCTAACGGAAAAGTAATTGCCAGCAGCGACGGTTCAAGAACAAACTCAACAAGTAAATATTTTACTGATTCAAAGCTCAAATCTTACTTTATAAATGAAGACGGCTCTGTAAACTGGGATAATTCAAGTTTCTATACAGGAAGTGGAAAAGACACTCAATTCGTAGCTATTGCAAGAACTACTGTAGATAATGCAGGTACAGTCTGGTATTTTACCTCATCAACTCCAGTATCAGAAATAAATAAAAGTACTATTGCAACAATCTCTAACATAGTAGTTGCCTTTGTTTTACAGATTATGATTGTACTTGGAATTGTATGGTTCTCTGTAACTAAACTTACTAAACCACTTAAAGATTCTGTAAAAGCCCTTAAGAACATTTCTGAAGGTGACGGTGATTTGACTGTAAGACTTTCTGCTAATCACAATAACGAAATTGGAGAAATGGCCGAAAGCTTTAACAAAACAATGGGTAAGATTGGTGATTCCATTAAAGAAGTAAAAGTTTCTTCTGATGAAATGAGTAATGTTGGTCAAGAACTTAACAACTCTATGGACGAAACTGCTTCGGCAATCGAAACAATCACAGGAAGTATCCAGTCTGTACAGAATCAGATGCAGGAATATTCAGCAGGTGTAGAAGAAGCAAAAGCCGTTGTTGAACAGATTGTAAAGAACATTTACGTTTTGAACGAAAACATTGATGACCAGGCTGCAAGCGTTGAACAGTCTTCAAGATCAATTGAAGAAATGACAGGAAATATTGCTTCGGTTAGCCAGATTCTTCAGAAAAATAAGGCTTCTATGGACAGTCTTGAATCTGCCAGTGAATTGGGTCAGGCTTTAATTAATCAGACTGCAAGTTTAAGTACAGAAATTGAAGGTAAATCTCAGCACCTTTCTGAAGCTTCGCTTGTAATTAAAACAATTGCCAGCCAGACTAACCTTCTTGCTATGAATGCCGCAATTGAAGCCGCTCACGCAGGTAAAGAAGGACAGGGATTCGCAGTAGTTGCAGATGAAATTAGAAAACTTGCAGAAGAATCAAGTGTTCAGGGAACAAAGATTCAAACAGCTTTGAAAGAAGTTTCAGATATTATTCAGTCTGTTACAAAATCTACTCAGGCCGTACAGCAGCAGTTCAATACAATTTTTGATCTTACAAAGGTTGTATCAGAACAGGAAACAGAAATTGACCAGGCAATGCAGCAGCAGAATCAGAATAGTGAACAGATTCTTGATGCAATGAAACAGATTAATTCTATTACTCAGAATGTTAAATCTGGTTCAAATGAAATGATGGAAGGTAGTAAACAGGTTAGCTACGAAATGGATTCTATTGCTAAGATGACAGGAACTGTAAACTCAAATATGAAAGACATGAGCAGCAAGACAGAGTTGATTACAAGTTCTGCCCAGAAAGCAAATGAATGTGTAAGCAAAAACACAGAAAGTATCCGTAAGCTTAAGGAAGCAATGGATAAGTTCAAAGTTGAATAATAAGTTTTTTATATAGAGGATTATTATGAAGAAATCATTTTTAGCATTTTTAGTATTTGGATTTGTATTTAGTGCAGGCCTCTTTGCCCAGGTAGACATTCCTATTCCAAAAGGCCAGGTACAGATAATTGACGATTTTGAAAACGGAAACTACTGGATTTGGGCTGGTTCAGACTGGGATCAATGGGGTGGACATAAAGTTTCTTCCGGTGCCGACCTTTATAAAAAATGGGTTTCAGAAGGTAAATATTCAATGCAGTTGGTTATGGATTCTGTAGAACCTGGAAACGACGGTTCATGGTTTTACGACGGTGGACAAGACCTTTCTGGCGGAAAATATATTGTCTGTGATTTTTATAACCCTACTCCAATTAATCACAATGTTGCAATAGTTTTGCAGTGTACCGATAACTGGAACTGGAATCAATCAGACTTCTTTATGCTTCCTCCTGGAGAACATACAATTGTCTTTAAGGTTGAACACTTAAACGAACACTTTGATGAAGTAAAAAGAATCAACATTTCAGACTATGTAAACGAAAAGCACGAAGGAGACACAAGTATTTTTGTAGACAACATCAGGTTAATTAAATAGAAGAAACTTGTAAAAAGACGAATTTATAATTCAAAAAAGCCCTAAAAGTGGACAATAAAGTTCAATTTTAGGGCTTTTTTTTTATTTAGGGTTTATTACAAACCCTAAAAACGGCTGTGTCAAGGCCTTGAGCGTTGCGTGCCTTGACTAGACGTATTGGAGATATATTGTTGTTTCTTCTTTTTCCAATTCTTGAATAAGAAGTTCATAGTTATTTTTTACTTTCTGGCTATTATCATTTTTATAGAAATCTTGGGACCAAAATACTCCACCACGAATATTTCCATCCATTTTTTCTTTTATATGAGAAAAAGATTTTCCTACAATACCGGCAGCCTCAGCCCATTGCCATATTTCTTTTAGAGGTTTTAGAGAAATTTCTTTTGTACTGGATTTTGAAATATCCAATCCATAACGGTCTTTTACCCATTTCTTTTGTCTTTCAAATTCTTCTTCTATTTCTTTTTTACGACTCTCGTAGTATTCCTCTGGTGCAGAAGATGAATATTTTTTACAGTCTTCAAGCTGCTTTAGAGAAGTTTTTTTCCATTCATAAATCTTCTTTGCCTCTTGAATTGGAGAATAAAGTTCAAAAAGATCTGAAATAAATAAAGAGGCAAAATTTCCTGCAAAGTAAATATTTTTAAAGGCTTTTTCAAAATATGAAACCACAGCATTTAGACCATTACTCTCCTGTCCCTGGATATATTTGTAATATTCCACTTTTGCCCGATAATAGTAGTAATAAAAGTCCCCGGTATTGTCTGCTAATTCATCACGAATAAATTCTGCGAATTTTTCTTCCAAATCAACATCAATATATTTCTTTTCCTGTCTATAATATTCAGGGAATTTTTCTCTCATCCTCCAAAAAGCCTCTTTTACCAGGTTTGAATTATAATGACGTAATTTTTTTAAAAGACGGTCATCTTTTTCTTCGCTGTACCAAAAATATTCTTCCCAAAAGCATAAATCATAAGAATGTGAATTTTTTAAATCCTGACGCAAGAGATAATCAAAAGCATTATTTACCGGATTAACTTTATATTCTTTTGGAGAATAAAAAGTATAAGCAAGAATTCCTTCTACAATTTTAGAAATAATTTTTTCTGTATCATCTTCAAAATATGGACTTACTGCCTTATAAAAATTACACAAAAGATAGTAATTAAAATAATCACTTCTATATTTTTTTATAGTTTTATTAGATACTTCTCTTGGAAAATAAGAATCATCAGAAATTATGCAATTAAAAACATAAGCAGAAGCGGAAGGATTGCTTTTGATATCTTTACTTTTATGTTTTGTGTCAATAAAGTATGCCAGTTTAGAAAAGGAATCCTTGCCATCCAGTCCTAAAGCTTCTATTTCCCTCTTCAAATCAATATTTGCGCACTTCATAGAAGGTTTATAAAGAGAGCCTTTTTTTTCGAAATATCTTTTTACAAAATGTTTTACAAGTGTAAAATTTCGCTTAATTTCTTGGTCTACAATAGATTTTTGTAAGGAATAATCAAATTCATCTGGATTTATAATTTTTTTAGCAATGTAAAGATTCAGCGAATATTCAAGAATTTGTTTTTGCGAAAGCCCACGGGGAATCAAGTTAGTAATATTAGAGCGCAAATACATAAAAAAATCATAGAGAAACTTATAAAAGGCAGAAACTATAGAATGGGCAAAGGGATTTTTTTCCATCAAGCCTGAATATTCATATTTATCTAAAAGACTGTTTGAATTATTAAAAGTATAGTTATCATTTAAGTGAAATATATCGTAAATGATTGTGACTACAGTCTTTGGAAGGCCTGTAAGACATTTATTTAAAACCTGAGTAAAATCCCAAAGATTTATTGGTTTAAAGGTATTTTTTCCGTCGAATTTTCTTTTGCTTTTTCCACTTTCTTCATCAAAATACCAGTCGTCTATTCTAGATGGTATTTTTTCAAGATTTAAAGAAGGCTCTCTAAGACAATCTAAAAATCTAGACCAGCAAGAGTGTTTCCAGGACAGAGAAAAAGCTT
This sequence comes from Treponema sp., assembly GCA_024682655.1. Classification (GTDB taxonomy): domain Bacteria; phylum Spirochaetota; class Spirochaetia; order Treponematales; family Treponemataceae; genus Treponema_D. The sequence continues at coordinate 14,147 of JAIKYZ010000082.1, forward strand.
CATCTTCCCGCTTTATTTTAAAATCTAAAACTTTTTTTCGTATTTCTATAAAGGCCTTTTCTATAAAATCAAAAGAAGTCTTGTAATAGGAATATTTATCACAATCTTCTGTAATCTTTTCTTCCACTGCAGATTTTTTTGCAATTTCAAGATTTTCTAAACACAGATCAATACAGGTAAGAAAGCCTTTATTTTCAAAAACCCCTGTTATTTGAGCTACAAAATCATTAAAGGCCGAATTTGAAAAATCATCTTTTAGAGTTTCATTTTCAAAAGCTATAAAACTCTTTGTTTTTGCTTCTTCTTTCATAATAAAGGCAGAATCATTTACAAGAGATTTCATAAAATCAAACCACATACGAGTGTTTAAGGCTTCTTTATATTTTTCTGCAAAAGATTTAAGTGTTGAAGAAATTTCTGATAAGGCATTAGAAAGGGCTTTTTCTTCATCATTAAAAGAAGAGAAATTTGCATTATTGTAGCCATTTCGTTCCCAAAGGTTTTTAAGGGCATCTTCCATTTTTTCTAAATCAGAAATCTGCTCAATTTTTTCGCCATTTGATTTAATTGAATTTGTAAGTCCGATTAATCCATTTACAAAGGCAATAAAAAAGGAATTATTTTTAGCTCCATTTTGCCACTGTATTTTTTGAAGGAGTCCTCTAGTTCCATTCAATTCATAGTCAGACAAAATTGAAAGGCTATCTGCATCAGAATCCTTAAAGTTTTCTTTAATTTTTGTAAATATTTTTGGTGAACGTAAAACTTCAAGAGCTTCCCAAAAAGCTTCGTTTTTCTCTGATTTTTCTTCGCCATTAGACCATTTTTGGTGATAGCAGGATTTTCTGAAAATTTCGGACCATTTATTTTCCTTAATTTTTTCTTTTTTGGAAATTTCGTAATCGTTAATTCTCTGGCAAAGGTGAGAATAAAAATCAAAAAGATAGTAAATTGTATCTGCTAAATCCTGATAGGTCTGGAAAATCTCTTCTTTGAATTCTTTTTTAAAATCTTTTTTAAGTTGATTTAAATCACTCGGAAATTGAATAAGCTCATTGATTTTTGCAGGGTAAGAAAAATCAATAAGTCTAATTCGAATAAGATTTTTAACCTTATCACAAATTTCTGAAAGTTCTTTTTTATCTTCATTTTCTTTATGGTATTTTAATCGAAGTGGCAAAATCTGATATGAAAAAATTTGGTATACAGAATTTATAAAAACGTCTTCACTTAAAGATTCAGGCAGTTCACCATAATCAACATAGCTAAAATAATTTATCCAGTCTGTACTTTTAGTTTTATAATCTGGGACTTCATTTTGCTTAGACCCATAATTAATTACCTGCAAATTGCGCTTATCATTCTTTTCAATAAAATCCTTAATTCCCTTATCGGTTTGACTTGCCATAAAAAGAGACTGGCCACTTGGAATTATTTTTTTTACAATATATTCCAGAATATCCCTCTGGCGGCCTTCAAAATGTACAAAAAGTTCACGATTAACAGTACGGTCGTTACCAGAAAGTAGATTTTGATATTTAGTTACAGATTCATCCTCTCTAAAGGCTACAGGTGACTCTTTTGAAAAAAAAGAAAGTCCTATTGTATCTGCTTCCAGTTTTGTAATTTCTTCAATTGTCAGATTTCTGAATTCTTCGTGTATCGTTTTCATAATGCCTATAATATGCCTTTTTTTAAACTTTGAAAAAGGTGAATTTTTAATCACTTTTTTTTGATTTTTTCCACCTTCATTAACTATAAGAATGATATAAAAGTCCCTTTTTTACAATAAATAAAAATTTAATTAAATTGGTGCCAGCTTTAGGATTTTTATCCTGGAAAAAATTTTAAGGAGGTCGCTATGTCGGCAGAGGAATTTGAATCGTTGAAAAAGGAACTTAAGGTATTATTGGCAGGTTACAAAAAATTAACCCCAGCAATGATAAGTAAGTTAGCAGAATTGGGATTTATTCTTGTAAGAAGAAAAAATCATTATATGTTTGATTACTTTTTAAATGGTAAAAAACTTCGCTTTGAAGTTGATAAAACCCCGGGCGATTTCCGTTCTGGAATTAAAACCGCCTGTGTAATTTCTCGTGTAATTAAAAGAGAAGCAGGTCTTTAATAAATTTGTTCTAAAAAAGGAGTAAGAAAATGGACAAAATTTTTAATTCACTAAAAAAGCTTGATAAAAAGCTCTTTCTTTCACTATTAGTTATGGGTTTATGCCCTACAATCTACACAACACTTAGAGTATTTTTTCTAGGGCAATTACCTGGAGAATGGGCATTTTCTATTGCAGGACAACTTTCCTGGGTAAATTTGATTTATGAGATATTGAATGAAGCAATTATTCTTCCTCTATATTTCTTTATTGGCAAAGTTGTTGAAAATAAATCCGAATATACAAATCGAATAAAAAGCGGAATGATTATTTCTTTCTGTATTTATGCACTTTGTTCACTTTTAATCTGCATTTTTACAAATCCTCTTCTATCAGCAATGGCAACCAGTAAAGATATTATTAATCAGTCAAGCGTTTACATCAGAATCGAAAGTATTGCAAACATATTTTCCCTGCTGGCAAGTTTTCTTCTTGTCTGCCTTGTAAGTCTTGGTAAATCTAAATACTTATATCTTCTTACAGCTGTCAGAATGGTATTGAGCCTTATTTTTGATACATTCTTTGTTTCAACTCTCAAAATTTCTGCAAATCTTGGGGTTAATGGAATTGGATACAGCAACATAGTTGTTAATCTCATTTTATTCTTACTTTCTTTGCTTCTGATTTCAAAAGAAGGATATTCAGTTTTCAAAAAAGAAAAGATTTCATTTACCTGGGCAAAAGATTTTATCAAAATTGGTGGAATTTCGGGACTCGAATCTTTTGTAAGAAACATTGCTTATATGCTCATGATTAGTCGTATGGTTAATATGGTTAATGAACAGGGAACTTACTGGGTTGCAAATAATTTTATCTGGGGCTGGCTCTTACTTCCAATCAATCAGCTTGGAGAATTAATCAAACAGGAAGTTTCTAGAAATAAGGATGCTGTAAAAAATAATACTTTGGGATATTTTGCAGTTACTGTCATTGTTTGTCTTGTATGGTTAATTACAATTCCATTCTGGAAAACTTTTATGACAAATGTTCTTCAATTTTCTGATGTAGATAAACTTTTTAATCTTGTAATGGTTTTACTGGGCTTCTACGTTTTATATGCCCTTCAAAATATTTTTGACTGCATCTTTTATGGTCTTGGTAAAACAAACTATATGCTTTTTGAATCTGTTGTTACAAATACAATTTATTACGGAATAGCATTTATTCTTTATCTTGCAGGAGTTTGGACTCCAAGCCTTACAGGAATTGCCCTCCTCTTTGGATTTGGAAATGCCTTTGATTCTATAGTTTCTGGAGGGGGCTTTGCCTATCTTCTTAAAAAAGAAAAAATCAATATTCTGGAGGTAGAATAATGAAGTTACAATCAATTTACGCTCACATGCAGGAAGGGGCTTTAAAAGTCCCACAAGATCAAAATTGCAAAATTGTATTTAGACATTCAATCAGGGAAAAAATAGACTCAGGGGTTGGAAAAACTGTTAGCCTGACAAATGAAGGTATTGAATTATGCAAAACTTTTGGAAAAGGCCTTGAATATGATATTGGCTTTGTTGCTTCAAGTTCCTGTCTAAGAAATATTCAAAGCTGCGAATATATTTTGATGGGCGCCAATAAAGGACGAAATATTATTTTAGCTCCAAATGCATTAGAAGGTCCACAAACCCAGGAGAGTACACTGAGTTATAAAGTTTTTGAAGAATATAATTACAATAATCGGGAAATAATCTTCAAACTAAAAAATGAAGGACTTCCAGGATTCAACAGTATAGAAACAGCTGCAGGTATTATGCTTGATTTTATCTTTTCAAATGGAAACGAAAAAAAGAAAGTTGATTTATTTTGTACCCATGACTTTCAGATGGCAATTCTTTATGCTTATCTCTTTGATTTTGCAAAGACAAAAAAGAGTCTTGAAGATAATAAATGGCCTATGATGATGGAAGGTATGATTTTTTGGGGAAATAGAAATCACTTCTACTGCAGCTGGAGGGGACAAAATAAAGAATTTAGCCAAAATTAATTTCTAAGTACGACCGGTCAAGGTACGCTTCGCTCAAGGCCTTGACTTCGCCGTTTTGAGGGTTTTGTAATAAACCCTCAATAAAAAAGGCCTTTTCCACAGGAGATAAAATCCTGAGAAAAGGGCCTTGTTTTAGAATCTTAAAACAAATTATCTAAAAAGTACGTTGTTTACAACTTCTTCAAGATATTCCTGACGTCCAGAACCTGGTAAATCAGGCTTTTTCATCTGACAGGCATGGTCAGAAAGTTCTTTAAGACTTGTCTTCTTTGCACGAATCTTTTTACCAATTTCTGTTTTTTCAAAACTTGAGTATTTTTCTTTTATAAAGTCATCAATTCTACCGTCTTCAATAAGTTCGGCAGCCTTAATAAGTCCAAGAGCAAAAGTATCCATACCAAGAATATATGCATGGAACATATCTTCATAAGTATAAGAAGGACGGCGGTTTTTAGAGTCAAAGTTAAATCCACCTGTTACTCCACCAGCCTTTAATACTTCGTACATGGCCATTGTTGCATCATAAACATTGCAAGGGAATTCATCTGTATCCCAGCCAAGTAATGGATCACCCTGGTTTGCATCAATTGAACCTAACATTCCATTGATTGCAGAAATTCTTAATTCATGCTGGAAAGTATGTTGGGCTAAAGTAGCGTGGTTTGCTTCAATATTCATCTTAAAATCTTTATCAAGACCATACTGACGCAAGAAACCAATAGCAGTTGCAGCATCAAAATCATACTGGTGCTTCATTGGCTCCTTTGGCTTTGGTTCAATATAGAAGTCCCCTTTGAATCCAATGCTGCGGCCATAATCAACAGCCATGTGCATAAGATTTGCAATATTTTCCTGTTCAAATTTTACATCTGTATTTAAAAGTGTTTCGTAACCTTCGCGGCCACCCCAGAAAACATAGCCACGGCCACCTAATTTTACTGTTATATCAAGAGCTTTTTTTACCTGAGCTGCGGCAAAACAATAAACATCTGCTGAGTTTGTAGAACCAGCTCCGTTCATAAAGCGTGGGTTACCAAACATATTTGCTGTACCCCAAAGACACTTAATGTCAGTTCCCTTAGTTTTTTCAAGAATGTAATCAGAAATTTCGTCAAGGCGTTTATTTGTTTCGTTGATATCATCAGCTTCTGGAACTAAATCAACATCATGCCAGCAGTAGTATTTAATTCCCAATTTTTTCATGAATTCAATACCGGCATCTACTTTGGCCTTTGCATGTTCCATTGTACCAGGGGTCTGTCCAAAAGATTTATCAGCTGTACCACGACCAAACATATCAACACCATTGGCTCCCAAATTGTGCCACCAGGCCATAGCAAAAGGAAGGTGTTCTTCCATAGTTTTGCCCATCAATCTTAATTCAGGATTGTAATACTTAAAAGCAAATGGATTATTACTTTTTTTTCCCTCATATTTAATTTCAGGAATATTTTTGAAAAATTCGCTCATTTTTTGAGCCTCCTTATCTTAGGCTTTGTTAGTCTCTTCTAACTTAATATAGTTAGTTTATCCTAACAAAGTCAATAAATAAAGAGGGATTTTTCTTATCTTAATTTTTTTTCAGATTTCAAGGTCAGCTTAGAGCCAATCAACAGTCTCGGCTAAAGATTTGCGTCTAAAATGATTTGGCAAAGGTTCAAAACCCGGAGCAGCATAACCTAAATCCAAAAGCATCAAAACTTCTTCATTTTCTGGAAGGCCCAGTAAATCGTGTAATTTATCGGGATCAAAATTATTCAACCAGCAGTTATCAACTCCCGCATTAGCAGCCGCAAGACACAAATGTGTAGCAACAATAGTCGCGTCTTCTATTCCAGAAGTTCTTTTTCCACCTGGATAAGGAAAAGCGGCATCTTTATCAAAAGCCACCAGTAATACTGTTGGTGCACCGTAACGGCAGGGAGTAGCCTGATCAATTAAAGCAAGTTTTTCTGCCGATTGAAGAACATAAACATGTGCTTCCTGAAGATTTTTAGCGGTAGGAGCCAATCTTCCGGCTTCCAATATTTCTTCTATGATTTTTTTATCAACCTGTTTTCCATCGTATTTTTTACAGGAATAACGATTTTTAACTACTTCTTTAAAATCCATATTCACCTCTTAATTTATTATAAAGGAATTTAATTAATTCTCTCTAGAGAATTTCACTCATTTAAATTTTTGTTTAAATATTTTGAATTCAGTGACCAATTTAAGTAAATTTGATATAGTTAGCAGCTGCTAACATATAAGGGCAAAAAAATTTTATGGAGTATTTATGGACTTAGCTGAAATAGATGAAAATGGTAAGGGTTTATTATTTTTTGGTGACACAAAAGTCGATATAGTAAAAAAAATCGATGGTCAGCCAAATGTATATTTTTTACAGACAAGTTTTGAACTTGAAAGAAAAGAACAGGTAACTCCAAAAGCTGGACAGTTCTACCTTCTTAAAAGTAAAAAATCCAATGTAAATTACAATCGACCAATCAGCGTTTATCATGCTGAAGACAAAATCAATAGTAAGGGTAAAAAAGAAATTACCGTCCAATTTATGATTTTGGAAAAGGGCCAGGGTACAATAGAACTTTGCCATATGAATCCAGGAGAAGAAATGGTTCTTATTGGACCACTTGGAACTCCATGGCCAGAAGCCGACAAAGAACTTTTAAAATCAAAAAGCCCAAAAATTGCTATTGTAGGCGGAGGAATTGGAGTAGCACCAGTTGCAAATCTTGCTTCTACCCTACCCCAGGGCTCTTATGATTTTTACGCATCATTTAAATCTGGCTCTTATGGTTTGGAAAATGTAAAAGCCGCAAATCTTAAAATCACAACTGATGATGGTTCTGTTGGAATTCATGGAATGTTACCTGCAGCCTTTTCTGAAGAAGCAATAAAAGAAGCCGGCTATGAATTAATTTATGCTTGTGGACCTACACCTGCACTTGCCTATGTAAAAAATGTTGCAGAAAAACTTGGAATTAAATGCTGGATAAGTATGGAACACAGAATGCTCTGTGGTTTGGGTGCTTGTCTTGGCTGTATGATAGAAACTAAAGAAGGCCTAAAACGCTGTTGTAAAGACGGGCCTGTTTTTGATGCAGCAATTCTTGAATTTCCTAAACCACCTGCCCGTCGTAAACCTCTTGAAAAAGATGAAGAACCAGATATTTCTACCCAAATTGCGGGAATTAAATTTAAAAATCCGGTAATCGCCTCAGCGGGAACTTTTGCCTATGGACAGAATTTTAGGGGCGTTGCTGATGTTAGTGACTGGGGCGGCATCTGTTCCAAGGGAATTACCTATGAGCCAAGGGTTGGTAACAAGGGAGAAAGAAGCCTTGAAGTTGCCGGTGGAAATATGAATTCAATCGGTTTACAAAACCCTGGAGTTCCTTATTTTATAGAAAACCTTTTACCTGGAATGCTGGGACTTGGACCTGTAACAATTGCAAATCTTGCCGGAAGTGATATTGAATCTTATGTAGAAGGTGCAAAACTTCTGGATAAAACAGATGTTGATATGATTGAATTAAACATTTCTTGTCCAAACATTAAAGCGGCTGGCCTTGCCTGGGGAATGAGTGCCGAAACCGCTTACTATTGTGTAAGTTCAGTTCGCGTAGCCACAAAAAAGCCTCTTATGGTAAAACTTAGCCCAAATGCACCTGACAATAGACCAATCGCCCTGGCCTGTATTAAAGCCGGTGCCGATGCAATCAGTATGATTAATATGATTCACGGAGTTGCAATTGATATTGATAAGGGAAAACCTTTCTTTAACAATGTCCACGCAGGATATTCTGGCCCTGGATTAAAACCTCTGGCCCTTAGAATTGTTTACGATGTAATAGAAGAAATCAATAAACTTCCACCAGAAGAAAGAGTACCTGTAATTGGAATTGGTGGTATTACAAACTGGAAAGACGCCGTAGAATTTATTATGGCAGGTTGTACAGCAGTAGAAATTGGTCAGGCTAAATTTACAAATCCTAAAGTTGCCCTGGACATTCAAAATGGACTCAAAGAATTTATGAAATCTCACGGATATCATAATCTTGAAGAAATGAGGGGAATTGCCCAGGTAAAACATCAAAATGAACTTGGTTCAGGTAACGAAAAAGCCCATTACAAAGAATTAAAAGATATGGTTTTAAGTTATCTTCCAGTTTTGCCAAATTCAAGACAAAAATAAAAAAAGGCCGCTGATTCAAAGCGACCCCAAGAAATCAAAGGTCTGTAGAAATAATCTACAGGCCTTTTTCTTATTTTGCGGCAGGAGGTAAAAGTCTACCGTAACAATAAAAATGCCTCTTCCAATAAGGAGCTTCTATATCCGCAATTTTAACCCCTTTACGGTCTCCGGAACTCATGGCACTTATAAAAACCCTTTTTCCATTCAAAAAATAATCGGGTCTTTTATAATTTGTATATATTCCGCAATAAATTCCTACATGACTGATTTTTCCGCCGGCCCAGAAAAATATTAAATCGCCGGGTTCTTTTTCGGAAGCTGGAATCCTTTTACAAACTTCAAGCATTTCATCTGCAGTTCTTGGAAGTTTTTTGCCCAGGGCTTCAAGATACACATATTGAACAAAACCAGAACAATCAAAACCTTCTCTGGTTGTTCCTCCCCATTTGTAAGGAGTACCTCCACAAGAAAGAGCAAGATCAATTACCGCCTGCCTTTTAGCTGTAGTTTTTGCAAAAAGAGGCAAAGAAAAATAAATAAAAAGTATAAATAAGGTTATAAGAATTCTGTAAGTTTTCATAAGTAGGGTAATTATAGCAAAAAAAGGTCAATTTGTTCATCACTCAAAGTAAAATTATTTACTTATAAATATAGCCCCTGCTATCACTTTTTCTTTTGTATTTAAAAAATATGAATATATAATGTAAATGAGAAGTTAAATTCTTAACAAAATAATTTATAAGGAATAAAATATGAATTCTTTAAAAAAACATCACCTTTTGGGCATTTGTGCCACAATCTTTTCAATTATTATCTTCATTTGGTTTACTAACATTATTGGTATGCTGGGAACTTTTCACTGGCACATTGGTTATCACAACATCTACAGATTTTTAATTGCCATTACAATTATTCTTCCTTCCCTTTTGATTTTAAGTTTTATTTTCAAAAAGAAATTCCTGACAATTCTGGTATGGTTTTTTTCAATCTTTGATATTTTAGTTTGGGCTGGATTTTTTATTGCCCTGCAGACTTTAGCTTCAAAAAGAGTTGATAATTCTGGAATGAATATCATCAGTCAGACAGAAGAAATTCCTTTAAGTCCTGACCATTCAGATGATTCAATTTTACACCTTGCCTTTGCTTCAGATCCTCACTGGGGCGCCAGTACATCAGATCCTCAAGCTAGAATTGATATCTTAAAAGCAATGAACGCTGCCGATTATGATGCAGTTTATTTTTTAGGCGATATTGTTGATATGGGTATGATTGCTTCCCAGTACACTCTTGCAGTTAATGATTTAAGAACTTACGCAGGCGATACAAGAATGCGTTTAATTCCTGGAAATCACGATGCAATTTTAAACGGACTTCCAATTTTTAAAGCAACTTTCATGGATAAAAATGATAAATACACTTTTAGAATGGACAGAGATTCTGTTCATCTTCTCTTTATCAATATGCTTTGGGATACCGCTGAACTTGATAAAAAACAGGTAAAATGGTTGATTCAGCAGCTGGAAGAAATTCCTCAGGAAGATACTGTAATTGTAATTTCCCACTGTTATGCCCTTTCTTCTGGATATTATGACGAAAATGCCGGTAAAAACTGGGGAGATTTACCAGATGTAATGGCTAAACTTTGTCCAATCTTAGAAAAATACAAGGTTGATCTTCACATGAGCGGTCATGACCACTTCTTTGAATATCTTGAAAAAGATGGTGTAAATTACCTTGTTTTAGGTGCAATGGGCGGAAAACTGGACGACAACTTTGTTTACTACTCTCCATACTCTAAATGGCTTGATAATAAAACTTTTGGTTACGTTGATATGAGATTCTACAAGGACCACCTTGATTTTGACTGCATTAGTAACGAAGGAACTATTATTTATTCAAAAACAATTAAAACAAATTAAAAATACTCATTAAAGGAGGTAAAAAATGGAAAAACTGGCAATTATTTTTGCAATTATAGGAATTATAATACAGGGAATTTTTATTTTCTCTGAGTATAAAAACAATTTAAAAGCGGCTGTTTTCTTAAAAGGTTCAGCTTCTCTTATGTTCTTATTAATTGGATATTTTGGTTACACAATGGTAAAGGAAAATTTCCTTACTTCCCTCTCCCAGGCCGAAATTGTTTTTGCAAGAAGAATTACTTTAGGTCTCCTTTTTGGTCTTTTAGGGGATGTAACATTAAATATCCGCTATTTAGTAAAAAAACTGGAGCAGAAGATTTTCCTCCTGGGTATTGCTTTATTCCTGACCGGCCATATTTTTTACCTCCTGGCCTTAATTCCTCAGGCCGTAAATCTGTGGCTTTGTGTAATCATCGGAACAGTCTTAGCGGCAGCCCTTTTAATTTACATTTGTCTTACAATAAAAGTAAAACTAGCCTTTAAGATTTTTGGGGTGGTTTATATTGGGGCCGTAATGATAATGACCGTAATAGCCCTGGGAATTGCAATTGGAAATCCTTCTGCTAAATCAATTATTTATGCCATTGGAGCCTTTCTTTTTACCGCTTCCGACATAATTTTGATTTTTAATACCTTTAAGGATGACTCCAAATTCTACCTTAGAGTAGTTAATTTAGCCCTTTACTACCTGGGCCAATTACTAATTGCGGGCTGTCTTTACTTTATTTAATTTATTCGAAATCTTCAAAATTAGAGTGAATATTGATTTTTTTTCTCTCTGATCTTTTAGCTTTTGATTGAGATCTATTTTTCTTTTGAGAAAAATCAGAAACAGTAAGAATGGACATTGTTTTTTCTGAACTCTGTCTTCTTACCCTGGCCTCGGCTGATAATCCACTTGCAGCCGGGGCTTTTTTTATAAGAATATCATTTGCAGAATTAAGATGTAATGAATAATAAATATCCGATTCCTGGCCAAGATATAAAACAACCTTTTCCAGATTTTTATAACTCAGACCCGCTTTTTTCTTTCCATCAAGATTAGAAATATCCCTGATTTTTTTTACAAGGATGGCCTCAGTAAACATTTGTTTTTCTTTAAGGCTTTTTAAGGCCTCAAGTATTTTTTCTTCCAGCAGATTAAGTTCATTTCCATTCATAATTATTTGAAGCCTCCTCTATTTACTAAAATATACTGATAAATTCTGCTACTTCAAATAAAAAAATAAATTTTTAAATATTTAAACAAATTCCAAAATTCAGATTGACGGATTTTTCTGCTAATAGTATTATATAAAAGTACACTATATATAGCGTTTTTTTTCTTGAAAAAATTATAAAAAACACTATTGACAAAAAGAATATAGTGTGAATTTAAAATTCAATACTTATATATCAAATTGGGTGGGTTTTTATGAAAATTATTAAACGTAATGGTGAAGAAGCAATTTTCGATGTACAAAAAATTATCAATGCTATCGAAAAGGCAAATGCTGCAGTTCCAGAAACAGACCGCATTTCAGAGGCTTATATTCAGGCCGTATCAGCAAAAGTAAAAGATGCTTGTTACGCAAGTAAAGTTGAAATGAACGTAGAAGCAATTCAGGATCTTGTTGAAACAGAATTAATGCGCATTGGAGCCTTTCACATTGCCCGTGCTTACATCACTTATCGTTACCGTCACGCACTTATGCGTAAACAAAATTCTACAGACCAGCAGATTCTTTCTTTACTTGAATGTGCCAACGAAGAAGTAAAACAGGAAAATTCAAATAAAAACGCTACAGTTGTTTCTGTTCAGCGTGATTATATGGCTGGTGAAGTTTCTAAAGATATCACACGCCGTTTTCTTTTAGATGAAGACATTGTAAATGCTCATAACGAAGGAATTATCCACTTCCACGATGCAGATTACTTTGCTCAGCACATGCACAACTGTGACCTTGTAAACCTGGAAGATATGTTACAGAACGGTACTGTAATTTCTGGAACAAAAATCGATACTCCTCACTCTTTCTCTACAGCTTGTAATATTGCAACACAGATTATTGCACAGGTTGCCTCAAGTCAGTACGGTGGACAGTCAATTTCTTTGACTCACCTTGCTCCTTTTGTAGACGTTAGCCGTAAAAAGTTAATAAGAGAACTCAATAAAACTGTTGAGGAAACAGGAGTTACTTTTACAAAAGAACAATTTGACACAATTGTAGAACGCCGTCTTGCAGATGAAATTACTCGTGGTGTTCAGACAATTCAGTATCAGGTTGTAACTCTTATGACAACAAATGGTCAGTCTCCATTTGTAACAGTATTTATGTACTTAAACGAAGCTCGTAATGAACAGGAAAAAGCTGACCTTGCCCTTATTATTGAAGAAGTACTTAAACAGCGCTACAAGGGTGTAAGAAATGAAGCAGGCTACTGGGTAACTCCAGCCTTCCCAAAACTTATTTATGTACTTGAACCAGATAACATCGAAGAAGGTTCAAAATACTATTACCTTACAGAACTAGCTGCAAAATGTACTGCAAAACGTCTTGTACCAGATTATATTTCAGAAAAGAAAATGTTCGAACTTAAGGAAGGAAACTGCTATACCTGTATGGGCTGCCGTTCATTCCTTACAGTTTACCGCGACGAAACTGGAAAACCAAAGTTCTACGGTCGTTTCAACCAGGGTGTTGTAACTCTCAACCTTGTAGATATTGCCTGTTCAAGTGGCCGTGACATTGATAAATTCTGGAAGATTTTTGATGAACGCTTAAATATCTGTTACAGAGCCCTTATGGCCCGTCACAATCGTCTTATGGGAACTCCATCTGACGTTGCCCCAATTCTCTGGCAGAATGGTGCACTTGCCCGCCTAAAGAAGGGTGAAACAATCGATAAACTTTTATTCGGTGGATATTCAACAATTTCTTTGGGATATGCAGGTCTTTGTGAATGTGTTCGTTATATGACTGGTAAACCTCATACAGACCCTTCTGCAACTCCATTTGCTCTTGAAATTATGAGACATTTAAACGATGCATGTAAAGAATGGAAAGCAAAAGAAAATATGGACTTCTCACTTTATGGAACTCCACTCGAATCAACAACTTACAAATTTGCAAAGTGTTTAAAGAGACGTTTTGGTGAAATTCCGGGGGTTACAGACAGAAATTACATTACAAACAGCTATCACGTTCACGTAACAGAAGATATTGATGCTTTCTCTAAACTTACTTTTGAAAGCCAGTTCCAGGAACTTAGTCCAGGTGGTGCAATTTCTTACGTAGAAGTTCCAAATATGGAAAACAATATTCCAGCAGTTATGGCTCTTCTTAAACATATTTACGAAAATATTATGTATGCAGAGTTAAATACAAAATCTGACTGCTGCCAATGTTGTGGTTATACAGGCGAAATTCAGGTAGTTGAAGATGAAGACGGTAAATTAATCTGGAAGTGTCCACAGTGTGGAAATACTGATCAGAGTAAGATGAATGTTGCCCGAAGAACTTGTGGTTACATTGGAACTCAATTCTGGAATCAGGGTAGAACTCAGGAAATTAAGGAAAGAGTTTTACACCTCTAATAAAAATGCAAATTTTACAGTCCCGTGTTTTATGGCACGGGATTTTTTTTCGGAGACACAGATGTATTATGGAAATATTAAAAGTTTTGATGTAGCAGACGGGCTTGGAGTTAGAGTTTCGCTTTTTGTGAGTGGATGCAGAAACTGCTGTCCAGGATGTTTTAACGAGGCTACCTGGGATTTTAATTATGGCCAGGAATTTACAAAAGAGACAGAAGATAAAATCCTTGAACTCTTAAAACCCTCTCACATTCAGGGCTTTTCTTTACTGGGCGGAGAACCCTTTGAAGAAGAAAATCAGGAAGTTCTGGCCCCTTTTCTTGAAAGAATTAAAACAAGCTATCCAAATAAAGACATCTGGTGCTGGACCGGCTATATTTTGGAAAAAGACCTGCTCCAAGGTGGCCGAAAAAATACTCCATACACAAAAAGAATGCTTTCCTGCATAGATACACTAATAGACGGGCCTTTTATTCAAAGCCAGAAAAATCTTATGTTAGAATTCCGAGGTTCTGAAAATCAAAGAATCTTAAAACTTAGGGAAATGGGCTTGTAATAAATTCAGATTAAATATTACCTTCTGCAATCTGTCGTCTATAATATTCCAGGAATACTTCTTGAGACATAGGAGCCTTAAAATAATAGCCCTGAATCATATCGCAGTTGTAGTTTCTTAAGTAATCTAACTGTTCTTTTGTTTCTACGCCTTCTGCAACAACCATAAGCTCTTTTAAGTGGGCTAATTCCAGAATATGGCGCAAAAGTTCATTTCCACCAGGTTCACCAATATAATCAATAAGAGATTTATCCAGTTTCAATTCATCAAAGGGAAGAATATTAAGGATTTCCATAGAGGAAAGTCCACTTCCAAAATCATCCATATGAATTTTAAAGCCTACTTCTTTTAAATTCTGAGACAATTCTTTTATCTGTTTATTTTTTGTAGAACTTGTTTCTGTAATTTCAAGAGGTATATATTCAATTGGAATTCCTCTTTCCTGAATAATTGCCTTATATCTTTCAATCATTCCTTTATGGTAGAGGGAATTTCTAGAAAGATTTACAGAAATAGGAACAATCTTTAAACCTTCATCCATAATAAATTTTACAGTATCGCAAACTTTTGTAAAAACAAATTCATCAAGTCTTACAATTAAACCGTCATTTTCAAATACATAAATAAATTCAGAAGGAGCAATAACTCCATCATCTTTTACCCAGCGAACCAAAGCTTCTGCCCCAACCATTTTTTCTGTAAATGAATCAAATTTTGGCTGAAACCAAACCTTAAACTGATTTGTTTTAATTGCATTTTCAAAGGCAGATTCAAACATCTGTTCCTTTATTAATTTCTTTGCAAAATTACCATTATAAGATTCGACCACCTTATCGTAATTATGAAGAACAGACTTAGCAGCCTGCAAAGCACGGTCACAAATTAAATTTACAGGAAGGCTTTTATCTACATCACCATAAAAACCATACTTTACAACAACATTTTTTATTGGAGCATTGTTTATTGCAATTGCAGTCTGATTCTTAAGATATTCTTTTCCCTGATTATTTTCTGAAGGGAAAACAGTAACAAACTGGTCTCCACCGTACCTTGCACTAATTCCCTTTGGTCCCCTTTCTTCAAATTCCTTAGCAAAATATTTTAAAAACTCATCACACTTTTCTTTTCCGTACACACTATTTAAGAACTTAAAGTGTTCAATATCTGCAACTAGAACATCGTAAGAAGAATAAGCATGATCTTTAAAGAGTTTTTCTACAGTTGTATAGAAAGCATCTCTAGAAAGAATACCAGTCAGAGGATCATGTTTTATCATATGGTAAACAATGGCATTTTCAATCTGACTAAAAATTACAAGACCATTTACAACAAAAAATAAAAGAATAACAATAAGAAATTCAAGTAAGCTATCTCTTAAATTAAACCATCCATCAACAGGTTCAACAGCCAGATACCAGTCATCACCTGGAAGTTCAATCTTAACAACAACATTTTCTGAAATAGATTTATTTACGTTTGAATATATATAACCATTTTCATCACTAATATTGTATTCATCAAAATCTTTCCATACTGCAAAATGATAATTGTTTAATGAAGGATATAAACTTGTTGTTACATTTCTTTTAAATACTTCCCAGTTTACAACAGCAATTGAAAAACCTCTGAATTTTCTGTCAGTAAAAGCAGGATTTCTTATGATAAGACCAGTACCACCTTCAATCAGATTCAAAGGGCCTGCTACAATTATACTTTGCTCTTCAATAGCTCTCAGGGCATCTTTCTGCTGTTCAGGATCGTTTAACATATCAAAACCGATAGTTGATTCATAAACTGACTTGGGATAAGCTCTGGAAACAATTCCATTTGGAGCAAGATACAAAGACCCCATTGTTTTTATATCACGGATTAATATTTCACCAAGAACTTCAAAATCTCTATAAAATACATCATCATACTTTATATATAAATTTTTAAGGACCCCTGTAGAATCAATACTTTTATTCAATTCAACAGTAATATTTGTCTTGATACTTTCAGCAAAAAGTTTTGCTGCATCTTCTTTTTCATTAATTATACGTTGTCGAATAGAAATCAAAACAAAGTTAGCAACTACAAGACTAATCATTCCAACAATAGTTATGAGGCCTTTTTGAGTTCGAGACATTTTAATTTTGCTACCATTTTTTCTATTAATCATAAGCACTCTCTTTATCTTATTAATCATATCCTATAATTTCCGATTTTGTTATTGACTTTCATTTTTAACAAATAATTATAGCACAATTTCTAAACAATATAGTCTATCAAATTTGTAAAGAGAAAAAAAATACGACTACTAATATCCACCTGAACTAAAAGCTTTAGGGTTATGACTACCAATATCCACTGTTTAAATTTATAGACAGAATTTTGAATGACTACCAAAGTCCATTTTTCAATTTGTATGAATTTTTAAACACTTTCTTTGGACTTAGGTAGTCGTAAACTATCCTTTTTTGGGATTTTTGGACTTAAGTAGTCGTTAGTCTATGGACTTTGGTAGTCGACTACTAATATCCACCCTTCCCTACCCTAAAAAGGTGATTGGCCGTCTAAAAAATTCAAAAGAACTACCAAGGTCCACAAATTCTGTCTACAAAGTTCGGAAAGCAGAAAAGACTACCAATATCCACCTTAATATGTTTAAAATTTTAAACTGTGGATTTAGGTAGTCGTAGAAAAGATGGACTTTAGTAGTCGTAATTTCTAATAGTAGAGATAATAAAGTTAAATACAGGGATTTTGATTTTCTTGGATATTGGTAGTCGTAAGTCCAGCCTACTCCAGACCCATTTCTTTTAATTTTTCAAGAATTCTATAATTATTCAGATCTCCAAAATCAAATGGGAGTTCCTGCTGTCTATTAATTATTTCTTCAGCTTCGGCCCACTCTTTTGGATATTTTTCTTTGTAATAATTGACTTCCAGTAATTCAGAATTTATTTCTTCTTTTTCGTCTATTTCTTCTTGAGAATCAGTATTTGCAATCTTAAGGATTTCAGTTTGAACGCAGGTAAAATTAAAGGCAACAGTTTTATGATTTTCCATTACCTTTTGATATGATATCTGGAAATTCTTATTTACACTGTTTAATTCCTCCAGAGGATTCTTTATTACCTTTGTGATGAAATTATTCATTCTGTCTTTATAGGCATCTTTGTCAATTTTGAACATTGTTTTTATTGCATCAACATTCAGAGTAAAAGTCCAGGTATTTGCAGCGTTTCCATAACGGCCTTTCATGTTGTAATAAGAATTAGCAATTTCAAAAAATCTTAAAGCATAAAAAGACTGCAGTTCTCCAATAGTTTTAATATTCATTGCAGAAAACTGTTTTATCTCTTTCCACTCAATAATTGCCATTCCAATCTGCTGATTAAATTCAAGTTCAATAAGATCTTTTTCCTTGTCGTAAGAAGCATAAGAAAACCAGGTATAGGCTTTATATTTTTCTTCAGTATTTTCAACCTGAATTACCGAAGTTGATAATTCTTCTACAGCTCTTTTTACCTGTTTATAGGTATTTGCACCTTTTGAGATTCCTAATTTATTGATTGCTTCAGAAATAGAAAAAGTAGATTTAAAATGATGTAGTTTTATATTTTCATTTAAGGTGTTTTCTGGATAGTGATCTATTTTTAAAATACAATAAGCTATTAATTTTCTTGCTAATGGACTACAAGTATAAATTCCACGACTTATGGCATTAGACTGAATAACTATTTCTTTGTCTTTTATAGCCGTTAATTTGTTCATTTTCCCTGTAATCCTAATTTTAAATTTCTTTTTTGGTGGAAGGAATTTTATAAATTTAATTAATTATTATTTAACAGCGCTGTAAGTCTTTGTAATATAATAAATTAACATCCCCAATTGCTACTAAAGTCCACTTTTTCAACTACTAAAGTCCAAAAAGCTGCTACTTTTGTCCACCCTTACGACTACCGACATCCTTTTTACCGGATAAGAAGTTAATCGACTACTTAGATAATAACATGGGTAGTTGATAAATTCAACTGAAGTGGAAAAATTTATTGATAAGTATATTTTCTGAAAGGATTTTGTAAACTTTGTTAATTAATTTTTACTTTATTGAGTTTTATTTGTCTAGGATTTTTTTTTGCGACTACTTAAGTCCACCGTAATTTTTGCCAGATGACTACCAAGGTCCACTATTTTCCTAAAAAAAAGACTACCGAAGTCCACTAATTGCCCGGTAGTCTTATATCTTAAGAAATTTTATTTTTAATCATCACTATTCCGTATTTCTACAAGTCCGCCTTTATTTAACCTGTATTTATTTGTCATAACATCATTCATAAGATGGGCCATTGCAATTTCAATTCCCTGGGTTGTATTTAAATCATGTTCAATAAAAAATTGTTTCCAGGCCTTTCTTGTAGATTCTTTTACCAGCATTGTAAGGTGAACTGGTTTTTCCTGTCTTTCTTCAACGAATTTTTCTGCAGGTGGAGTACTTTTTTTTGAAACTCCTGTATTCATTAAATCGCCAAAAACATCTGTATTTCCTGCTAATTCATCGGCTGTGATTGTTTTTTTAGAAGCCATTCAGTGTTCCTCCTACTTTAAGTCTTTTGCAAGTTCTGCAAGGGTTTCAAGAGTTTCTTTTTTTGTACCGCTGAATTCCTGAATTGTGATATGAGCACTCTGGGCTTTTCTATATGCCTGGTCTACTGGAATTACATAAAGTTTATAACCATGGTCTTCCAGAGGTTTGAATTGCTGCAGGATAATTGACTGCTGGGCTATACGGTCATCTTTTGCGTTAAATACAATTTTGTTGAAAAGAGGTCTTGGATCATCTTCATCAAGATTGTCGTTTATAAAAGTCTTAAGTCTGTCATTAAAAATCTGAAGTCCGTCTTTAGAAAATTCATCCAGCTGAAGAACTGCTATGATTTCATTTGTTGCATAAAAAATTGAACGTTCAAAATTTCCAAAAGAGGGTGATGTATCAATTACACAGTAGTCATAATTTTTTGCAACTTCTTTTAAGGTCTTTTTGATTTTTCCCTGATTTCCGCCAGCCTTGTTTTCGCTGTATTCCTTGAGGTCTCCGCCTAATCCTGCTGTAGGAATTATCGAAAGATTTTTGATACTTGAATCAATAAGACAATTTTCTAAAGTACATCTTCCGTTAAGAAGATCTGCGAATTCATAAGTCATTGTCTGTATTCCAAGCCAGGTTGTTGCGTTGCCCTGAGGGTCTGCATCTATAAAAATTGTCTTTCCAATTTTTGATAATTCAACGGCTAAAGATACGGCTGTTGAGGTTTTTCCTACCCCACCCTTCTGTAAAGCAACTGTGATGATTTTCATAAAAATTCCTCCTTTAAAATCAAATACCGCAGGTTGTTTCAACAACCGAGGATATTTGATTCGCAATATAAGAGTTTCGCAAGAAACTCTAAATTAAATGAATGGCGATATTTTAGCCATTCAATTTAAACCTCCCAAAAATATGCTTTTTTAATTTCTTAGTTTTTAACAGTATAAAATATTTTACAAAAAAAATCTATACCTATATACCTAAATTATTATTATAAATATACCAAAGTACCGCGCGAATAGGTAAAAGAATTATATAAAACTAGGTAGAAAATATATATAAAAATACCGCAATACCGCAAAGATAGGTATAAAATAAAACAGGCCCTAGGATTGATTTTGACGCGTTTTATCCCTTTTTCCGGGGTAATTATTCAATTTTGTCAAAAGACCCCCTTTTTTTTGAAGATTTGGAAAAATTGAAATTACTGGAATTTTAACTGGGAAAAGCCTTTGTCTTTAAAGTGTTTTTTACAGCTTTTCTCATTTTAATCCTTCAGTAAGGTTATTTTTGATTTTACTCTGCTTATTAGGATTTTTTTACTTTATTGATTGGGCTTATTGATTTTGTGTTTTATGTGGGAAAAGAAATTTTAGGGCTCTTTATTTTTAATTGTGAAGAAAATTATTTTGAATTAAATCCCCCTGTTATAATTATTTTTCTTTTCACCATTGCTTATGTGATTTTACAGGTAAAAGAGACTTGAGGTCTTTCTCATTTAATTTTTTTACCACATCTGAAATTTTCCTGGACCTTGAGAAAATCTGGGCCTTTATTTATTTTCCAGACTTAACAGCTGTGAAGCATAAATAAAATCAAATACCGCAGGTTGTTTCAACAACCGAGGATATTTGATTTGCAATATAAGAGTTTCGCAAGAAACTCTAAGTTAAATTGAATGGCGATATTTCAGCCATTCAATTTAAACATTTTTTAATTTTTTAGTATGGGGTTTTAATTTAATTTACAGTTTCTAATTTTATTTTAAATATCCCTGTCCTCAATTTTTATTTAAACCCTTGCTGGCTGGATATTTTTTCGGGAAGAAAAATCAATTTTTTATTGGCACACTTTTTGCTGATATTTATTTTTTCAGATTATTTGATTAAGATTTGTAATTGTCCGAGGTAGAGAATATATCTTGTTCTGATTTTTATATTTAGAATAGGTATATAGGTATAACGGTAAATAGGTATATACCGCCAAAATAAGTAAAATATAAGTAAAGTTAATATATAAACTTAGGTATATAGGTATTGCGGTATAAAATACCGGTTAAAATACAGTTAAAAATCCACGAAGCTCCTTTTTTGATAGAGTAGGGGAGTGGACTTAGGGAGTCGTAACTATGAAAGTAGATGAACGTTTACAAAAACAAATTGATTTTATTCTTGAAATTGATAAAGAAAAAAATATCTTCAGGCAGACCCATCTTACAAATCATGGAAGAAATGAGAATGACTCTGAACACGCCTGGCACATGGCTGTAATGGCCTATCTCTTAAAAGAATATTCAAATGAAGAGATTGATATTGGTAAGGTTATGATTATGTGTCTTCTCCACGATATAGTTGAAATTGATGCAGGAGATACTTATGCCTATGATGAAGAAAATAAAAAAAGTCAGAAGGCTAGGGAAGAAACTGCAAAAAACAGAATTTATTCTATTTTGCCCCAGGATCAGTGCCAGGAGTTAAAAGCTCTTTTTGAAGAATTTGAAGCCTGTCAAAGTCCCGAAGCAAAATTTGCCCGGGCAATGGATAATTTTCAGCCTCTGCTTTTAAACAACAGTAATGGTGGTAGTGACTGGACAGAACATAAAGTTTCTTTTGAAAAAGTTATGGGTCGCCAGAGTGGAACAAAAAAAGGTTCCCAAAAACTTTTTGAGCTTACAAATCAGATTCTTAATGACAATCTGGAGAAGGGGAGTCTCTATAAGGAAAATTAATAACATAAAAATTAAAATTCTTTTTTTTTATACTATGTTATAATTATCCAAATGAAAAATAATATTGTAAATAAAGCAGGTTTTATAATTCAACTTCTGCTAATCTATACAAGTTTCTTTCTTTGTGATTATTTTGATTTCTTTACTTTACCAGCATCATTTATAGTAAATATTTCAATGGATTATGTTGCTATGGGAGTTTGTGCAATTTTATACGGTGCTACCATGGCTCTTCCTACAAAAGTTAAAGCAGATAGACTTTTTATGCTTATGATTTTTGTAGAAACTGTAATAATCTTTTCTGATGAATGTGCCTGGTTATTTCAAGGTCAGCCTAAATTTTCAATGGGAAATCTGATTACAAACTTTGTTTTCTATAATGGAGCCCTGGCTCTACCTTTGGTCAGTTGGTTTTACCAGATAGAAGTTTTAAAACTCAAAAATGAAAAGACAGAAAAATTTAATAAAATCATTCTTATTATCTGTATTATCTATGAAACTTCTTTGATTTTTAATAATTTCTTTGGATTCTTCTTCTCTGTTGATTTTACAACCGGTATTTATTCTCGTTCTAAATACTTCCTTATTTGTGTAATTCCAACTTATGCTCTGGTTGTTGTTTCTCTCTATTATGTTATCCGTTCAAAAGCCAGTGCAAGAATTAAGATTCCTTTTATCATTATTAACATTACACCATATATTTCAGCTACTATTCAGATTTTTACCTTTGGACTTTCCTTCCAATATATAACTGCTTTACTTGCTATTATTCTTGTTTACACAAATGTTCAGTCATCCCTTAGAGTTAATTTACAGAATGCAAAAACTCAGTTGATGGTAAGTCAGATTCAGCCACATTTTTTGTTTAACACCCTGGCCACAATTCAGGCCCTTTGTGAAGAAGATTCAAAATTAGCCGCCGAAACTATCAATAAATTTTCAAGGTATCTTAGAGGAAATATTATGGCTCTGGATGATAATTATCTGGTGCCTTTTGAAAAAGAAATTGAACATGTTAAATGCTATGTCGATATTGAAAAGTTAAGATTTGATAATGTAGAAGTAAGCTTTAATTTACAGGATACAGATTTTTATATTCCATATCTTTCTATTCAACCGATCGTAGAAAATGCAATAAGACATGGAGTTAGAATCAGAGATGAGGGTATGATTAAAATTGAATCTTACAAAAACGAAAATTATCATGTTGTTACTGTAAGTGATAATGGTAAAGGTTTTGATGTTGATACCCTGCAAAAGAATCTTATTAACGGTAATGTTGATGAACACGTTGGAATTAGAAATGTTTATCAGAGAATCCTCAGTATTTGCAATGGAAAGATGGAGTTTGTAAGTTCTGAGAAATTCGGCACTAGTATAACCATAAAAATTCCTTTAAAACATTAATAGAAAAACATTAAGGAAACATTAAAGGAAAATGAAACTCATTTGTGTTGATGATGAAAAAATCATCCTGAAAAGTCTTGTATCTAAATGTAAAGAAATAGATTTTGTAGATGAAGTCTTTTCTTTTTCCAGTGGATTAAAGGTTCTTGAATTTCTAGATCAGAATCCAGATTGTATAATTGATGCCGTAATTCTTGATATTGATATGCCTGATATTACAGGACTTTCTCTCGCAAAAGAAATAAAAAAAAGAAATCAATTTATAGAAGTAATTTTTGTTACTAGTTTTAGTCAGTACGCTATCGAAGCATTTAAAACCCGGGCCTCTGGCTATCTTTTAAAACCCATAAATAAAGAAGATTTACTTGAAGAACTTGAGAATGTTCAGGCAAAGAGAAATATAGATATAATTTCTGTGGGTAATAAAAAACCGGCGGGAATATATGCCCAGACTTTTGGAAATTTTGATCTTATAGTAAATGGAAATCCCGTTGAATTTGCCTGGAAAAAATCAAAAGAAGTTCTTGCTTATTTAATTGACAGGGGTGGTTCAATTGTTACCAGAAAAGAACTTGCAGCGGTAATTTTTGACGACCGGGAATATAGTAGAAGTAATCAAACCTATCTGTCTAAAATTGTGATGAGATTGCAAAAAGATTTAAAAGCAGTAAATGCCTCTGATATTTTTGTTAAAGGAAAGGACTCTTATAGTGTTAATCCTAGAATAATTACCTGTGATGCCTGGGATTTTTTAAATGGAATTGGAAAAGAAAAGTATCACGGTGAGTATATGCTTCAATACAGTTGGGCCGAACTCAGCATTGCAAAATTCGAAAATTAGTTTTTTTTGATGATTTTAGAAAAAAAAACAAAAAAAATTAAAAAAAATTGCAAATTTTTTCTAAAAATACCCACATCTTTCAACACAATATGCTATAATAATAAACGTATAATGATTTTATACAACTCTCCTTTAATGTTTTTTATTTAACATGATTGGGAACCTGTAAAGTTTTTACGGGTTCCCATTTTTTTTCTTCAAATTAAATATTGTAGAGTGGATATTGGTAGTCGTTTCTTTTCCATTCAAAAATCAAATTTATCGGGCTCTAATGCTTTCCTCATATTGAATTGACACTTTATTAACAAATTATTATAAAGATGAAAAGAGAAATCATTTAAATAAGGAGTTTCTTATGAAAAAAATTATTGCATTTGCTACAATTTTGATGGCAGCAGTATCTGTATATGCAGACACAAAACTTAAGGTTGGAGCTACTCCAGAGCCACACGCAGATCTTTTAAATCTTGTAAAAGATGATCTTGCAGCAGAAGGAATTGAACTTGAAGTTATCGAATTCCAGGATTATGTAATCCCTAACGAAGCTGTTGAATCTGGCGAAATTGATGCTAATTATTTCCAGCATCTTCCATATCTTAATTCTTTTAATGATGAAAGAGGTTATCACCTTGTAAATGCTGGTGGAATCCACGTTGAACCATTTGCAGTTTATTCATCAAAAATTAAGGACCTTAAAGATCTTAAGAAAAAGGCAAAGATTGCTATTCCTAATGATCCAACAAATGAAGGCCGTGCACTTCTTCTTCTTCAGGATGCTGGTTTGATTACTCTTAAAGAAGGTGCTGGTTTACAGGCAACACCTCAGGATATCGCTGATAATCCTTTAAAGATTAAATTCAAGGAAATTGAAGCCGCTTCTCTTCCTCGTGTACTTCAGGATTTTGATGCAGCTGTTATCAACGGAAACTACGCAATTCAGGCTGGTTTAAGTGCACTTAAAGATGGACTTTTTGTTGAAGGTTCTTCTTCTCCATATGTAAATGTAATTGCCGTAAAAGAAGGTAATGAAAATAATGATGCAATCAAAGCTTTAGTTAAAGCTCTTCAGAGTGATAAAGTTAAAGAATACATCACAAATAAATATCCTAATGGCGAAGTTGTAACAGTATTCTAATAGATACTAATTCTGCCAGAAGATAAAAAAAGGTCCTTCATCTTAATGCTCTGTAAGAGATGCAAAAGTGAAGGACCTTTTAATTTTTAACATTAGAACTTTTTATTTTGTTAAATCAGTTCCGAAGTATTTTTCAGAAATTGCAGCAAGTTCTCCAGATTCTTTTAGTTCCTGGATTGCCTTATCAACTGCAGCCTTTAAGCTTTGGTTTTCAGGTCCTTTTCTAATTGGGATTGCAACTTTACTAGAATCTTCTGTCAGGGCAGCTACCTTAAAATTGTTTTCTGGTTGAACTTTCAGATAATAATAAAAAGTAGCGTTGTCATTAAGGGTAGCATCAGCTCTACCTTGTTCAACTAATTCCAGAGTCTGGTCAAAACTGTCGATTGTAATTACCTTGGCTCCGTAACTTTCAGCCAGGCTGGCATAAGTAGAACCAATTGAATTTGTAGAAGTTTTGCCCTTTAAATCCTGGTAAGATTTAATTTCTTCATTGTCTTTTCTTACGATTAAAGCTGTGTGGGTATAAGCGTAAGGTTCCGAAAAATCATATTTCAAAGATCTTTCATCTGTAATTTCAACTCCATTACAAGAAATGTCGTAACGTTTAGCGTCTAGTCCTGCAAAAATTCCATCCCAGTCTACTTCAATGAAATTTGCTTTTACGCCAAGTTTTTGGGCAATCTTCTGTCCAACTTCAACGTCATAGCCAACCAGTTGATTATTTTCATCATGGTAAGTCCAAGGGGCCCAGGCTCCTTCCATAGCAATTGTTATATAGCCCTTTTCTTTAATCTGGGCTAAAGTGTCTTTTTGATTTTCAGTCTTTTTAGTACAGCTAAGGCTAATAAAAGCGGTGGCGGCAATTATCAAAATTGTAAGTGTTTTTTTCATAGTTTTCTCCTTAAACTAATGATTTTCTGTGATGGTTTTTAAGAATTCTTTTGTTCTTTCCTCTTTTGGATTTTCAAAAAATTCCCTTGTAGTATTACTTTCTATAATTTTTCCGTCTTCCATAAAAATAATTTTATTTGAGACTTTTTTAGCAAAATTTAATTCGTGGGTAACAATAAGCATTGTCATTCCTTCGTCGGCCAGTTGTTTAATTACATTTAAAACTTCGCCAATTAATTCCGGGTCCAGGGCTGATGTAGGTTCATCAAAGTAGATAATTTCTGGATTACAGGCTAAGGCTCTGGCTATTGCAACTCTCTGCTGTTGTCCTCCAGAAATCTGATATGGATAGGATTCTAATTTATCTGCCATACCTACTTTTTTTAGAACTTCAATTGCAGTTTTTTCTGCCTCATTCTTTTTAATTTTTCTTACGGTTATCAAACCTTCTGTAACATTTTTAAGAACATTTTTATTCCTGAATAGATTAAAATTCTGGAAAACAAAGCCTGTCTTCTGCCTTAATCTCAGTATGTCCTTTTTATTCATTGAGGAAAGATCAAATTCTTGGTCATTAAATTTAAGCTTTCCCTTATCTGCTTTTTCCAAAAAATTAATGCAGCGTAAGAGGGTAGTTTTTCCTGAACCGGAAGGTCCAACAATTGCTATTACATCCCCTTTTTGGACAGTTAAATCTATTCCTTTTAGAACTAAAGTCTGACCAAAAGTTTTTTGAAGATTTTTTATTTCCAGCATCTTATCTCCTTAAAACGTCTTCAAAAACGTTCAGTTTCTTTTCGCCAAATCTCTGGAACTTAGTCAAAATTGTAGAAATCAAAAGGTAAATCAAAGCAACTTCTATATATAAGGCCAGAGGTTCATAAGTTCTTGCTACAATTCTTTGAGTGGCCATAAACATTTCTGTAACGGTAATATTTGCTGCCAGAGAAGTTTCCTTTACCATAGCAATCAATGAATTTGAAAGAGGTGGAAAGGCTGTTCTGAAAGCCTGTGGCAATACAATTTTTGTCATTACCTGAAAATAATTCATTCCTACACAGTAACCAGCTTCTATTTGTCCTACCGGTATAGATTCCAGGGCGGCTCTCATTGTTTCTGCCGAGTAGGCACCTTCATTTAAGGAAAATACCAGTATTGCAGCAGGAAAAGGATCAATCATAATACCAAGTTTTGGAAGTCCATAAAAAACAACATAAAGTTGTACTAAGATTGGAGTTCCTCTGGCTACCCAAATATAAAATCTTGCAAGGTCTTTAAGAATTTTTACATGAGAATATTGAACTAAAGCGGTAAAAATCGCTATCAGCAGAGCAAAGAAAAAAGATATAAGTGTTACTTGAATTGCTTGCAGATTCCTTCTGGAAGATTATTATTCCA
>JAIKYZ010000142.1 GCA_024682655.1 Treponema sp.
AAATTCATCTTCGTATATGATTTCGCCGGGGATTTCTTCGGTTTCTGATTTATAAAGCTGAATTCCGTACTTGCTGCACATCTGGCGGTAAAAAGTCAGCTGATTCCAGATATCCCTACCCTGCTCTGTATCTTTGAACCATGTGATTGCATGGTCTGGATTTCCTTCTTTGTAAAATGGTGGAACAGGCAGGACTTTTTCAAAATATTCGCGCTGCTTCCAGTATTCTGCAGTTTCATCTTCTGTGAGAGTTTTTGAATCTACAAGTTTACCGACAGTTGTAAAGATTCCTCTTGGCTGTTGAGTAAGATATGCGATGTCTGAAGTGTGTACGCGGAAATATTTCATGACAAAAAAATATCAAATTAGTTTTAACAATTCAATAAAGATATTCTTTAATCACATTTGTATATACAAGCTTACCATTCATTTTCATCAACCTTGCGACATTCAGCTAATGCAGCTTCCATTTGAGCAGCCTCATCTTTATCTATACTTCTAAAAAAATCTTTGACTGATTTTTTATTGGAAAGGCTTGCACGCATAACCAGATTTTCATATTCATCTATTTAGAAAAAATTAATATAGAAAAATTATAGCAAAATTACAGATAACAATATTTATTGATTATTTTATTGACATATACATCTATCATATTTATTATTAATTTAATAGATATTTTTTTATGGCATCTATGGTGTACCGCTGGCGATAGGAGATTTATATGTACGACACTTTAACTGCGACAAAAATGCTCAAAAGCTTTGTACCAATCAGCCGCTTTAATAAGGGTGAGGCTGGCAAAATCATTGAGGAAGTAAAGAGAGACGGAATCAAGGTGATTGTAAAAAATAATGCGCCGGAATGTGTAATGATTACCGTTGAAGATTATGACCGCCTTGTTGAAGAATCTAAGCGGGTTGTGAATCCACCGCAGACTCCCGAGCAGGAAAAACGCCGTAAAGAATTTATTGCAAGAATCCGCCAGAATGTTACTCCGCCTACTCCACCGACAAGAAGCAGAAAAGAGGTTATGGATGCTATCGGTTCAATTGATATTGATGAAGACGCAGTAAACGAATTGCGAAGGGTGAGCATGATATGATTTTAGCAGATTCTAATATTCTAATTGATTATTATCGTAACAGAAAATCAGAACTGGCAAAAAAAATTGACTCATTACCTGTAGCGATTTGTGGAGTTGTAAAATCGGAAGTTTTGCATGGTGCAAGAACAAACCAGGAAATTGATAATATTCTAGCATCATTTACAACCTTTGAACTTCTTCACACTGATGAATATGATTTTGAAGGCGTTGGCTTTATGTTACAGACCTTGCGCGAAAACGGAATAACGCTTCCTATGGCAGACGTGATGATTGCTTTTTGTGCAATGAAGTATGATGTGCCTCTCTGGACTCGTGACGGTCACTTCCGCCTTATTCAAGGCCTGTACCCTGAACTGACTTTTTATTACCCAAAGGAAAAATAAAGACTTATACAAAGGGTAAATCATGTATTTATTTACACGAGGATCGCCTGTCTATTAGAAAGCATAATAAATTACTAAGATTTAATATACCCAATTCTTACTTTTTTACCGGAAGATGGCTTTATTGAAAAATCATTTTAATAGTAGTAAATTAAAAATAGATTAATTTTAGAGGTTGTAAAATGAAATTTGTAGATGAATTATTAAAAAAGGCAAAAGCTGCAAACAAAACAATCGTTCTTTGCGAAGGTGAAGATAAACGTGTTGTAGAAGCGGCTTCAAAAATCGTAAAAGATGGAATTGCCAAAATTATTTTGATTGGTTCTGATGAAGATATTAAAAACAGCGGTTCAAATGCTGATTTAAGCGGAGTTACTCTTGTTGATCCTGCAAAAGATGCAAATGCCGATAAATACGCTGAACTTTTATTCAAGGCACGCGAAGGAAAAATCAATAAAAAAACAGGGGAACCAGAATATGCCGATGTGGCAGCCGCAAAAGCCGCTATTCTTAAAGATCACACAATGTACGGGGCTTTAATTTTAAAAGCTGGTGATGCAGATGGATTTGTTTCTGGTGCCTGTCACTCAACTGCAAATACTTTACGCCCAGGTTTACAGGTAATAAAAACTGCTCCTGGATTTAATACAGTTTCTTCTTGTTTTATTATGGTTGCTCCAGAAAGTGGAAATCAGTATATCTCTGAAGGTGTTTCTGTTTTTGGTGATTGTGCTATTAATATTGAACCAAGTGCAGAACAACTTGCAGACATCGCCCTTGCATCTGCAGACACTGCAAAGAAAATTGCCGGAATTGAACCACGCGTAGCAATGCTTTCATTCTCTACAAAAGGTTCAGGAAACGATGCAAAATTCTACGATACAGTTTCTAAAGTACAGAAGGCTACTGAATTGGCAAAAGCCGCTGCTCCAGATTTAGCATTGGACGGTGAATTCCAATTTGACGCCGCAATTGCTCCAGAAGTTGG
>JAIKYZ010000145.1 GCA_024682655.1 Treponema sp.
AAATAAAAAATCCACGCGAGTCGAAGCAGACCACGATTTGAATCTGAGCCTGAAAATTACGAAGTAATTTTATAAGTTTCCTTACAGGCTCAGCCCTCAAATCGCTGGGATGCGTAGACGGAAGTGGATTTTTTATTTGGAGTGTAAAACCAATATAAATATTTTAAGAAACCTTCACAGGCTCCCCCCAATGATTTCACAAGTGGCTTGCTAATTCAAAATGTAAACCCCTAGCTGAGTTGCGTAGAAAGGGTGGATTTTTAATTTGGAATGTGCTTAATTCTTAGCCCTTTCAATAAGTGCCCTTAATTGCTGCCCATTAATCATCCCCACCTGATAAGCCGCAATCTTCCCTTCCCCATTAATTACAAAAGTAGTTGGAAAAGCTCTTATGTAATAGCGGTTTGATAAATCTCCGCCATCATCCATGAGACTTGGGTAGCTGTAAGCATTTTTTTGGAGGAAGTCGGCAATTTCCCGGGAGCTTTTTTCGTTTCCGGTATTTGGGGAAGCAACTCCAAATATTAATACTTGAGAATTTTCATCTTCCTGTAATTCTTGGTAAACTTGCTGGAAATCTGGCATTTCGGCTCGGCAGGGTGGACACCAGGTTGCCCAGAAATTCAAAACTACTACCTTGCCTTTTAAATCCTCTAATTTCCAGTAATCGCCGTATTGATCGTAAAGTGCAAAATCTGGGGCTGTTGGTAATTCCCGCTTTTGATTTTTTTCTACTGCGGCTTCTTCTTTAATTTCTGCCCCAGTATTTGATTTTATTCCAGAAGCAATCATATAGATTCCGATTAAAATCATAAGGATTCCGCCGATTCTCGCGGTCCATTTTACTATTGCCTTGTGTTTGCTAAAAAAGTTAAGTGCTGAAGATAGAAAAAATCCTGTAATTATAAATGGCAGTGAAAATCCTATTGTGTAAAAGAATATGTAAATCATTCCACTACCCTCGGTAGCCGCATTGGAAGTCATCAATAAAATACTTGCCAGCGCGGGTCCTACACAAGGGGTCCAGGAAAAACTAAAGACAAAGCCCATCAAAATTGCTGTAAGTGGCGAAAGTCTGATTTTTGAAAAATTAAGTGGGATTCTTTTTTCCCTTAAAAGAAAAGTTAATTTATTAAAAAGTCCCAGCTGAAATAAGCCCAGAAGAATTATTAAAATTCCCCCTACAATCGAAAAAATCATTTTGGCTCTGCTAAAGACCTGTCCAATTGCCTGAGCCCCAAGTCCAAGAATAAAAAAGGCAGCTCCAATTCCAAGTACAAAGAGAAAGGAATTTATGATAGTTTTTTCACGCTTATAAATTAACTGTCCTTTTTCATCTTTTTCGGCCCCTCCTGAAAGGTAAGAAAAATAAAGTGGCAGAAGTGGCAATACACATGGTGAAAAAAAACTTAAAATGCCCTGTAAAAAAGCTCCTGCTAGTGTGAAATTTTCTATCATAAAGTCCCTTAAAATCAAATACCGCAGGTTGTTTCAACAACCGAGGATATTTGATTAACAATATAAGAGTTTCGCAAGAAACTCTAAGTTAAATTGAATGGCGATATTTTAGCCATTCAATTTAAACCTCCCCTTTTTTTATGAATCAGATCTTGAGTAGGAATTTTTCATTAAATTACTTGTTTCAAATAAAACCTGACCCAAAGTTTTATCGCTTTCTTCTTTTACCATTTTTGCGATTTCGGAATTTGCTTTTTCGCACAGTTCACTTGCTTTTGATTTGTCAGCCTGTGATATTTCTTTGTCATATTTATTTAAGATTTCATTTGCTTTTGAACCAACTGCAAGCTGATAGTGTTCAATTTTATTCTGGCATTTTTTATAACCTGCATCACTCAAAGCGGCAATCAATCTGGAAGTCCAGTAAAAACTTTCGGTTGTGACATTTTTTGGAACATAAGTGTAATAACGAGGAAGTTTACTGATATTTGTATAAACTGGAGCAAAAACATTAAAGGCGTTTGAAGCAAAGGATGACCACTGAATTGAACGACAAGTTTCTGGTAAATCTCCGCGAATTTCTATGATTGTTGTGGCACAGTTTCTATTAATTCCAATTGAACGGAAGGCCCCTCGATTTTCGGACTTTCCATAACTTCCATAAGGATCGTATTCTGTTCCGTTATAATGAGAAGACATAAGATATTTTATATCCTCGATTGTGATTTTCTTTTCTGGAACCATAGACCAGGGTAAATTATCAGAATCTGGTTTGTAATCGGCATCTGGGCCATCCCATTTAGCGCTCTGTGGATTTAAATAACGTTCGATGAACCAGGCGCGGGGAGTGTTGTAAACGTGATCTGCATCATCATGACTTCCAAAGGCTTCTCTTGGATTAAAAGCTTTACCTGGCTGAGTCAAATCTAAATGATATTCTTTTATGAAATCTTTTAAATCTTTACAGCACATATAATCCTTTTTTGCACCATAAGCATCTTCAAAATCAAACTTATCAATTCCAAACTGATTAGGCATTACA
The DNA here is from genome assembly GCA_024682655.1 of Treponema sp. Classification (GTDB taxonomy): domain Bacteria; phylum Spirochaetota; class Spirochaetia; order Treponematales; family Treponemataceae; genus Treponema_D. The sequence goes on from JAIKYZ010000145.1 coordinate 2,501, forward strand.
ACATAAGAATCATCTGGAACTCTTCTTGCAATCCAATGATGACCGCCAATTGTTTCTAACCACCAGATTTCATCCTGATCTGAAAAAGCAATTCCGTTCATTTCGTAAGTTCCATACTCTTCAAGAATTGCTCCCAGTCTTTCAACTCCCTGACGAGCTGATTTTATATAAGGAAGTACAATTACATTAAAATCTTCTTCGCCAAAGCCACCTTTTTTGAGTAAAGGATCTGCACCTAAAACTCTTTCGTTTGAAGTAATTGTTTCGGTAGCAGTCATTCCAACATTAACCTGATTTACTCCGTGAGCAGCCCAAATTCCTTCATTTTTTTCGGCATTTGGACTAGTTGTATAAGGCATAGGATTTTCTGGAAGTTCAATTTCCTCTTTTGAAATTATTGATTTATATTTTTTAGGCTGATTTTCTGGAAGTGTCAGCCCTACTTTTTTTGTGCAAAACTGTCCAGAAGGACAATCTTCGCTTCTTGAAATCAAAGTGGATCCATTATAGGAAGCTTTTTTTCCAACCAAAATTGTTGTACATGCCATAATTTACCTCTTTTCTTCTATATATAACATCTTTTATTACAAATCCGAAATATCAACATCAGGAGTGGCCTGAATTGTATATTCTGGATATTTTTCCTTTATTTTTTCTTTGATTAATTTAATTGCCTCTTCTGATTTAATTTCAAAAGAAGTAACTACATCAAATCTCATAGTTTTATTTTCAAAATCGATAAAGAATCCGTGCATTTGCAAAGCCCAGTTAAAAGATTTTACGATTGAAAGAACTTCATTTTTAATTTTTGCAGCCTGGTCATTTTTTGTGTTGTAAGAATAAACTCCAACGGCGGTTAAAATTATTCCTGTTTTACAATATACCTTTGCTTCGATTTTTCGGGTAAGTTTATCAAGTTCTTCGATTGTCATAACATCGGGAACTTCGATATGAACCGAAGCAAGATTTTTATCTGGCCCGTAGTTATTGATGATTAAATCATAAGCTCCCTGAACGCCTTCTTCTTCGGCAATCATTGATTTAATTTTTCTTACAAGGGAAGGTTCCGCTCTGTGACCGATTATATCATTTACGGTTTCGAGCATAAGTTCAAGGGCAGATTTAACAATAAAACAACCGATTATTACACCAAGATAAGCTTCTAAAGAAATTCCTGTATAAGTGTAAATTATAGCAGCCACAAAAACTGAACAGGAAAGGATTGCATCAAATAATGCATCGGTTCCAGAGGCTATTAAGGCATTGGAGTTGGATTTTTTTCCCTGCTTTTTGATAAAAATTCCCATAAAGACTTTTACTAAAACAGCGGTTCCAATGATAATAAGTGAAAGTAAAGAATATTCAGCGTTTTCTGGATGAAGGATTTTTTTAATTGATTCAGTTACGGCTGTAATACCTGTATAAAGTACCAATGCCGCAACTATCATTGCACTAAGATATTCGATTCTACCATATCCCAAGGGATGTTTTTTATCTGGTCTTTTGGCGGCAAATTTTGCTCCGATTATTGTAATCAAAGAGGATATGGCGTCGGCGGTATTATTTACGGCGTCTAAAATTACTGCGATTGAGTTTGACAAAAGCCCTACTGCAATTTTAAAAGCTGCCAGGAAAAAATTAGCAACTATGCCAAATATTCCAGTTCTTACGATTATTTTGTTACGTGTCTCTGGGGAAAGGATTGAATTGTTATCTGTCATTTTAAACCTCGGATTTTCATTTTACGAAAAGTTTGGAAAAAATTAAAGGGAGAGAGACGTGGGGGGGGACAAACGGATTTTTTTTACAAGCGGATTTTTTTTTACAAGCGGATTTTTTTTTACAAACGGATTTTTTTTACAAACGGATTTTTTTAACAAACGGATTTTTTTAACAAACGGATTTGTTTTACAAGCGGATTTGTTCAGCCCTAACGGGCTTCACTTTTTTTTGGGGACAGACCTCGGGAATTTCGCAAGGGGACAGTTCTCTAACAACTGTGGGGACAGACCTCGGTGGGGGTGTAGGTGATTATTAGTATAATTTTTTAATGGAGGGGGATTTTTGATGCCGGGGGGAATTTTTATTTGTATAATAAAAGTATGTTGGGATTTAAGTACAATATAAAAAAAATTCTTTGTTTTTTTATTAATTTGTTTATCGCAAAATATTTTTTCTGAATCCTGGGGGAATTCTGACGTGGAAGAAATTCTTAATTTTTATCAAAATAATATTTATGGGCAGTGGCGATCGGGGGAAGAGGTTTCTTATGAAATTAAAGATATTAAGGCGGGGACTAAACTTTCGCTGTCTATTCCGTGGATAAAATTACCAGGTGAATACGAAAGTCTGGCCCGAAAATCTTTAAAAATAAAAGTTTCTAATCAAGGTAAAGAAGTTTCTTTTTCTGTTGAGGTTTATCTTCCTTGTGAAGAATGCAAATCTCCGGTAAAAGGGGGATTTCCTTTTATTACGGCCTTTCATCCAATTGAAGCTATTTCTCTGGCCTTAAAAAAAGGCTTTGCTTTGATTGTTTTTACTGATTATTGTTCTAAAATCGCTCTGGATAATAATGAGCGTAAAGGGATTTTTTATGATTTATATCCATACGGGGCTGACGAAAAATCTCAAACTGGGGTTTTGATGGCCTGGTCCTGGGCTGCTTCAAAAGTTTTGGATGCAATTTATGGCGGAGCCGCTGAGGAATTGGGGCTAAATACTGAGGATTCAATAATCACTGGGGTTTCCCGCTGGGGAAAAACTACTGCTCTTTGTGGGGCATTTGAAAAAAGATTTAAAATGGTTGTTCCCGCTTGTTCAGGGGCTGGGGGGCTTGCGCTTTTTGGCTATAAATCTGAAGGTAAAACTTATGATTTTTCTAATCACGGGGGACCAAAAGCTTATACTTACGGGCAAAATGAACCTTTGGGAGCTCTTCAATCAAAAGAGGAAGGGGGCTGGTTTAATAATCACTTTCTTCAGTATAAAAACGAAAGTGAAATCCAAATGAATCAGGAAAATTTAATAAAAGCCTGTGCCTCTAAAAATCGTTACTATTTTGTGATTGCCTCCTGTATTAATGAAGATTGGGTAAATGGGCCTGCAATGTGGGAAGCCTGTAAAAGGGCAAGTGAATATTTTAAGGAAAAGGGATTAGAAAATCATCTTGCGGCAAATATTCACCTTACAGGCCACGCAGTAATTGAAGAAGATATGGAAAAATTGACCAACTACTTTACCTTGATGGAAAATAATCAGTCAATTCCAGAGGAAATAAGTAAATTGAGTGATTTTACGCGCCAGGAATTTAAGCAGGTAAAATAAATTTCTTTTGGGAGATACAGATATTTTATCTTTACTTTAGACTTACAAAATTATGCTATACTAAGGCCATGAAAATAACTGTTTTAATTGAAAATACTCCCGGAGAAAATTCCTGTACGGCTCTTCACGGGCTTTCTTTTTATATTGAAAGTAAAAAACATAAAATTCTTTTTGATTCAGGTCCCAGCCCTCAAACTTTGGACAATGCAAAAAAACTGGGAATTGATTTAACTCAGGTGGATATTGCAATTTTAAGTCATGGCCATTATGACCATTCGGGGGGATTACTTGCTTTTGCAGAGCTTAATCCCAAGGCAAAAATTTATATGCAAAGAGAAGCGGGCGGTCAAAATTATGCTTTTGATGGCCCCGAAAAAGGTTACCGTTATATTGGAATTGATAAAAAAATTCTGGAATTACCCCAGCTTGTACTTTTGGACGGTGATATAAAAATTGACCAGGAAATCTCGCTTTTTACTCTTGAAAAAAGAAAATTTCCACTACCGTCGACAAATAAAAGAATTGTAAAAAAAATTGGCGGGGGGACAGACCCCTCAAATATTTCAAAACCCCTGGGGACAGACCCCTCAAATCTGGAAAATGCAAATTTTATTCAGGACGATTTTACCCACGAACATTACCTCTTTATTGATGACGGAAAATCCCAGCGGGCTTTAATTTCCGGCTGTGCCCACAATGGAATTTTAAACATAATGGAAGAATTCATAAGAAAATACGGAAAGGAAAATCTTCCCGACCAGGTTATTTCCGGCTTTCATTTGTTAAAAAAATCCGGCTACCTGGAAAGTGATTTTGAAGAAGACCGCCAGATTGCAGAACTTCTTAAAAATTATCCCTGCAAATTTTACACCTGCCATTGTACCGGCCTGGAACCTTACCAAGAAATGAAAAAGATTATGGGCCGGCAGCTGGAATATCTACACACAGGAAATTGCATAGAATAAGAGTCTTTTAATCCCCGGGAAATCCGGGAAATCAACTTTTCATCAAGAATTTATCAATTTCCTGGGCACATTCGCGACCTTCGGCAATTGCCCAAACAACCAGGGACTGTCCCCTATGCATATCTCCGGCAGTAAAAATTTTATCTTTACTGCTGGCATATCCGTTTGGACTTGCAGCTTCTGGAGTAAGTGGCCCTGTAGATTTTACACAACCCCTTTCCGAAAGTTCTACATCAAAGGCTTTTGCAGAATATTCTTCGCAACCTGTAAAACCTGCCGCAACTAAAAGTAAATCGCAAGGTAAAGTTTTTTCTGTACCCGGTCTTTCTACCAGTTGCCGCTTTCCGTCAATCATCTGGAATTCCACTTGAACCGTAACAATTTTGCAGAGTTTTCCATTCTGGGTGATTACTTCTTTTACAGTGCTTTCGTAAACTCTTGGGTCATGTCCAAATTTTTCTATTGATTCTTCTGCCCCGTAATCAACTTTTAGAACTTTAGGCCACTCCGGCCATGGATTATTTGCTGCCCTTTCTACAGGTGGACAAGGCATCATTTCTATTTGAGTTACACTAGCGGCACCCAGGCGAATTACAGAACCGCAGCAGTCATTTCCTGTATCACCACCGCCAACAATCACTACATTTTTACCGGCAACTTCCACTCCAAAATTCTGGTCCAGCATCTGGGCAATCTGACCGTTGGTAGCTTCTATTCCAATTTTTTCCAGGGCCTGGGAAGTTGCAATTACACACTTGGTAACGGCAGTTAAAAAATCAACCGCAAAAATCATACCGCCCTTACTTGTAAGTCCATTTTTAGAAAAATCTGCCAGAAATTCCATTCCTTTGGCATTCAAAGAACGGGCTTTTTTTGCACCACAACAAAGGGCAATTGCATCATATTCTGCCAAAAGGTGATCAGCCGAAATATTGTGTCCAACATCAGCATTGTAAATAAATTCAAGACCTTCTGCTTCCATTAATTTAATTCGACGGTCAATTACCCATTTTTCCAGTTTCATATTTGGAATACCGTACATTAAAAGTCCACCGGCCTTATCTTCTCTTTCATAAACTGTAACAGAATGGCCACGGCGATTTAAATAATCGGCAACTGCAAGCCCCGAAGGCCCCGCTCCAACAACTGCAACTTTTTTTCCACTACGATTAGCAGGAATCTGGGGCTTCATATAAGAAGTTTCAAAGGCCTTTTCTATAATAAAAAGTTCATTATCGTGAATTGTAACTGCCCCCTGATCTACAACAGGACTTCCACAATTACAGGCTTTTTCGCAAAGTGCAGGACAAACACGCCCGGTAAATTCTGGAAAACTTGAAGTTTTTAATAATCTCCAGGCCGCCATATCAAACTGGCCCTTGTAAAGAGCATCATTCCACTCTGGAATAAAATTATGCAAAGGACAACCCGTAACCATTCCCTTAAGTTTTATAGCAGAACCACACATTGGAACTCCACAGTTCATACAACGGGCAGCCTGTTCCCTTCTAGCCTCCTGGTCAAGTTTAGGATGAAATTCCTTAAAATTTCCAATACGAAGCAAAGGAGGAATATTACCATTTTCAATTCTTTTAAAATCCATAAAACCACTTGCATCTGCCATAAAAACCTCCTTCTATGCAGTACACCTTCTAAAAGCAGATAAAAGTGCTTCTTCGCCTTTTAAACCACTTTCTTCCTGGGCTGCAATTTCTTTCATAATCTTTAGATAATCGTTTGGAATAATTTTTTTGAACTTGGACTTGTAATTTTCCCAGTCTTCAAGGATTTCTTTTGCCTTAGAACTGCCAGTTTCTTCAAAATGTTCCTGAATAAGTTCCTTTAGCAATTTTTCGTCACTTTGACCTTTTAAGCTTGTAGTCTGGTCATCCAAAGCGTACATTTTTACAAGTTCATGGTTCAATCTTTTGTACAAATCGTGATTTTGATCCAAAACATAAGCAAGACCGCCACTCATACCTGCACAAAGATTTTTACCAGTTGGCCCAAGAATTACAGCTTTTCCGCCAGTCATATATTCAAGGCCATGGTCTCCACAACCTTCCGAAACAACTGTAGCCCCGGAATTACGAACACAAAAACGTTCCCCTGCAAGCCCATTTATAAAAGCCTTTCCACTTGTAGCGCCAAATAAAGCAACATTTCCTACAATTATATTTTTATCTGCCTGCCCCTGGAAATCTTCCGGCTTTTTAATAACCAGTTTTCCACCACTAAGACCTTTTCCAAAAGCATCGTTTGCATCTCCGGTAAGGCGTAAAGTAAGTCCCTTTGGAATAAAAGCACCAAAAGACTGCCCTGCCCCACCCTTAAGATTTACGCAGAAAGAATCGTCTTGTAAATTTGAACCGTAAATTTTTTGAATCTGACTTCCAAGAATAGTTCCAAGAGTTCTGTCGGTAGATTGAATTTGGATGGGGGAAGTCTCCCCCTCGTTCCCAAGTCCTCGCTGGGCTGCGGTCTTGTCCACTACCCCCTCGCCTAGGTGGCCCAAGCCCCCTAAAACCCCCGAATTTTTCTGACTAGCATTTAATTTTTCAAACCAAGGAAGAAGAATCTTTTGGTCAATTGTATTTTCAAGAGCAAAATCAAAAAGTGAACGTTCTTTTTTCCAATTTTCGCAATCGTCTACTTTTGCTATAACTCTTGCCATATCAACAAGGCCCGCACGTTTAAAGCCCTGTTTGTCTTTTAATTTAAGCAAATCTGTACGACCACATAATTCTTCTACAGAGTGCACTCCAAGTTTTGCCATAATTTCCCGCATTTCCTGGGCAATAAACTTCATAAAGTTTTCTACATATTCAGGTTTTCCTGGGAATTTTGCCCGTAATTTTTCGTTCTGGGTTGCAACTCCAAAAGGACAGGTATCTAACTGGCAGACCCTCATCATTGAACAACCCATCGCTATTAATGGTGCAGTTGCAAAACCAAATTCTTCGGCACCCAGTAAGGCGGCAATTACAACATCGCGGCCGCTCATAAGTTTACCGTCAGTTTCTATTACAACGCGGCCGCGTAAACCATTTTGAATAAGTGTCTGATGAGTTTCGGCAAGGCCTAATTCCCAGGGAAGGCCCGCATGATGAATAGAAGAAATTGGAGCGGCACCTGTACCGCCATCGTGACCAGAAATTAAAATAACCTGGGCTCCGGCTTTTGCAACACCGGCGGCAATTGTACCAACTCCGGCTTCAGAAACAAGTTTTACAGAAATACGGGCTGCACGGTTGGCATTTTTTAAGTCGTAAATTAACTGAGCTAAATCTTCAATTGAATAAATATCGTGGTGAGGTGGAGGAGAAATTAAGGCTACACCAGGAGTTGCATAACGAGTTTTTGCAATCCATGGATAAACTTTTTTACCAGGAAGATGTCCACCTTCCCCAGGTTTTGCTCCCTGGGCCATTTTAATCTGAATCTCTTTTGCACTTAAAAGATATTCTTCTGTTACACCAAAACGTCCAGATGCAACCTGTTTAATTGCAGAGTTATATTGGGTTCCAAGTCTTTCAGGTTTTTCTCCACCTTCGCCAGAGTTTGACTTTCCATGCAGGTGATTCATTGCGGCGGCCATACATTTGTGGGCTTCTTCGCTAATAGAACCATAAGACATGGCACCAGTTTTAAAGCGTTTTACAATTTCTTCTACGCTTTCTACCTGGTCAATAGGAATTTCTTTTGCAGAATCAAAAGCAAAATCCAGCATGGCACGTAAAGTGTGGGGATGTTCGTTTGAATCTACAAGAGCTGTGTATTCCTTAAAGCGCTGGTAGTCTCCGTTACGGGTAGCCTGCTGCAGGGCAACAATTGTCTGGGGATTGTAAAGATGACTTTCGGCAGTTGGCCCCATTCTAAGCTTGTGATTTCCAACAGAATCTAGATGCTGGTTTACGGTAAGGCCATTTGGATCAAAGCCCTGATTGTGATGATAAATTACATCTTCTTCTATTTCTTTAAGGCCAAGTCCACCTACACGGCTAACGGTATTGGTAAAATATTTTTCTATTACATCCTGGGCAATTCCAACTGCTTCGAAAATCTGGGCAGACTGGTAAGACTGAATTGTAGAAATTCCCATTTTGGCAGCTATTTTTACAATGCCGTTTATAATTCCCTTGTTGTAATCGTCGATTGCTGTGTGATAATCCTTGTCTAAAATCTTCTGGTCAATGAGTTCGGCAATTGCTTCGTGGGCAAGGTATGGATTTACCGCTCGCGCTCCGTAACCTAAACACATGGCGGCTTGATGAACGTCGCGAACCTCGGCAGATTCAAGAATAATAGAAATGGCAGTTCTTTTTTTAGTTCGGATTAAATATTGTTCAAGAGCAGAAACCGCAAGAATTGCAGGAATTGCGGCGTGATTTTTATCCAGGCCACGGTCACTTAAAATAATGATGTTGTAACCTTCGGCATAGGCCTGGTCAATTTGGACAAAAAGCTTGTCTATTGCAGCAGCAAGTGCCGGGGTTTTAGGGGTGGAACCCCTAGGAGAAGGGGTAGAGGAAGACTCGCCAGAGGCTGCAGCGAGGGGAAGGCTTTCCCCTCCCAATTCAAACAAAATAGAAAGAGTTTTTGCCTTAAGCCCATTCTGATTAAGGGCCGCAATTTTGATGAGGTCAGTTCCAGTCAAAATTGGATTATTAATTTCCAAAACCTGGCAGTTTTTACCGGCTGGTTCAAGAAGGTTTCCGTCCTTACCAACATAAACAGTTGTGTCAGTTACAATTTTTTCACGCAAACTGTCGATTGGAGGATTAGTTACCTGAGCAAAAAGCTGTTTAAAGTAAGAGAAAAGACTCTGGTGTTTTTCGCTCATTACGGCGAGAGGAGTATCAACCCCCATACTTGCAGTTGGCTCTACCCCATTTTTTGCCAGAGG
>JAIKYZ010000001.1 GCA_024682655.1 Treponema sp.
TTATGGTTTAGTGAATTCTAGTATAATGCTACAATTGAAAAAATTTTAAGAATATACTGTTTTTTTTATAAGGAAATATTAATCATGAAAAAAATCTTCAGCTTTTTAGCCTTGCTTTTTTTTACAAGTCTTGCGTTTTCTCAATCTAATGAATTAAAAAATCTATGTGCAAAATTAGCAGAAAACCCAATTACTAAAGGTGATTTTGTTCAAACAAAAACAATCAATTCTGCAAAAGGAAAACGCCAGTTAAAATCTAACGGTAACTTTATTTTTAGTCTAAAAGGAATCATGTGGAAGAGCGTAAAACCTTTCCCTTCAACAATGATTATTGGCCCAGATTATCTTATTCAAATTGATGCTGCTGGAAATAAAACAATTACAGATGTTTCTAACAATCAGGCCTTTGCAAATGTTGCTTCTACTATAATTTCAGTTTTTTCAAATGATTATGAACTTCTTACAAAATCTTTTGAAACACAATTAATAAACGAAGGTTCTGGTTCTTATATAATCAGATTAAATCCAAAAGATTCTACAATTGCTTCTGTTATTGGACAGATTGATTTAGCTTTACAGACTGATCAGGCAATGTCACAGGTAACTTTATCTTCTATTGTAATGACAGAATCTTCAGGAAATACAACTTCTTATACTTTTTCAAATCAATCTTACCCCAAGGAATTAAGCAAAGATGAGCAAAATATCTTCATTTCTAAATAAAATTTCTAATAAAAATTATTTAAGAGTCTGGTTGCTTTATCATCTGGGACTTTTTGCTTTTTTTGCCATTGTTTTTGCTATTAATCCTTCAAAGATTTCTATTGATGCAGATCTTTTTAATATGTTCCCCCGTCCTTTTGAAGAAGAGGGAATTAGAAATGCCGATGAAAAACTGACCGAAAATGTTGGCCAGAATGTTTTTGTTTTAGTTTCTCACCAGGATTTTGCAAGAGCAAAAGAAGTCGCAGAAGACCTTTACAATCAATTATCTTCCAGTGAAAATTTTAAATCCTTAAGTCTTTATTCAGATTTGGACCAGTTAAAAGAAATTACTGATTTTGTTTATGATTACCGCTGGAATCTCCTGTCCGACGAAGATATTGATTTGATTAATCAGGAAGGTGGCGCCCAGATTTTTGCACAAAATGCCCTGGCCCAGGCTTATAGTCCTTTTACCATGCTTCCACTTGATAATTTAGATTCAGATCCTTTTATGCTTGCTGAAACTAACATAAATAATTATCTATCTGCAGTAAGAAAATCTGGAACTTCAATGTCGGTAAAAGATGGAGTTCTTGCCTCTTTTAAAGATGGAGTCTGGTATGTAATGCTTAGAGGTATTTTAAGTAAAAAAGGTGCCTCTCTTGCCAGTAAAGATAATGGAATTGGAGAAATTTATTCTATCTGTTCTCCCCTAGAAAAAGACGGCTTAAAATTTGTTTATTCTGGAACACCTTTTTACAGTCACCAGTCTTCTACCGAGGCCATGAAGGAAATTACAATTATTTCTACAATTTCTCTCCTAGTTGTAATAATTCTTCTCCTGTTTGTATTCAAATCTCCAGTGCCTGTAATTTTAAGTGTGATTTCAATTTTTGTTTCTATTTTGACTGCTTTTGTAGCAACTTTAGCGGTTTTCAAAAAGATGCATATTTTGACTTTGGTTTTTGGAACTTCTTTGATTGGTTCTTGCATTGATTACAGTTTGCACTATTTTACCCAGTGGGCTGGAAATCCAAATATAAAAACTGGACAGGAAATAAGAAATCATCTTCTTAAAAGTCTGGTAATGGCCATTACTTCTTCTGTTTTATGTTATGCAATTTTGATTTTTGCTCCATTCAATGTATTAAAGCAGATGTCTTTATTCTCTTTAACAGGATTGATTAGTTCTTTCTTAACAACAATGGCTATTTTCCCATATATTAAATTGCCAGAAGGGGATCGTGTAATTAAGATTTCCAAACTTGTTAGGGAAACAAATCACAAAAGAGCAAAAAAACATTTTGGAAGGGTAGCAGTTACTCTACTTTTTGTTTTTGCAATTGGAGTTTTGTTAATCAATCATAAAAACTTTGCCGTAAAAAATGATTTAGACAGACTTTACACAATGGAAGGAAGACTTCTTGAAGATCGAATCGAGTCTATAGAAATCACAAAATATAGTCCTTCCGGTTGGTTTATTATTCGCGGGCAGACAGAAGAAAAAGCTTTGCAGAGTGAATATGAATTAGCCTGCAAATTAAATAAGGCTTTTGACGGTCAGATGGGCTTTATCTGCACAGGAAATTTTGTTCCAAGTATTGAACATCAGAAAAAATCCCGGGAAGCCTGCCGAAAATTATTAGAACTTGCCCCAGAGCAGTTTGAAAATTTAGGTTTTGATTCATCTTACACCCGAGATTTAATTGCTTCTTTTAATGAATCAGAAAAGGATTATGTTTCTTTCTCAAACAATAATGTTCCTCAATATATAACTTCATCAATTTCAACTGCCTGGCTTGGACTTATGGAGGACGGTTATTATTACACAGTCCTTATGCCAAACCTTCTTGAAGATATAGATTTAATGAGGGAATTTGCAGCAGATAATCCAAATATTTTCTTTGTAAATAAAATGTCAGATATGGGCCGGGACCTTGATAAACTCACCCTTATGATTATTAAATTCTTTGCCATTGCATATCTTTTGATTTTTGTAATGCTTAAATTCTTCTACAATTGGAAGCAGTCTTTCAAGATTATTTCTGTACCAGTTTTGATTGTTCTTATGACCGGGGCAATTTTCTCTTTGGCTAAGATTAATCTGGAATTCTTCTCGGTTACAGGTTTAATTCTTGTTTTTGGTTTAGGTCTGGATTACATAATTTATATGATGGAAAACGAAAAGAAGAAAAGTAAAGATTCTAAAACTCTGGAGCCTTTTGCAACCTTGCTTTCCTTTATAACAACTATCATTTCTTTTGGAGCCTTGAGTTTAAGTAATTTCCAGCCCGTTCATCTTATGGGACTTTCAATTTTTATTGGACTGGCAACCGCTTATATTTCTTCTATGCTTTACGACAGGAGTCTCTAATGGCTTTTACCAAAAAAATATTTAAGCTGATAAATGTTATTTTTCTTCTATATATATTATTTTCTTTGACTTCTTGTTTAAGCCTTCCTGCAAGTGATGATTTAAGAGTTCAGAAAGATTTAGATAAAGTTTATGTAACAAATACAAAGAAGATTTATATTTTATCTCCTGAATATATAAAAGAGACAATAGATAAACTTTATCTTATGACTTTTGAATTTGATTCCGCTAAGATTTCTCTACCACTTTATGTTTATGCAGACCAAAGTGGAATTTATCTTTCAATCTTAAATGACTTTGGAATTGATATGGGCTCTTTGAATTTTACAGATGGTAAGATTGATTTAGATTCTTCAGTCTTGCCCCAAAATCTTTTGCCTGTATATTTGATTAATGAATTTCAAAATGCCTTTTATCAGGAAGAGGCCTTGGCAATAAATCTAAAGAATTCTTTTTTGACTCTGCAAATTGAAAATCAAGAAAATTGTCAAAGTAGAATCATTAAATCTTCTGGAAAAATAATTGAAGAAATTGAGATTTCTTCCTCTTCGATAGTTATTACAAATAATATCAGGGACTATAAAATCAGCCTTCTTGAAAGTGACTATTAAAAGAAATATAATCTAAAAACCTATTAAATTAAGAATTAAAAATCCACAGAGGTAAATATGGCAGACGTAAAAACAAATGTAAAAGAAATTGTTGCTGATGCGGTTAATGCATTTATAAAAGAAAAGGGAATTGATAGCCCTCAGGTTATTGCTGATTCTTTACAGGTTGTAACTCCACCAAATCCAGAAATGGGAGATTTAGGAGTTCCAATGTTTGTTTTTGCTAAGTCACTTAGAATGGCTCCTCCACAGATTGCAAGCGGAGTTGCTTCTCTTATTACAGATAAATCTTTAGGAGAATTTCTTGCAGTTGGTCCTTATGTAAATGTAAAACTTGATAAAGCCGGTGCTGCTGCTCCAATTCTTTCTGCAATTAAAAATCAGGGCGACTCTTATGGTTCTTTAAATTCCGAAGGTAAAAAGCCTCTGGAAGGCCGCAAAGTAATGGTAGAATATTCTTCTCCAAATACAAATAAACCTCTCCACCTTGGACATCTTAGAAATGATGCTTTAGGTGAATCTGTTAGCCGTATTTTAAAAATGGCTGGGGCCCAGGTTTACAAGGTTGATTTAATTAATAACCGCGGAGTTCATATTTGTAAATCTATGCTGGCCTATAAATGGTTCCACGAAGAAAAAGGCGATACCCCAGAAAAACTTGGAATGAAGGGAGATCACTTTGTTGGCCAGTGTTATGTAGAATTTGACCGCTGGTTAAAAGGCGAAAAAGATAAACCCGAAACTGCTCACCCGGAAGCAGCCCAGCAGGCAGAAGATATGCTTATTGAATGGGAAAAAGGTAATCCAGAAGTTCGTGCCCTCTGGCAGAAAATGAATGACTGGACTTTGGAAGGGGTAAAAGAAACTTACGCCCGTACAGGGGTTTCCTTCGATAAACTTTACATGGAAAGCGAAACTTATCTTAAGGGTAAAGATCAGATTTTAAAGGGACTTGAAAAAGGTGTTTTCTTTAAGGCTGATGATGGTTCTGTTCGTATTGATGTTACAGATGTAGTAGGTAAGGGTAAAGACGAAGATAATCACGAAAAAGTTCTTTTGCGTAAGGATGGAACTTCGGTTTATATTACTCAGGATATTGGAACTGCAATTTCCCGCCATGATGACTGGGCCTTTAATCAGCTGGTATATGTAGTTGCCAGTGAACAGAATTATCACTTTAAGATTCTTTTCCATATCTTGAAAAAACTTGGTTTTGACTGGGCAGAAAATCTTTATCACTTAAGTTACGGACTTGTAAATCTTCCTAGTGGCCGTATGAAGAGCCGCGAAGGAACAATTGTAGATGCAGATGATTTAATTGACTCTTTACACGCAGATGCTTTACAGGCAATTAAAGAACGTGGTCGTGATGAAGATGTAGGTGATGCAGATGACGTTGCAGAAAAAGTTGCCCTTGGTGCCTTACATTATTATCTTCTCCAGGCAACTCCAATCAAGGATATGCTTTTTAATCCTGAAGAATCTTTGAGTTTTAATGGAAATACCGGTCCTTACCTTCAGTACATGGGTGCCCGCATTAATTCAATTCTTGCTAAGGCAAAAGAAGCTGGAATTAAGGCCGCTTGTGATGATGACGCTGTTGCACTTTTAAAATCAGAAGACGAATGGGCTCTTATTAAACTTTTGGGAGATTTCCCTGCCGTAGTAGAAAAAGCCGCTGTAAACCTTGATCCAAGTCAGGTTACAAATTACATTTACGAAACTGCTAAGGCCTTTAGTAAGTTCTATCAGACTTCTTCTATTGTTAATGCCGAAAACGAAAAATTGGCCGGAGCAAGACTTTACCTTGCAGAATCAACTTTACAGGTAATCAAAAATTCTTTGAATCTTGTTTTAGTTCCTTATCTGGAAAAAATGTAATTTGTAATTGGAAGAGAGAAAATTCTACTAAGCTGGTAATTCTATTATGGAAAATGCAAAAACCTCTTTAAAAGGTGTATTATTTTTACTTTTAACTGCCTTTATCTGGGGCGTATCTTTTGTCTCTCAAAGTGTTGGTGCAGAAACTTTACAGCCCTTTTCTTTTATGGGAATAAGAACTTTTATGGGGGCCTGTGTTTTATTGCCTCTGGTTATTATTCGCGATAAAAAAGCAAAAAAAAGTATGTTGGAAGAAGAATTAATTGCCTTTAAGAAAAACAATAAAAAGACAATTCTTTACGGAATTATTCTGGGCTTATTTTTAGCAATTGCAACAAACTTTCAGCAGTTTGCCTTTAATTATTCTACCGCAGGAAAAATTGCTTTTATCACTGCAATGTACATGTTTTTTGTTCCCTTAATCGGGCTTTTCTTTAAAAAAAGACTTCCTGTAGTTACCTGGATTTGTATTGCCTTTGGATTTTTAGGCTTATATTTTTTAAGTTTTGCAAAAGGTGCGGGTTTTGGAGATTTAAACAAGGGAGATATTTTAGCCCTTATCTGTTCTTTATTTTTTACAGGACAGATTTTGCTTATAGAAAAATTTGTTTCTGAATGTGATGGTGTTAAACTTTCCTGCTTCCAGTTTTACACTGCAGGAATTATCAGTCTGATTTTAATGTTTATTTTTGAAGAACCTACCTGGCCTGCAATTAAAGCTGCCGGACTAGCACTTTTGTACTCTGGAATTATGAGCTGTGGAATTGCCTACACTTTACAGGTGGTTGGCCAAAAGTACTGCGAATCGTCTATTGCCTCTTTGATTATGTGTATGGAATCAGTTTTTGCAGTTTTATCTGCCGCAATCTTAATTGGCGAAAAATTAACCGGGCGGGAAATAATAGGTTGTGTAATTATGTTTATGGCAATTATTGTATCTCAGATTTACGATGGTTTTAGAAATAAAAAATCTGCCCCAAAGCCACTTGAAAAATAGCCGGAACAGATTTTTATTTCAGGAAAGATATTTTAGTAGATTGTATAGCCTTTTTTTGTCAGGCTGTTTTCTACAATTTCAAGTTCATCGGTGTGAATAACAATTACAGGCATGGAATTTTCTCTTCGGTAACCAACGTACATGTAATTAATATTGATATTCATTTCTTCAATTTGAGAAAGAAGTCCTTCAAGGGTACCGGGATTATCTTCCAGTTCAATTCCTAAAACTCTGGCCTTTTTGCAAATATAAGTTTTTTCAAGAAGTTTATTAGCCTTGTCTGTGTCCGAAAGAATCAGGCGGATTGTACCGAATTCTCCCCGGTCATCATTTACAAAACCCAGAACATTGATATTTGCCCCGGTAAGAATAGAAAGAATATTTTTTATGGTTCCTTTTTTGTTTTCTGTGTAAATAGATAATTGTTCCATTTTGGTCCTCTAAAATCAAATACCGCAGGTTGTTTCAACAACCGAGGATATTTGATTCGCAATATAAGAGTTTCGTAAGAAACTCTAAGTTAAATTGAATGGCGATATTTCAACCATTCAATTTAAACATCCTCTTTTTTTAGGGGTCTGTCCCCCTATGATTTTCTAGGAATGTGTAATTTCCTGGGCCTTGGCCTTTACTGCTTCAAAAAGCTTGTCCTGGCTATCCTGATTTTGAGTAATTGTTCTAACAAAAACCGAGCCAGCAATAACTGCATCAACCGAATGTCCAAGGGCTGCTGACTGCTGGCCGTTTGAAATACCAAAACCACCGTAAACCTTTGAACCGCCCTGGCCAACCGCCTTAATAAAATCCAAAGTTGCCTGATCAATCTTGGTGTCCTGGCCTGTAATTCCAGTTCTTAAAGCGGCATAAATGTAAGGAAAGCCTGCCTTTGCCATTTTTTCAAGCCTTTCAGCGCTCATACTTGGTGCTGCAACCGGAATATTAATCATTCCGTTTTCCTGACAGGCTTTTGTAAGGCCTTCATCATTATCAAAAGGAAGATCTGGAATAATCATTCCCTTTACTCCGGCTTCTGCGGCTTTTTTACAGAAGGCAGAAACGCCCGGAGTGTAAATTAAAGACGCATAACTCATTAAATAAATTGGAATCTGAGGGAATTCCTTGTGAACATTTTCTATAAATTTAAGACCGTCAGCAGTTTTATAGCCCCGGGAAAGAACCTGGGTACAGGCTCCCTGAATGGCTGGGCCGTCTGCGCTAGGGTCACTAAAAGGCAGCTGAATTTCAAGAATATCTGCTCCACCTGCAACAAGGGCACGGGCGGCTGTAAGGGCTAAATTATCACTTGGGTATCCCGCAACAAGATGGGACATAAGTTTTATTTTATCTGTCATATTTTACCTCTATCAAAAAATCAAAAATCAATTAAGTCTGCTATTAGTGGTCCTTCATTAAATCTGCATCGTGAATATCTTTTGCAGCATTAAGACGTTCCAGTTCTGCTTCCAAAAAGTTTTTCCATTCTTCAGGGCGGAATACAGGACTTGTAATAAAGATATCTTTATCACCACGGCCAGACATATTAATAATAATTACATCATCCTTAGACATTTTTGGAGCCATTTTTATTGCCTGAGCCCCTGCGTGAGAAGATTCCATTGCAAAAAGAACCCCTTCGTTTTTGGCAAAGAATTTAAGGGCATCCAGAGCCTCCCTGTCCAGTGCAGAAGTAAATTCTACACGACCAGATTTTCCCAAAGCCGCCAGCTGGGGTCCAATTCCACAGTAGTCCAAACCAGCAGAAATCGAGCGGGTAGGTAAGGCCTGGCCATCTTCGTCCAAAAGAAAACGTGATTTATAGCCCTGCATAATTCCTTCGCGGCTTGCATTTCCTGTCATACGGGAAGCATTTTCTCCAACTCCAGGACCAATTCCACCAGCTTCAACCGCAATAAGTCTAGGTTCCTTCTGGTCTATAAAAGGTGCAAAACAACCGATTGAATTTGAACCGCCACCACAGCAGGCAATAATAGCTGTAGGCTTGATATTTCTTTCGGCACACTGCTTTTGAATTTCCTTACCAATTACCGACTGAAATTCGCGAACAATATCAGGGAAAGGAGCAGGACCCAAAGCTGAACCCAGAACATAATGAGTATCCTTTGGATGAGCGGCCCAGTCACGCATAGCTTCGTTTACCGCATCTTTAAGGGTACGACTGCCGGAAGTTACAGCCTGAACCTT
>JAIKYZ010000029.1 GCA_024682655.1 Treponema sp.
ATCAAATACCGCAGGTTGTTTCAACAACCGAGGATATTTGATTCGCAATACAAGAGTTTCGCAAGAAACTCTAAGTTAAATTGAATGGCGATATTTTAGCCATTCAATTTAAACCTGCCTTATTTCCGGGGCTAAATCATAATTTAATTAAATTAATTAAAACTGACCGCCACCCATTTTTACATTTAATTTAAATTCAAGAAGAGGTTCTTCTTCCAAATCTTCCATTGTAATATAAGGTCCTGCAGACAGGGTGATTTCTTTTATTGGACTGTAATTCAAAGTTGCAGAGTAAGTTGCTGCGTTCAAATAAGAAGAAATTCCAAAACTTTCTGCAATCTCCTGATATTCTTGAGGAATATCTTCCTTGCCAAAATTAACCATTGCAAAAAGTGAAGCAGTTACATCATTTGTTCCAAAGATTCTTGAAAAAGTAACCATAGCGGCAATATTGTGACCATAAGTCAAATATTTGTGGGCCTGATCTAAATCATTTGAATCATAATAATATTGGGCTGCAAAAAGGATTTCTGGAACTTTCCAGTAATAATTAAAGCCGGCAGTCAACTGATAAATGTGAGTTTTTTCTTCCCACTCAATACTTTCGGCCCACTCTGAATCGCTGCCGTACTGGTAAAGGGCTTCTCCAAACAAGCCCAATTTTTGAATACTTCCCGAAGCCGTAAGAAGGGCCTTTGGAGAATTTTGATATTTCCAGTAAGCTCCAAGTCCAAATTCCCAAGCTCCCAAAACTAAATCAAATTTTCCGGCTAAAGCAGTATCTCTCAGGTAAGTTTGACTTGAATCTTGAGAAATAAAATCTTTACTTGGGATTACATATAACCAGAGACAATTTTGACTTCCTGGAAAAGTAATTTGAGTTCTTAAATTAATGCTTCCTTCTACCTGGGCCTCTGTATCTTCTGGATTAATTGAAGAAGTATTGATTACATCGCTGACCGGGCTAAAGAAATAACCACAGCCCCAGGTAACAGTGTGAAGTCCAAAACGGAAAAAGGCTATATCTGCCAGAGAAAAATCGGTAAAAAGCTCTTTGATTTTAAACCAGTCATCAACATTAGTAGTTGCGCCAACAGGAACCTGATAAAAAGTCCCCGCCGTTACAAATGAAGTTTCTGCCTTTGAAGTAAAAGGATATTCCATTCCAAACTTTGTATACATTCTTAAATTTTGATTTGGCCTTGCATCAACAATAAGATTTGCAGCTAAAGTAGGAGTTAAAAGGCTTTCGTAAATATGATCTTTAAAAGTCTTTTCTTCTTCCTCTTCTTCGAATTTTTCGTAAAGAATAGTAGAACTTGAAAGAGAGGTAGAAAAATTACCGCTAACTTTTACACTTCCGTTCTGAAATAAAATCCCCTTTCCCAAATCAACTTTTACCTGGTCAACTTGAGAATCTTGATTTTGATCTAAATCTAATTCTTCAATTCCATCGCCTTCAAAAAAAATATCATCCGAAGAGCCAAATAATTCTTCCTCGGTCTGGGCAAAAAGAAAAATTGAAGAAAGGGCAAAAAATGCAATAAATAAAAGCTTCTTCATATACACTCCCAAAAATTAGTTCAAACCTTCAAGATAGGCTTTTGTAAAAATTCTATCTGGCAAATCATCAAAAGAAAGATCAGAAATAATCATCTGAGTATTTTCGCCAACATTAAGTTCATCTCTGGTAATAATCTGAGTTGGAACATAACCACTTGGAACTTTTGTATATTTTGGAAGTAAACTTGAGCTCATTAATCTGTCGGAACCTGAAAAATCTTCTTCTTTTAATACAAGAGGAATGTCCTTTCTGATGTAATATCTTGATTTTGCATAAGAAGGATCTGTTGTAATAGCCTTTAAGGTAATTACATAAACCGGATATTTTCCCAAAGTTGATTCTTCAAAAGCTTCAACCTGATAATTTTCTCGCCAGCGGTCATCACTTTGATCTACATCATTAATCTGAATATCTGAATCGCCAAGAGCATCTTTTATAGAAGTGTGGGAAAATTTACGGCTGATTGGATCATAAGACCAGATATTTTCTCCGTCTTTAAGATATCCATTTCCCTTATCTGCTTCTGGGAAAAGTTGAACCATTGTCATTAAATCTTTATCAACTCTCTGGAATATTTTATATTGCAGATTTTCTTTAGGCTTATTTGGTTTTTCTATTACAAGAGAAATTGTAGCAGAATAATCTCCGTGATAGGCTAAAGCATCGTCGCTGGCTTCCATGATTTTAAAAGCCTGATCAGCCTTATCTGCAGAAACCTGAGCAAAAAGCCCGCCTGCTAATATAAACATTGTAGAAATAATAAAAATAATCTTTTTCATAAAAACTCCTGGTAAAATTTATATTTGTCTTCCTTAACATCAAATACCGCAGGTTGTTTCAACAACCGAGGATATTTGATTCGCAATACAAGAGTTTCGCAAGAAACTCTAAGTTAAATTGAATGGCGATATTTTAGCCATTCAATTTAAACCTGCCTTATTTCCGGGGCTAAATCATA
>JAIKYZ010000033.1 GCA_024682655.1 Treponema sp.
AATTATGAAAACGACATAGTTTTGCAAAAAGAGACAAAAGGCAATTGGAGTAAAATTCAAAAACTAGATGGTCGCGAAGGCTGGGTAGAAACGAAGTTCATCAATTTTGATAATCAGCAATCAACATCATTTACAAACGTATCAGTTAACAAAATAATGAGCTGCAATGACAATTTGCGTCTGCGCTCAGAAGAAGCAAATTCGAGCAATGTAATTACAACCATGCAAAAAGGAACAAAAGTCAAAATCCTGAAACTTGGCAAAGCAGAAACTATCGATGGAATAAGCAGTAACTGGGTACAGGTAGAAGTTCTTTCTGCCGCAAAAGACAAAGACGGTAAAGAAATAAAAACAGGCACAACAGGCTGGTGCTACGGCGGATATTTGGAATAAGTTCTTTTTGCGAAGAACTTGTTATGGTAAAGATAATACGTCGAGCCAAGGCACGCTCACGCTTAAAGCCTTGACTTCGCCGTTTTGAGGGTTCTGTAATAAACCCTCAATAAAAACAAAATCCAAACTTTCAACTGCTTAATTATATGTAATATATGGGGTAAGTTTGAAAAGTTTGGATTTATAAAAAGAAGGGATAGCTCCCGGGAATTGTCGGGGGCGGTGGGAATTAACGGTACCCCCGGAATTCGCTGGGGCGGCGAGAATTAGGGCTACCCCCGGGATTTGCTGGGGCGGCGAGAATTGACGGAACCCCCCGGGATTTGCTGGGGCGGCGAGAATTAACGGGGCCCCCCGGGAATTGTCAGGGGCGGCGAGAATTAACGGAGCCCCCGGGAAATTGTCGGGGCGGTGGGAATTAACGGTACCCCCGGAATTCGCTGGGGCGGTGGGAATTAACGCTACCCCCGGGGATTTACTGGGGCGGCGAGAATTAACGGAGCCCCCCGGGGATCAACTGGGCAGGCTTTTATTCACTGAGCCCCAGCCCGCTGGGTTTTTAGGAAATGTGCTGGAGACACCAGACGTCGCGTTTTTTTCCGTGTTTGTCGGTTACGTCGTCCAGCTCATATAACTTCTCGTAACATTCTGCGTAGTCATTGAGCATTTCTGAACTGCTAAGATTTTTTGCCAAAAAGAGGGAATTCTTAGAAAAGGCTTTTATTTCTTCTTCCCCTGCTTGCGGATGATCTTTTATAAAAATTTCTTCCAGATATTTTTGTCCGCCAGATAAGATTCTGCTGGCTTCGTTCATTCCTTCTCCAACAAAATTCTTTTTTCGGGCCAAATCTAAAAATGGAATACACTTTCCAAAAGTTGCAGCCGCTCTTAATCCATTATTCTGGCAATCTTCTATTTTTACATACTGAAAACCACCAGTTAAAGAAACAAGAAAGTGTAAAGCAACTTCGGGTTTACAATTATTTGCTATAATATAACATCCATCTCCTGTTGGAATAAAATCTGTTACTATTATCTTATTTGCAAAATTTAAAGAGTTTTTTACAAGCTTTTTTAAGATATAATGCTGCAAAAGATAAACGGCGTATAACTGCTGCCGGGAAGTAAATTTTGAAAATCCAACTATATCAATCAAAATTATGAGTTTTGTTTCTTCAGGAACATTTCCCATGATTTTAGAAACTGGAATTGGCTGATAAGTAACAAGTTCAGCAAAGGAATTTTTCATATTTTCAATCTTTGCTTTTCTTTTATTTTCTTTGTCTTTTATTACTTCAATTTCATTCATTTCCTACTCCACTTTTAAATTGTGTCTGCTATGCCATTCATCAAGAACTTTTATTTCTTCCTTACTTGGCTTTTGATTATATACCACAAGTTCTTGCTTAACTACATTTTCACGAATTTCTATACAAATCTTATATTCATTTCCCTTCTTTACGTAAACAATTGTAGATTGGCCCTCAACAATTTTTGAAACGTAAGAGGCTACACAATTATGCAAGCAGGCTCCAATATCGCACAGTTGGTAAGAATCTTTTGGAAGCAAAAATTCATAGGCACCGATTTTATCCTGAAGTTTTAATTGCTTATTGTTGTAAGAAAAGACTTCATTTTCGTGATGGCACTGGTAAGAAATATTGGCCAGGGCATTATGATTGAACTCTGTTAATCCGTCTTTTAATATATTCTTTTTTAAATTTTTTGGAATATTGCGGAAATATCTTGTAAACATTTCCATTGCATCAGAACTAAAAAGATAATCTTCACTAGCCTTATATAAAAGTTTTAGAGCTGGTTTTTGACCTCGTTTTTCTATACAGTAGCGCATAAAAAAGAGTAAAGAGTCTTGATCTAAATGATTAATGTAAGATAAAAGAAAATCGGACTCTAATATCTTACCCAAATAATTTATATCTTTAAATCCGCAGTCTTTGAAAAGTAAATAATTTATAAGAGTTTCGTTGCTATTAAAATAGGCCCGTCGAATAATCTTTGTATTGCGAATACCAGCCTTGCTACAAAATTTTGCAAAGATTTTTGGATCTTTTCTGTCATATTTGAATTTTATTCCTCGTCCTGTAATTTGAGGACTGATGATAATTGGATACAAGTTTGGTTCAAAAGGAATCTTTGTGATTTTATACATTAAAACCAAAGAATTATCTTCTTTGTCAAAGTGATTTAAATCATATTTGATTCCTGTAAAAGCCTGGGCAAGAGAAATAAATTTTTCAAAAGCAAAATTGATGATTTGGCCGGGGATTTTATCTTTTGACAGATAGTCAAAAAAACTGCAGGCCTTGTCAAAATCTATTAATTGTTCGCCGGGATTATCTAAATAAAAGTCAGAATATTCTGATACACCCCAGGGGGCTTGAATTTCTACCTGACCGTTTTTAAGATCAAATAAAACACTTGCTTCTTCGACACAAGGATTTATATCAAAATCTTGTAATTCTTCTTTAGAATAAACATCGCCACTTCGCTTAAATTTTTGGATTGTGATTTTTAAAGTTAAATCTTCTTCCTGGGTTTGAACTATTACACCAAAAAAATCTTTATAGAATTTATTTGAGTCGGTAATATTCTTTTTATTAAAATTTTGAATTTTTAAATCTTCTAGATGATTTTTATACCTTACTAAATCCGAAGCTAAAAAACCTTCCAGACCGTAGAGTGTATAATCACTGTCACTTTGCGATAATAAATAAAAGGTAACAGGATCTTCCTCTTCTTCAAAAAAATTATGATTTATAGGAGTTTCAACAAATTCTTCCAGCAGGGAATTTTGATTTAATGCAGAAATTTCCTTTTCATCATTTATAGAAAGCCATTCTTTACTGGACTGGGAATAGTAAGAAGCCCCGGACCTAAAAGGAGTCTTACAACGGTAGGGTATAATATTTTGAACCTGAGAAAAATGTTTAAATTCACAGGAGTTTATAAGTCGGTAAAAATAATCAAACATAATAAAACTCCTATCTTCTACGATCAATAAAGATTTCACCATCGTCTTCAAGTTTCTTTATGATGTTGATAATTTTTCTTTGAGCTTCCCTAACCGAATAAGTAGAAACAGGTCCCATAAATTCAATATCTTCTTTTAACATAGAGGCCGCTCTTTTTGACATATTTAAATAGATTTTTTCTTCAACCTCGGGACAATCGTGAAGAGCGTAAGCCAAAACCTCTTGATCTACCTCTCGTAAAATTTTTTGAATAGATCTATCGTCAAGGTTAATGATATCTTCAAAAGGCAGGTAATAGTATTCTACGTTTATACTTAAAATTGGATTTTTTTCGAAAACTTCTTTGATAATTTTATTAATAGACTGATTGCAGGAGGTGACGTTAGAAAGAACATCATCTGCCATAATTTTAGCATTGTAGCCGGAAGTTCTAAAAATGTGATTAATTTCTTCCAAGATTTCAGGATCTGAATTTTTCTTATCTGAAAACTGGGAATAATACATTTGAACATCCGATTTAATTGGCTCAGGAATTTTTTCAATTTCGGCCTTAGCCCTATCTTCCCCAAAATAAACAAGAAGCTTGGCCAGATTTTTTTTATAACCTTCCTGTAAATAATCACTTAGGACAGAAAATGATTTTTCGTTGACTTTATCAAAAACCTCTCTGACTGTATTTTCGTTTTCTAATAATTCGTTTTGATTTTGATTTTCCATTAGAGACTCCCTAGTTGGTAAAAAAAATTACTTAACACTAAATATTATAAGCGCTTTTGCTAAAATGGCAAAAAGTGAAGTGTGTGGGGGCTGGGATTCGCAAGGGTGGAAAGTGGATTGGAAGATTTGCCGAGTGGAAGTCCCAAAAAAACTTAAATTTACAAATTGGGAAGAGTGCTTTTCATTTTTGCGACTCCCTTTCTTCCATAGAATTTGGAGATACTTCAAACTGGTACTGTACATATGATGTATATAGTTGGAAAAACAAAACTGATGGAGAAAAAATTGACCTTTCTGATCCATCCAAAAATGCAGAAATTCTTACAATAACTTATTCCGATAAATACTGGTACAAAAAATAACTTACAGTCCTAAATAATAAAGGCCGTTATCTCCATTCATTTCTAACCACCAGCCCCAGCAAAAAAAAGGCTGGACCTTGGTGGTATTTTTTTGCTATTACCCTTTCTTTGAGACTGACACGATTCGCCGCGACGGTCGCAAACTTCCTGTTTGCTTCCTCTGCGGCGCCTGCGTTTGCTAAACTCGCCGTCCTGGCGAGTTTACGCAAAAATTACTGCGCCACTGCTCGCAATTTTACGCCGCTCACTCCGGTTCGAATCGTGGATTTGTTTTACCTATTATTATTTAAAATAAAAAAAGCTTGTCGGTTGTGACAAGCTTTTCTTTACTTTGAGACTGACACGATTCGCCGCGACGGTCGCAAACCTCCTGTTTGCTTCCTCTGCGGCGCCTTCGTTTGCTAAACTCGCCGTCCTAGCGAGTTTACATAAAAATTGCTGCGCCACTGCTCGCGATTTTTATGCCGCTCACTTCGGTTCGAATCGTTTATACAATCGTCTATACAATCGGCCTAATTCTGCAGGTTCTTAGCGCCCGTTCCAACAAGAGGGGAAGCTAAAAGAACAAAAAAATAGTTGCTAAATCCCTGTAATATAAGGATTTGGGCATAAAAAAAGCTCATCCATTAGATGAGCCTTTGTTTGAGACTGACACGATTCGAACGTGCGACCCTCACCTCCGCAGGGTGATGCTCTAATCCAGCTGAGCTACAATCTCATACTTTTGTATTTACTGGAAGCACTTCGTGGAGGGTGTTCACGGAGGCGACAGGAGTTGAACCTGCCCGGCCCTTTCGGAACCGACGGATTAGCAATCCGTTGTATTACCGCTCTACCACACCTCCAGTAGATCGGAGCGAGAGGGATTCGAACCCCCGGTAACTTGCGCTACAACGGTTTTCAAGACCGCCCCAGTACGACCGCTTTGGTATCGCTCCAATAGGTGAGTACTAATTTATAAGTTTTACGAATTAATGTCAAGTAGAAGAAGTGAAAATTCTAAAAAAACTCAAGATTTTTTTACCAGTATAATTCACATTCAAAACTTGTTTCTTGGCCCACAAAACCTACAATTGTGTACTTCTTTTCCTCTTCAAACAATTTGCCTTTTAAAACTAATTCATCTCCAAGCATTGTTTCTTTGGAATAATTCATTCTTAAATCTTTATAAACTTTTTTCTGAAATTCTTCTGGAAGAAAATCAAAAACAAAACTTGCATAGCGGGCATTATTTGTGTGACCATTTGCATCCAAATCTGAATATCTGATTTTATGTTTTCCTAAATCTTCTAATTCTTCTGGAACCTTAATTTTTCCTGCTGGGATTCCATCAAAAGGTTCAACTCTGGTTGGGGTTGGTCTTAAAGTAAAATTTTTACCTGCGATGATTTTTCTATTTTCAACATCCAAAATTGTCCACTGGGTCTGTCCCTTAATCAAAAGTTCACCAGTTTTTGTATCCCTCAATTCATAATAACGAGGATTCAAAGGTCCCTGTGGTGCTGCTTCGTAAGTGATATAAGAAATTCTCTGATCCGCAATTGGCATTTTGTAAGCGTGGAAAGAAGTTCTACCTACAATAAAAGCAATTCCCTTTGTCATCAAAAATGGCCAGGACATGCCTCTTTTTGTAAAATCTTCGCCAGCATTATCAGAAGTGAATCTTAAGATTTCTGTCCAGGACATATTTCTGTCTGGTGTACACTGGGAAAAAGAAACCATTGTATCTTTATGGAAAGACAAATCGTCTTCGTGCCATTCATTAAATTTCTCAACATTTTCCATGATAAATACCTCTTACTGACATTTTAATTAAAAATGTCATTTTAGTCATCCCATATAAAGGGATTATAAAAGTTTCTATTAAAAATGATTATATTCCCTTTCCCCAGCGGAAATCCCCCCTAATTGACAAAAGCGCCGTACTTAGATACATTTTAATAAACGAGAGCCTTTGGATGAGTCCAGATGCCTTTCACATAACCGCTAGAAAACCCCGCCAGAGGAGGAATCCAGCAACGGTATTTAGATGGTTGTGGTGCTTAGGATTATCTGGGCTCTTCCAAGGGCTTTTTTATTTTCTCAGTTCTTGTAGCGGGAGCACTTCCCGGCCTGGCCTATGCCCTCCTACATTAGAATGAAATATTTCTAAAACAATTATCTGTTCTTTTATTAATTACCTCTGTTAAGCCCCCCAGACAAAATTGTGCGCGAGCGTAAAGAAATGAAAGAAGACCCTCTACAACGAAGTTGTAGCCGCGGCTTTTCTCAGTTCTTGTAGCGGGAGCACCTTCCCGGCCTGCCTATGCCCTCCTACATTAGAATGAAATATCTCTAAAACAATTATCTGTTTTTTTTTAATTACCTCTGTTAAGCCCCCCCAGACAAAATTGTGCGCGAGCGTAAAGAAATGAAAAAGACGCTCTACAACGAAGTTGTAGCCGCGGCTTTTCTCAGTTCTTGTAGCGGAAGCACAATTTTGTCTGGGGGGGAAATTTTGCAAAATAATTAATAATAGTAAAAAGAGATTAAATGTTTTAGAGATATCTTATATAATTAGCCTATGAAAAGTTTATTTAATGAAAAGTGGCAATTCGCCGAACTCCCTATCGATTATAATTCCATTCACGACGAAGAAGGCAAAGCAATCCTTTTTAATCCTGATGATTATTTTAAAATTGCTCGCAATCAAACCTACTATCCTGTAAATCTTCCTCACGACTGGATGATTTGGCACGTAAAAGACCTTTACAAAAACAGTATTGGCTTTTATCAAAAATCCTTTGAACTTTCGGAAGATGAAGTAAAGGACCGCCACAATGCTATTCGTTTTGAAGGCGTCTACATGAACTCTTCTGTTTGGGTAAATGGTAAAAAGGCCGGAGAATGGAAATACGGCTACTCTACTTTTGAGTTTGATATTTCCGATTTAGTTCAAGCGGGTCAAAATCAAATCACTGTAATTGTAGTTTATCAAAACTGTAACACCCGATGGTATTCTGGAGCTGGTATTTTCAGAGATGTTTTCTATATCAACACTCCTAAAACTTACCTTGCCAGCGACGGCGTTTACCTTGTTCCAAGAAAAATCGAAAATACTAAGGACTGGAATCTTTTTATTTCTGCCGAAGTTGTAGGCCCAAGTGAAGGTTTCTCTGTCTCGACAAAAATCCTAGACCAGGAAGGAAATATTTTTGCCTCGTCAAAAGTTCCTCTTTCCCCTCTTCCACTTTCCAAAGAAGAATCTGAGGACCTTCATAAAAACATTCCTGCTTTTGCAAATAATCCAATTTCTAAAAGCAGCGAAAATCTTTTGATTTCTAATCCTAAAATCTGGGATATCGATAATCCATACTTCTACTTTGCTCAAACTGAACTTTTAGATTCTAACGGCAAAGTTGTTGATTCTATTAATCAGCATTGTGGTTTTAAATCTTTTGAATTTACCAGCGACAAGGGATTTTTCCTTAATGGCCGTCATGTAAAAATCTACGGTGCCTGTCATCATCACGACCAGGGAGCTTTAGGTTCTGCTTTTGATGTCAATGCCCTTCGCCGCCAGTTCACTAAATTAAAAGAGATGGGCGTTAATTCTGTTCGTTGTTCTCATAATCCTCCTCCTTCTGCATGGATGGATTTAGCTGACGAAATGGGTATTTTAGTTGACGACGAAGCTTTTGATATGTGGGAAAAGCCTAAGACTGAATTTGACTACGGAAATTATTTTAATGACTGGTGCCAGCGGGATGTTGCTTCCTGGGTTCGCAAAGATAGAAATCATCCTTCTTTAATCATGTGGTCTATTGGAAATGAAATTTACGATACTCACATGGGTAATGGTTATGAAATCACTAAAAAACTTTATTCTTATGTTCAAAAATATGATCCTCAAAAAGTTGCTCCAATCACTATTGCATCAAATTATATGATGACTGACGGGGCCCAGCATTGTGCTCAGGAAATTGACACTGTTGGTTACAATTATCTGGAACGTCTTTATAAGGAACACCACGAAAAATATCCAGACTGGAAGATTTATGGTTCGGAAACTGGTTCTACTGTTCAAAGTCGTGGAATTTATCACTTTCCTGATAGTTTAAAACTTGTGACTTTTAGTGATGGCCAGTGTTCAACTTTAGGAAACTGTACAACTACCTGGGGCTGCGCTAATACTCAAACTGTAATTGCTAACGACCGCGATTGTCCATTTTCTGCAGGTCAATATATTTGGACTGGTTGGGATTACATTGGAGAACCAACTCCTTATCACTCAAAAAATTCTTACTTTGGTCAGATTGATACTGCCGGTTTTCCAAAAGATACTTTCTACCTCTACAAATCTGAATGGGCCGGAAAAAAGGCTGCTCCTTTTGTTCATCTTTTACCTTACTGGGATTGGAACGAAGGCCAGCTTATTGACGTAAAAGCCTATACTAATGCTGATTCTGTTGAACTTTTCTTTAACGGAAAATCTTTGGGACGCCAGGAAATTAATCACCTTAATGGAAAAGAACCTTTTGGCAGATGGCAAGTTGAATATCACAAGGGAGAAATTAAAGCCCTTGCTTATGATAAAGATGGAAAGGAAATTGCCTGCGACGTAAAAAAATCTTTTGGGGACCCTGCAAAAATCATTATGGAACCCGAAAAAGAAGATTACGGAAATCTTTTCTTTATTGATTTGATGACTGCCGACAAGGATGGAACTTTAGTTGAAAACGCAAGAAACTACATCACTGTAAATGTTGCAGGCGATGCTGAACTTGTAGGTTTAGACAACGGAGATTCTACTGATTATGATGAATACAAAAGCGATAACGGTAAATCTCACAGTCGTAAACTTTTTGCAAACCGTCTTCTTGCTATTGTCAGAGCTAAAAAAATCTCTTCTAACTTTGTTCTAACTGCCGCAAGTCAGGATCTTCCTACTGTTTCTATCAAATGGGATAGTAAAGAATGGGTTCAAGCCGCTCCTTACCTTTCTGTAAAAGCGGTTATGGATTTTATTCCAAGCCGAAAAATTGAAATCACAGCCTCGGCAAGTACAAAACTGACTAAAGAAAATAAAGAAATCAAGGTATGTGCAAAAGTCCTTCCAGAAAATGCAAGTAATAAAGAAATCATCTGGAATCCTGTTCTTAAAGAATGTGTTGCTTCTGATAATATCGAAGTACTTGAAAAAGAAGGCATGGGAAGTGGAATTGAAAATTGTAAAATCCGCGCTATTGCTGATGGACAATGTATTCTTCGCTGTACCGCAAAAAATGGAAGTAAACTTGATGAAGTTATGAGTGATTTACCATTTACCGTTGAAGGCGTTGGAAATCCTAAGTTAAATCCATATAAGCTGATTGAAGCCTGCCGTATGAACAACTGGGATCAGGCAAAAGACAAGCCGGTTGTAAGTTTGGAAAGTGGAATTGCAAACAGAGGAATTGGCGCTACTTGGATTTCTTTTGATAAAGTTGATTTTGGTAATGATGGTTCTGATTCTATTCACCTTCCAATCTTCAGTTTTGATACAGAATTACCTGTGGAAGTTTGGGACGGTATGCCTGGAGATGGAACTACAAGAGATGGTGGAGCAAATCCAAGAGAAGGTTCTGAATGTCTTGGAAAATTTACTTATAAACACCCTTCTATTTACAATACTTTCTCTGAAAATGTCTTTACCCTGAGCAGACGTTTATATGGGGTTCATACAATTTCGATTGTTATTCCGTATGAATTAGTTTTCCACGGTTTCTACTTTGATCAAAGTCTAAAAGCTCTTTCAAAGGTTCGTGCTTTGGATGCTGATGACATTGTTGGAGATTCATTTACAAAAACTTCTTCTGCAGTTGAAGGAATTGGTAATAATGTAAACTTAGATTTTGCAAATATGAATTTTGCCGATAAAAAAGCAAGTAAAATCACTATCTGCGGAAAATCTAACACAGAAAATAACACTATCAACCTTAAATTCTTTGGGGCTAAGGGAGATGTAAGAACTGACGTAATAGAATTTGCCCACACTGAGGATTATGAAGAAAAAACTTTTGAAATCCCAGAAATTGGCGGCCAGCAAAAAGTAAGTTTTGTCTTCCTTCCTGGCTGTAATTTTGATTTTAAGTGGTTTAAGTTTGAATAAGATTTGCAGAATGTAATTTACAGGGATGTCCAATAAGATTTGGCACTGTGGTCATTGAGCTTGTCGAAATGACCATTTACACTATATGTGGTGGTTTCGACAAGCTCAACCACCGCATTATTTACTTATTGGACATCCCCTTTTTTTATACTTTCCAGCAGCGAACCTTGTGATTTTCTGAAATATTTTTAAATTCCGGCAGGGCTTTATGACACTCTTCTGTGGCTCTGGGGCAACGATAAGCAAAGGGGCAGCAATTTTCGGCCTGGAGAGTGGTTTTAACTTCGCTATTAGAATTTGTGAGCTGACCTTTAGCCCCTTCAAAAAGTAACTGACTGTAGGGATGTTTTGCATCTTTGTAGAGACTTTCGGCATTTGCTTCTTCTACTAAAACTCCACGGTACATTACGCCAATTTTATCGCAAAAATAGCAGGCAACTTTTAAATCGTGGGTAATAAAAATGTAACTTAAATTGTGTTTTTCTTTTAATTCCTGCAAAAGATTAATTATCTGGCCCTGAATACTTACATCAAGGGCAGAAACTACTTCGTCGCAAATAAGTAGCTGTGGGTTCATTATTAAACCCCGGGCAATTGAAATTCTCTGTCTTTGTCCACCAGAAAATCCTGCAGGTCTTCTATTTAAATCTTCTGGGGCAAGTCCAACTTCCTGAATAATTTTTTGAGCAAGAATTCTGGCCTTTTCTTTTCCCTGCCAAAGAGAAGAATATCTTAAACCCGCTGTCATTACATCAAAAACCGTCATTCTTGGATTTAGTGAACGGGCTGGGTCCTGGAAAATATATTTTACTTTTTCCCGGTAATCCCTGAGTTCTTTTTTATTCATCTCTTCAACTTTATGTTGCTGGCCCTCTTTATCTGTGTAAATTATGCTGCCTTCTGTCTGCTTGTACATTTGGATAATCATTCGGGCACTTGTAGTTTTTCCACAACCAGATTCTCCAACAATTCCATAAGTTGTCCCTTTTTCTATTGCAAAAGAAAGATTATTAACGGCATAGACTTTATTTTTATTTTTTGCAAAAAATCCTGCTTCCAGATTAAATTGTTTAGAAAGATTTTTTACTTCTATTATATTTTTGATTTTTTCCTCTTTATTTTCCATAAACAAAATCCTTTTTCTGTCCCTTATCTTGTTTTCCAGCAAATATTGTCTTTTTCTTTACACTCCTCTTTTGCATATTTACAGCGAGGTGCAAAAGGACAGCCATCTTCTGGACTAACAGGATCCGAAACTCTACCCGGAATTGAAATCATTTTTGATTTTGTATAGTGACTTCCAAACTCTGGCAGGGCCTGAACCAAAGCCTGAGTATATGGATGTCTTGGATTTTTTATAATTTGCTCGGCAGGGCCTTCTTCCATGACTTTTCCACCATACATTACGGCAATTCTGTCGGAAATTTGGGCAACCAGATTTATATTGTGACTTATAAAAATAATTGAAAGTCCTCTTTCTTCTTTTAAGCGCAAAAGTAAAGAAACAATCTGGGCCTGAATTGTAACATCAAGGGCTGTTGTTGGTTCATCGGCAATTAAAAGCTGACAATTTTGAGCAAGGGCAAGGGCAATTCCAATTCTCTGAAGTTGTCCGCCACTAAACTGATGAGGATAAGCTTTTAATCTTCCTTTTGGATCTGGAAGTCCTACTTCTTCAAGTAATTTTATAGTTTTAGCATCGGCCTGGGCCTTTGTAATATCTGGATCTGAAGACCTGTAAGTTTCTAAGAAAACTTTTCCAATATTCTGCAGGGGATCAAAAGATCTTCCAGGTTCCTGAAATATAAGGGCAATTCTGGTTCCCCGGTAAGTTCTTAATTGACTTTGACTTAGAGTCATCAAATCAATTCCGTCATAAAAAATATGGCCTGAGGCTGTGGCATTCGCAGGTAAAAGACCTGGAATTGCAGTTGTAGAAACAGATTTTCCAGAGCCAGATTCTCCTACAAGTCCTAAAATTTCACCCTTATCCAGATAAAAAGAAACACCTCTTGCGGCATAAACAGGAATCCACTTTGGTCCACGCAAGATTTTAAAAGTTACCTGAAGATTTTGTACAGAAAGAAGATGTTTTTGACCTTCTGTATAACTTATCAAAGTATCTTTTTCTTCTTCCTGAATTTGTTCTTCTTCTATAAGTTTTCTGAGTTTTTTTCTCTTAAAGACAGCCCCGTAAGGATCGTAAAAATCGCGTAAGGCATCGCCCAAAAAGTTAAAGGCAAGGGTAACAAGTAAAAGCATCAAAACCGGCCACAATAACCAGGGGAAATTTTTAAGATTTGAAAGTGTAGAAATATCGCGGTTGATTAAAGAACCCCAACTTACGGCAGGATCATTTATTCCCAGTCCCAGGTAAGAAAGAGTTGTTTCGCTCATAATAAAACCTGGAACACTAAGGGCTGTACTTACAATTAAAAGACTGGCAGTTTGTGGAATGATGTGTTTAAAAATTACAATTACCGGAGGAACTCCTTCAAGATCGGCATCCATTACAAATTCTTCTCTTTTGATTGCATGAACCATACCTCGGATTGTTCTTGCAGAACCAGGCCAGCCGACTAAAGCCAGAATCAAAGTAATAAGCATATAGGCGGTTCCTGAATCCATTTTGGTATTTAATAAAGAACGCAAAAATAAAATAAAGTAGAGGGAAGGAATAAGCATAAAAAATTCTGCAAATCTCATAATTGTCCAGTCTGCGGCCCCGCCAAAATAGCCCGAGATACCGCCCAAAAGCACAGCCAGTAAAAGAGAAATTGCCGTGGCGACAAAGCCAATTGTTAAAGAAATTCTACTTCCGTAAATTATTCGGCTAAATAAATCTCGTCCAAGATGATCTGCTCCCATTAAATAAACAGGATAATCTCCACTTGAACCAAAAAGGTGACGACTAGCGGGAATAAAACCAAGTAGTTTATAAGGACTTCCCTTTACAAAAAATTTAAGCTGGTGAATGTGACTTGAATCTTTTACGCGGGCATATTTCCAGTTACTTTTGTTTAAAACTCTGTACTCGCGGATTTTTATTCCCTGGCCAGATAACTGAACATTGGCCGGATGATAGGTATTATTTTCGAAAGTTTGGGTTGCAGGATAAGGTGCAATAAATTCTGCAAAAATCATATTCAGGTAGAGAAGAATTAAAATGATTACAGAAATTAATGCTAGGGGTCTGTTTTTTAAGAAATCAAAAAATTTTTTCATTTTAAGCCTCTGAATTATGAATATCTGATTCTAGGATCTACAATGGCAAGTAAAATATCACTAATTACCATTCCAATTAAAACCAGGGAAGAAATAAACATACTGTTTGCAAGAACTAAATTAATATCTTCCTGTAAAACGGCCTCGTACATAAGTCGGCCAATTCCAGGATAGGCAAAAATAATTTCTAGAACTAAAGAGCCACTAAAAAGGCTGGCCAGTAAATTTGCGCTACCGGTAATATAAGGATTAAGGGTGTTTCTAAAGGCGTGGTTAAGATAAACTCTTTTTTCGCTGATTCCCCGGGCACGGAGGGCAAAAATATAAGGCATTCCCATTTGATCAAGCATGGTAGCCCTAATCATTCTCATAGTTCCACCTACTCCACCCAAAAAAGAAACTAAAAGTGGAAGGAAAATATGATGCATATAACTGAATACAAATTTTGTAGGAGCATCTTTAAATGCAAAATCTGGAAATGCTGTTACAGGAAAAAGCCCCGTAATAGAAGCCAGTAACTGAAATAAAATTAAAAGTAAAATCCCCGGGAAGGCATGAAAAAATAGGGCAAAAAAAGTTGCAGCAGTATCAATTCTACTTCCCGCCTTACTGGAAAAATAAATTCCCAGTAAAAATGAAAAAATCGTAATAAAGACTAAAGAAATCAAATTTAAAATTACAGAATTCCATATTCGGCTTTTGATTAAAAATCCTACAGGGGCTCTGGAAACAAGGCTGGTTCCCAAATCATGATCCACTAAAACCCTGTGCAGCCATTTAAAATACTGTACATAAAAAGGTTTATCCAGGCCGAACTCTTTTCTTAATTCTTCCATCTGCAATTCCGAAAAATTTTTATCTTCGCCAAAGGATGAATTTGTCATTGTCTTTGAAGTTGATTCGGTAGAAGAAAGTAATTGCTGGGTCATCATCTGATCAACAATATCACCGGGAGCTAAAGCCATAAGGCCAAAAAGTGCAAATCCCAAAAGAAAGAGTAAAACCAGCATGGTAATAAGCCTGCCGGTAATAAATGAGATTAAAGGAGCTTTTCTTCTAAAAATCTTCCAGGGAGCTGAAATGCTGGCCCAGAATTTTTTAAAAAATTCTTTGAAAGTCATAGGTAAACCTTAGGGGTAGAAAAATCCTACCCCTTATTATTTTTAATTTATATAAACGTGTTCTAACATGGCACCGTTCTTGTTATCATAATAAACATTAGAAAGGTTCCATTTGTTACGGATTGCAAAAAATGATCTTGAACGCATCAAATAAATGACAGGACATTCTTCCAAAAGGATTTGCTGATATTCATCCCAGTAAACTTTGGCCTTGTCATAATCGTTTGTATAACAGCCTTCGTTGTAAAGATAATCAACTCTGGCTTCCCATTCTGTTGCAGGGCTTTCCTGACATGGATACCACATGTGTAAATTTCCCTGACTTGGCCAAACGTTAGACCCCTGTGATGGGAATAAATTAGCGCCAAGTCCAATAAATACACTCTGCCAGTCATAAGTTGCAGTAAGCATTTCTACAATTTTCTGGAAATCAATCTGGCGGATATTAATTGTTACACCAATTTTTGCAGCTTCATCAACAACAATCTGTCCAAGGTCATTTAAAACTGAGTTTGAAGAAGCAATTGTAAGATCAAATTCAAGTTTATTTCCATCCTGGTCATAATAAAAACCTTCTTTTTTTGTAAAGCCGGCCTTTTTCAAAAGTTCTTGAGCCTGGTCGGGATCAAAACGGTACTTGAGGGAAATATCTGGATTGTAGAATGGATTTGCCTCTGGGAAGAAATCATATTTTGCCTGAGCAAAGCCACGGTAAGTTTGAGATGCAACTCTGTCACGGTTAAAGATACAACTCATAGCCTGACGGAATTCTTTTTTTGTAAACCACTTATAATAAGGCTGATCTTTATTTACAGGGTTCTGATTAAATGACCACATTGAAGCGCCCATAGAACCTTCTGCATTGAATACGGTGTAATCCTCTTTCTGATTGTTAATAAGGTCATCATATTCTTCTGGGCGTGGAGAATAGGATTCTGTTTTTCCCTGAGTGAATAAAAGATAATCTGTATTCTGATCTCCAATTATCTGACAAATTAATTTATCGTAATATGGAATTGAAACTCCATTTTTATCTTTCTGCCAGTAATTAGGATTTCTTTCAAAAACAAGTCTTTGAGCTGGCACGTATTCTGTAATATACCACATTCCACAAGAAGGTATTTCTTTAGGATCTGTATCAATGCTGAATAAATCTTTTACTCCATCAATTCCGCCCTTTTCTTTTGCTGGCTTAAAAATAAAGGAAGGACAAAGGCTCATATTAGTTGCAAGTAAAGGTTCTGCTACAATTCTTGGGAAAATAAAATCAAAGTGTTTATCGTCAATCTTAACACAATCGATATGGGCTGCTTCGCCGTTTTCTAAAGTTACCCACTGCTGACCATAGTCGCTTGAACCTAATTCTGGGTCACCGGCAATTTCGTTGTACCAGAAAACAAAATCATCTGAAGTTACAGGGATTTTTTCTTCTTTATTAAAATATGACCAGTAAGCATCAGAGCGGATTTCGTAATGTACAATCAAAGTGTTATTTTCTTCATTAGTTTCAATTTTATAACTTGCAATACGAGGCTGCCATTTGCGTAAAGTAGGATCATAATCAACCAGGTAATCTAAAGTATAAGAAATAATGGCAGAAGACTGTCCGTCCCTTTCGCCAATCAACTGATTAAAGGTTTTAGGATCGTTGATGATTGAATCGTTCCAGGTGCCTCCCCTTTTACCATCAACATATTGGCCACCAGTCCAAGGCTTAGTCTGAGTTTTTTGAATTAAAGAATCAGTATTATCCTGAGACAGCTGATCAATTTCTGTAAGGTCCAGATCTTGGCTTTTTGAACAAGAAGCAAAAATCACAAAACATGAAAAAACAATAAATAAAAATTTTCTATTAGTCATACTTCGATTATCGTATCAATTCAAGTTCAAATTAAGAATATAATTTTTTCAAAAGTTACGAAAATTATATTTTTTTTTCCAATTCATAATGTACAATAGTCTCGTGAGTAAGAAAAAATTTGCAGTTTTAACATCGGGCTGGTCAGTTGATTATGTGCTATCTACTCTACAGGGAATGAGAGAGGCCTGTAAGAAAGCAAATGCCGATTTATATGTATTTACTTTTTATAGATATCTCGAAAGCAAAGACGAAGCTAACACAACAGGATTCGCAATTTTTGATTTAATTAATTATCAAGATTACGATGGAATAATTATTATGCCAAATCTATTTAACGATGATAGATTGGTAGAAATTCAACGAAAGAAGATTCTGGAATCGGGAATTCCGGCAGTATCTTTAATTCAACCATTAGAAGGCCTTCATTTTATTAATTCCGAAAATCACCTGGCCTATAAAAAATTAATTCTTCACCTTATTAATGAACATAAATTAAGCCATCTTTGCTATATTGGCGGGCCAGACGGAAATGCTGGTTCTGAATCAAATTATAAGGCCTTTGTAGAAGCAATAAAGGAAAGTGGGCTGAATATAAAAGATCAGATCTTTGCTGGAAAAACTGACTGGTCTTATGATACCGCCTACCAGGTTGCCAAAAATCTTTTTACAGATAAAAATAATTTACCCCAGGCTGTGGTTTGCGTAAACGACTGGGCCGCTATGGCTACAATCAGAGCAGCAGAAGAAAATGGGATAAGAGTCCCTCAAGACTTAAAAATTGTTGGTTTTGATAACATTTCTATTTCGGACAAGGTTATTCCTTCTATTTCCTCGGTAGATATAAATGCAAATCAGATGGGAATTGCCGCAATTGAGCTCTTACTTTCTAAACCTAAAAGAGTGACAAGTAGAATTGTTTATGCAGAAACTATAATTAGAAGCAGTTGCGGCTGTGTAAATGAAATTACGCCAGAACAGGTTCAATACAGCATGAGTTATAATTCCCTTCTGGATAAGGAACAGCAATTTGCCAGTCAATTAAGACATCTGGAAGATACTTTTATAAAACACGAAACTCTAATGTCTTTAACTAATAACCTTCAGACTTATTTTGAAAAAAGACATTTGTTTGAAGGGCCGGATTTTGCAATTTTAATAAACCAGGGCGTAATTGACAGTTTACAGGAATCTATTGATTCTCCAGAAGAAAGCCGAACCTTTGACGAAAAATTAAAAACCATAGTGAATATTCAAAATGGAAAACCAAGCCAGAGATTTGATATAGATAAAAGACAATTGATTCCAGAAAATATGATTTCGGAAGAATCGACTCTTTATCTTTTCCTGCCAATCTTTAATCAAAAGTACCTGCACGGCTATTACCTTTCTAAAAATTGCCTGGATTTACTTTTGAACAAAAGTGCTTACAACTGGACAAGAAATTTTGGAACTATCATAGAAAAATTCCGTCAGACTTCCGTTTACAGATACATTAGTGAGCAATTAAAAGTTCTTTCTACAAAAGATTCTTTATCTGATCTTTTAAATAGAGCGGGCCTTGATATGTACGGATTTTCACTTTTTGAAAGAAACAACGAAGAAGGAATTCCAACTCAAATAATTTTTGTTGATATCAATGATATGAAAACAATAAATGATAAGTATGGCCATTTACAGGGGGACCTTGCAGTAAAAACGGTGGCAGATTCAATTGCAAAAGAAATTCCTCAATCTTATATAGCCGTTAGATATGGCGGCGATGAATTTGTAATAATTGGACCTTATCTGGAAGAAATAGACTACTGTAAAAAAATCGAAAACCACCTTGCCCAAAAAGTAAAGAAAATGACCCTTCCTTACAATTTAACTGCAAGCTTTGGCTCTAAAATCTTTGCCGCAAACGAAAGACAAGACCTACTTAGCGCAATAAAAGTAGTTGATGAAATAATGTACAAAAATAAACTTAATTTTCACAGTAAAAAATAAATGAGCGGGCATAAAAAAAGGGGATGTCCAATAAGATTTGGCACTGTGGTCATTGAGCTTGTCGAAATGACCATTTACACTATATGTGGTGGTTTCGACAAGCTCAACCACCGCATTATTTACTTATTGGACATCCCCTTTTTTCTTTAACCTTAGATTTTACAAGGTCTTAAATTATTTTGCTTTTCCCTGGTTAGCAACTGCAGCCTGTTTTGCAGCGATTGCTTCCTGGTCTCCAAGGTAGTAGTGTTTTACAACATTGAAATCATCATCGAATTCATAAACTAATGGAGTAGCTGTTGGAATATTTACACCAAGAATCTCTTCTGGAGTCATTTTGTCCAAGTAGTAAACCAAAGCGCGGAGTGAATTTCCGTGAGCAGCAATGATTACACGTTTTCCAGCTTTCATAGCAGGTTTGATTTCTTCAAGGAAGTATGGAACTACACGGGCAATTGTAGTTTCAAGAGATTCATTCTGTGGGAGGAAAGAATCATCTACATCGCGGTACATAGCCTGTTTTTTAGCAGAGCGTTCATCATCATCAGAAAGTACTGGAGGTTTTACATCAAAAGAACGACGCCAGATTTTTACCTGATCTTCACCGAATTTTTCTGCAGCTTCTGACTTGTTTTTACCCTGAAGGTCACCGTAATGGCGTTCATTTAATTTCCAAGTTTTAATAACTGGGAGCCAGTTTCTATCCATTGCGTCCAATACACCATTCAAAGTGTGGATAGCACGTTTAAGGTATGATGTATAACAAACATCAAAATCATAGCCTTCTTTCTTTAAAAGTTCTCCGGCATTTTTAGCTTCTTCACGACCTTTGTCGCTAAGTTCAACATCTGTCCAACCTGTAAAAAGGTTTAATTTGTTCCATTCACTTTCGCCGTGACGAACCAATACTAATTTAGTCATAACAAACCTCGTATATAGTTTAATTTATATAGAAAATATTAATTAACTTCTAATTATTTATACTTACTTTAACGGATTTTTTCAATGACCTAAGGACTTATAACAAAAGGGTAAAAAAAATCCTGAAGTATAAAACCTCAGGATTTTATGGAGAATAGGGGGCTCGAACCCCTGACCCTCGGCTTGCAAAGCCGATGCTCTAGCCAACTGAGCTAATTCCCCGTTGGATATTTAAGTTTTACTACAAAATTAATTTTCTTTCAACTCCTCTAATAATTCACTTCCGTAAACGGGAGCAAATACATTAAAGACTTCTTTTGTAGCTTCTTTAAAAACACTTAAATCTGGATAAGTAATTATCATGCCCTTTTCCTTTAATTCATCAAGGTAAGATTCTGTTTGTTTTTTTATCAACTTTCTATTTAAGGCCTGAGCCTGCTCTGCGGCATATAAAATAATTTCCCTGTCTTCGGGAGTTAATCTTAGCCAGATAGATTTTCTGATTGTAACAGGCATTGCATCATAAGAATGATTTGTTACAGCAAGATATTTTTGAACTTCGTAAATTGCAGAATTATAAATTACAGGAATTGGATTTTCCTGGGCCTGAAATAAGCCTTCCTTTAGGGCATCTTTTAATTGTTTAAATGAATAACTTTTAGGAATTGCCCCCAATTGATACATAGTTTCCATAACTATCTGATTGCTAGAAGTTCTAATTACCACATCTTTCATATCTTTTACAGAATTAATTGGGCCAACCTGGGAAGAAGTAGTAACACATCTAAAACCATTATCAAAATAGGCTAAAACAACCATATTATAATCTTCAAAATAAGAATTAATCACTTGGTTTTTAGGACTATCTATAAATTGCCAGGCACTTGCAAAATCCGAAAATAAAAAAGGCATGGCAGAATAACCCGCTTGTGTAACAAAAGTGGAATAATTACCTGCACTGGAAATTGTCATATCAATTTCATTTTTTATTAATTTTTCAATACATTCGATATCAGATCCTTTTTTTTCATCAGGGTATAATTTTACCTTTATTCGACCAAAAGTTTTTTCTTCTACTATGGCTTTAAATAAAAGTGAAGCTTCACCCCTTGGGTCATCAAGCGCTGTAGAAAAACATAAAGACAATTCACATTCTTTTATAATAGTATCTACAGGTTTTTTATCTTCATATTGAAGATCTCGACTCAAAGATTTAATGGGTCTATAAATTTCAAGATTAATTTCTGAATCTGCAACAGCATAAAGATTTAAATTCAAGATAAAAAATAAAAAAAGAAAGGAAAAGGAATAAATCTTTATGAAAAAAGATTTTTTAGACATAGTTCGTTTCCTCTCCATTTTTCATTTTATCGGTGTAAATTGCATTACCGTTTTTGCCGTTTTGTTTTACATAATAAAGGGCAGAATCTGCGTGGTGGAATAAGTCTGAATAATTATTACCCTGGCGTGGGAATAAAGAAATACCAATACTTGCAGAAACCTGAACCGAAACCATATCATTATTGTAGTATTCTTGAAGTATTTCATTCAAAGAAGCGGCTTTTTCCATCAGGATTTTTGCAAACATATTTTCCGAAATATTATCCAAAATCATAAAAACACAGAATTCATCACCACCAATTCGGCCTAAAATATCTTTTTGTGAGAAGATTAAAGAAATCTTTTGGGCTGTATCACGAATGGCCATATCTCCCATTGCATGTCCAAGGGTATCGTTTGTCTGCTTAAAATTATCAAGGTCTATAATAAATAAAGCACCTACTGTAGCTTCGTTAGCAGTATTCAGGAACTTTGTAACATTTTTTTGGAAAAAACTTTTATTATACAAACCGGACAAGAGATCTGTTTCGGCAATATGTCTTAACTCCTGTTCATGCATCATCTGGGCATCAACATTAGTAAAGTTACCAACGAATTTAAAAGGACTTCCGTCCTTATCCTTAATTGAAGTTCCACTCAAACGGAACCAGCGGTAATCTCCATTAAAACACTTGTAACGAAGTTCGGCGGTAAAGGTATCCTGTTCCTGGGCAAAAAATTCATTTATATGACTGGTAATATTCTGATCATCTTCGTGGATATTAACATACATTTTTCTAAAATCATTTAAATCAATTGGATTGTGGATTTTTCCAAAGGCATACTGATAATTACCGGTAAAGTGGATTTTTTTAGTCTTAATATCATATTCAAAAACGCAAGACTGATTCTGTTCACTGGCAATTGCAAATCTTTCAACATCATTTCTAACTTCACGGTTTTCTTTGTTTAATTCAATGAAGGCAATCAAAACAAAAATAAGAACAATAACCAGAACTCCCACCAGCATATAAACCAAAGAGGAAATTCTTCTTTGCATTGAAATAATATAATTTGCAGGGACGTAAGAAAAAACGTACCAGTTATTAACACCAATTGGCGTGTAATAACAAATTCTTTCTGCTAATGATTTTCCGATATTAACGATATTTGATCGTCCAAGATACATATCACTTTTTACTTGATTTACCTGTATCTGATTTAAGATTTCATTTTCAAGAACATAATCAAATAAATTTATTTTCTCTGCAAACTGAAAGGTTTCGGAAGAAGAAACAATCATCTGACCTTTGATTGTTACTACATCTGAGTAACCTTCACTATTAAAAGAATCTACGGAAAAAAGATTTGCTAAAATGGCCCGGGAAAAAGTTCCAGTTACAACACCTTCGGCTTTACCCATTTGAATTATAGGAACCGCAACAATCAGAACATCTTCGCCATCTTCATCTTTTTTAATATCTTTAGCTACCTGGGCTTTACCGGTAGACATTACCTGCTGAAAATAATCTTCCAGCGAAATATTACCTGAAGAAGTACCATTAGAATTTATGGTCATTCCAAATTTATTTGCTACGGCTACTCTTTTGAATTCACCAATTCCCTTTGTATCCAGAATTGTTTTTTTGATAGAACTATAATCATTCATATCAATATCAGTAAAATATCTGGCCTGAGCTTCTAGCATAGAAATCTGATCTCTAATTTTCATTTGAAATACAGATGCATAAATTTCAGCTAAATCTTTAAGAGACTGAGTACTGGCATCTTCTATGATCTTTTTAGAATCTCTCTGAAAATTTACAAAGCAGACTGCTACGATTATGCTGAGTATTACTGTTATGATAACACGAATATATTTTACTCGTTCGAAAACTCTCATAAGGAACCATTTTAACAAGTTCTTAATAAATATGTCAAATTAATTGACTATTAATAATTTATACATTTCTTCAGTTGCAATTCTAGCCTTTGCAACAATATCTCCTGCACTTTTAGGAAAACAGTAATAAAGAATTTTCATATCACCAATACAAATCATATCTCCAATTTCGTACCAGTAATAATCGGAATACAAACTATAAGAACTTTTTACCTTCTGTTCATAATGAATCTTTCCATTACATCCATCCAGAATAAAACCTTGATTAGAATGTTTTAGTCTTCCTTCTCCCACATGATAAATTGCTTTTGTATTTACCATCACATAGATTTCAACTTCTACATCAAGATTATATTTATTTTCTTTTATTTCTTTTACAACTTCTTCCCTTTCCCACTTATACCAGGAAGGAACATGAGAAAATTTTATATTATCAAAGCTTTTTCCAGAATTTCCATTTTCTTTACATTCCAAAAATCCTTTTTCGTTAAGAGTCCAGCTGGCACCACAATTTCCACAGTTTAATTCAACGCCAGAGCCCCGCATTTTTCCTTCGCATCCACAAAGACAACACTTGTACAAAACCCTATTCAAAGAGTCAGCACGAAAATCTTCTTTGATTAAAACATTATTTTCCTGCTGCCACTTCCATCCGTCAAAAGTAAATTCATCTCTTAATATTTGATTTAATTCTTCTACCGATTTATTTTGAATATCCTCTGGCGAAAGTAAATATTTAAGGTCAGCGCTTACATCAACCTTCCTAAGTTGAAGATTATTATAAAGGGGATTTCGCATATAGGCCCCGTAAGTTTTTATCATAATTACAGGGACATTAAATAATTTTAGACTGCGGCCCAGGCTATCTGGCAGAGGAGTTGCAGTTCCATCAAAACTATAACTTGCTTCGGGATACATCAAAACACTGTCGTGAAGTTTCTCAAAAGCATATTTCATGTTTCTTACCATTACAAAATCGGCAATGAATTTATTAGTTGGGATACAGCCAATATGACGCATAAGCCAGTTTTTTCCTACAAATCCATCGCTGGTACAAATAATATTTATAGGACGGGGATAAAGCAGACTTTCGGCAATTTCCAGATCCAAAAAACAGGAATGATTCATAAGAATTAAACAGGGCTGAAATTTCCCCAATTTTTCCATGCCGATTTTATTACAGGTAAAATTTACAGCTTTTAGATCAGATTTCGAAATGGTCTTTATGAGCCAACGCCAGAAAGGTGATGGTCTTAAAGGCTTTTTTAATTTTTGTTTTGGAAGAGCAAGGACTTCTTCATAAGATAATTCTTTTACAAG
The DNA here is from genome assembly GCA_024682655.1 of Treponema sp. Classification (GTDB taxonomy): domain Bacteria; phylum Spirochaetota; class Spirochaetia; order Treponematales; family Treponemataceae; genus Treponema_D. The sequence continues at coordinate 24,253 of JAIKYZ010000033.1, forward strand.
TGTTTTCATTAGTTTAATTTTATAACGCAAAATTTCAAATGGCAAACAAGATTTTTCTACTATATTATATTTAAAAAGAAGCAATTATTCATTACAATCTTGTAGAGGCTTTTATGTTAAATAAAAAAACAATTATATTTTCAATCATACTTTTAACAGGATTTAACATTTTTGCTGGGCCCAAGAGTCCTGCCTGGTTATTAGATGTTAATCAGGTTTATCCAAAAGACACTTACATTGCACAAATTGGAGAAGGTCTTAGTCAAGAAGAAGCAGAAACAAATGCCCAGGCCAGAATTGCCCGTTATTTTGAATCAAACATCGATACTAAAACTTTAAATAAACTACAGATGTCTGAATATGAGGGAGAAGTTTCTACAAAAAGAAGTATTGATACAAGTACAAATATTTCTTCAAATGTAGAACTTTTTGCAATTAATTTTTCTGAAGTTTATAAAAACAAAAAGGAAAAGAAATATTATATTGTGGCTTATATCAAGAAAGACGATGCCTATATGATTTTTAAGCCAAAAGTCGATTTACCTGCCCAGAATTTTTCGAACTATTATTCAAAGGCCCAGAAAGCTAAAAAGACTGGAGATTATCTTAGCACAGTAAAATATTTAAAAAGTGCCCGAACTTATGCTGCAGATTTTGAAGAAAATTATGGATTTGCCCAGTTGTTAAATCTTAAAAAAGCCGGGGATTATGATTTTATTCACGAAGAAGTAGCAGGAATTGATTCGGAATTAGATTTTGCCATGATGGAATGTCCTTTGCAGATTGTAGCTCTAAATGATAACAATGGAGCCTTAGCCGCAAAAGCAAAAAATCTATTCAGCAATTATGGATTTCCTGTAAAAAACGGAGAGGGAAATTATAAAGTTACAGTGAATGCAAGCTTAGATGAAGAAACAATGCAAAAAGGTACAGCCTGTTATCCTCATGTTTCTGTTTCTATTACTTATAATAATCAAGTTGTAATTTCCTTTGGAAAAGACGGCCAAAAAGTAGCGGCAGTGAATGCAGATGTTGCCCGCCGCCGAGCCTATACACAAATTGAAAATTTATTAGAAGAAGCTTTTAACGAAGAATTTCTTTCGACTAAATAAAATGGAGTTATGTATGAAACGTTTTTTACTTTCCTTAGCAATTCTTAGCCTAAGTTTTAGTTTAGCTTTTGCAGATTCAAAATATTACACCGGGTCTACAGGAAGTGACATAATTTTAGCCATTCCTGAAGGTCATTGTACAAATCTTGCCCCAGAACAAGAATATTTTATGGTTCTTTTACAGACACAATTAACAGATGCCTTCCATAAATATTCACCAATTACAGTTGTTGACCGCCAAAACGAATCTATTGCCGATCAGGAAATTGCAAATGCCGAAAATGGTTCTTACAGCGATAAAGGTTATGCTGAATTTGGTAAAAAATTAAATGCCCAGTACGTAGCCATTCCAAATCTTATAGGAACAGGAATAAATTTTAGTCTTTCAATCAGAATTATTAAAACAGAAGAAAATAAAGTTGTTTATTCCTACAACAATAATTCGGTAAGCGCAACAGCAATCAAAAATGGTTCGGCAATCAACCTTGCAGTAAAAAATCTTTTGGACCAAATGGGAATTGTACTTACAGATGCTGGAGAAAAAGAAATTCTTGGGACAGTTGATTCAAACACATTAAAGGCTCAGGAAAACTTATCAAGAGGTATTAATGCTTCTAAGCGTGGTACAACAGTCGAAGCCATGCAGTACTACTACGAAGCGGCTGAATATAATGTAAACAACACCGAAATCAACCAGAGATTAAGTCAGATTCAATCTGCAGCTTCAACAGGAAATATTGGAGATAAACTTAGAAGTGAACAGGAAATTTATAACTATTGGAAAAAGACCCTTTATGAAGCCGATGAGTATTTTGAAAAAAATCCTCCATATCAGGTAGTTTATTCAACAAAAATTAATCAGAAGGAACGTACAACAGAAGATTTTGAAAAAGAAGTTGTTACTTTACAAATACAATGTGGAATTTATCCAACTCTTGGTGCGCAAAAAGCAGTTCAAGCATTAAAAGAAGGAATTGAAGCTTCTCCTGAGGCAATAAAGGAATCTTTTTCTTCTTGGCCTGAACGAAAGACAATTAAAAGTAAAAATACTTATAATAACGACAACGACTGGTATTATCCTGGAAACTGTGAAGTTACTATTCAAATTCTAAATGATTTGGATAGAGTAATTGGAAGTGTAAAATATAAAAACTCAAACTATTATTATCGCAATATTTCTTTTAATACAAAAATCAATCAAGAAACTCTTAATGACACATTAAGAACAATTTCGATTGAAGATGTAAATATTAATAAAATTACTGATAATCTTATAATTAAAATTTCTTCAATAGAGTGGAATGGAAGCCCTATTCCTTTAGAGAAAATACAAATTTCAACAAAAGAAGAAATTGAAAGACAAATAAAAATTCAAAAAGAAGAAGAAAGAAGAATTCAATTAGCAAAAGAGGAAGAAGAAAAAAGACAACAATTAGAAAGGGAAGAAAAAGAAAGAAGACAACAATTAGAAAAGGAAGCCCGGGAAAAAGCAAGAAAAAAAGAACTTGCTTTAAATAGAAATTCTGGAGCTTTAAACGTAGAAGTTGGGCTTAATTCTTATGCAGACTCAATTACTCCATTACTCACATTTGACTACAACAAGGCAATAAAGGGAATTTTATTCTGGGGTCTTGAGGGAGGCTTAGGACTTACAGGTGAATCAATAGAAGATACCAGTAAAAGTGATGAACATTTTTCATTTCATGCACTAGGTGAAGTTGGACTAAACTGTCCTTTATTTTATATGACTTGCGTTTATGTAAAAGCTGGTGCAGGATTTTCACTTAATCATTCTGCAGGTGGAGATACAGGACTTTTACTCAGAGGTGCAGCAGGTTTAGACTGGAGTTTGTTGACATTTCAATATGCACTTGATTATGTTACTGGCGGATATTTTAGTGACCGCTTTACAATAGGTTTAATTTGGAATTCATCAATTGTAAATAGATTAGAGTAATAAATTTTTAGAGAGAAAATATATGAAGAAAAATATACAGTATTCAATTTTAATAATTACACTTTTAAATCTTTTTTTGGGATGTTCATATACACTAAACGAAAAATTAGGGACACATCCCAACAAATCTAGTACCTATAGTGGGCCAAGTTCTTTTAAAGGAAATTATTATAGTAACCAGGCAAATTTATCATGGGAAGAAAGCAAAAAGGCCTCTTATTATGAAATCTGGGTTAATTCATCAAGTCCTAACATAAACGAAGCATCACTTTTAGGAGAAACAGAAAATACCTACTACTATGATAAAGATTTTAATATAGATACTTATAAATTTTACTGGGTTCGCGCCTTTAATTCACGCTCTAAAAAATATTCAGATTATTCATATTGGATATTAGTAAAAGGAACAACTTCTACATCAACTTTAGGAGACGAACCAACAGAGGGTCTAAGAAATTATTTAAATCCTAGTTCTTCATATTATTCAACAAAAACTATAACTTATGGAGATCCCATTTATTGGTATTACAATCTTGAACAAGGAAAAACCTACAATGTTCACTGGGTTGATTGTAATGACGGAACAAGCCTTAATACCTTGGGCTACCCAACTGGAGATATATACGTTTCCTGCTATCTTTCAAACAGCTCTGGCATGAATGAATTTACAGATGTAGATGATGGTTATACAACAGAACAATCCTTTGTTGCAGGCTACACAGGTTACTATGTTATGGAAATTAATGCTAACGAATCAGGAACCTTTGGACTTGGAATTTACGAAGTAGAGTAAAAATAAACTAAAACAGGGAAAGACTGATTTCTTGAAGAAACCAGTCTTTTTTTATTGTTCTGCAAATATCAATTGCTATATAATCAAGCAGACAAAAATGAAATCACTTTTTTCAAAGATAATTAATTTTTTTAAGAAAGAGTTGATGCTTACAGTATCACTTTTAGCTGCAATTATTTCCCTTTTTATAAGGCCCCCAAGCACAAAGCTCCTGGAAAATATTGACTGGAAAACTCTGGCAACTTTATTTATGCTGCTTTCAGTTCTGGAAGGTTTCAAAAAAGAAAATCTTTTTTCACCCCTCTTACAAAAAACAATAAAACTCAAAAGTATGAAGGGACTGACCTGCTTTTTTGTTTATTCTGTTTTCTTTTCTTCAATGTTTGTTACAAATGATGTTTCCCTTATCATTTTTGTTCCCCTCACCATCATCCTTTTTAGGGCGGGTGGCAAGGAAAAATATATACTTCCGGTTCTGACTTTCGAAAACATTGCTGCAATCAGAGGTTCCCTGCTTACTCCTTTTGGAAGCCCACAAAATCTCTTTTTATACAGTCAAAGTGGAATAACAACACCAAAATTTTTATTAATAATGTTACCTCTGTGGATTTTTTCTATGATTCTTCTATATATATTCATATTATTTTTATATAGAAAAGATGAAAAAGAAGAAATTACAATTGAAAAACAGGAAGTTTGCAAGGAGTGGGAGGCCGACAGAAAGGGTAAAAGGATTCTTTACCTCAGCCTATTCGTGGTAGTTGTTGCAAGTATTGTTTCAAGAACCCCATTCTGGCCTTTTATTACCCTTGCAGTTGCCCTGGCCCTTTTAATATTTGACCGAAAAGTTTTACTGCAAACTGATTATGTACTTTTACTCACCTTCTTATGTTTCTTTATTTTTTCTTCATCAATCTGTGCAAATCCCAAAGTATCAGAATTTTTAAAAAGAAGTGTTAGCGGACATGAATACATCTGGTCAATTTTATTAAGTCAGGTAATTTCAAATGTCCCAGCCTCGATTGTTCTCTGGCCTTTTACAGATAACTTGAGGGCCCTTTTGTATGGATTGGATTCAGCAGGCCTTTGTTCAATTATAGGTTCCCTTGCAAGCGTTATAAACCTGAGAATTTACGTGAGGGAATATCCAGGACAAGGCTTCAAGTTTATAAAAACCTTTACCTGGATAAGTCTGATTTTCTTTGCAATTGTAGTACTGCCTCAGCTGGGATTAATTATGATGATGGAATGATTTAGAGCCTGACTGCACGTCATTGCGAACAAAGAAGCAATTTTTTATGCTTCTTTCAGGGCTTCCTGGAGTTTTTCTAAAGGGACATTAAAATCTTTGGAAGCATCTTCTGGGCTTATCTTATATTTATTTACCGCAGTTACCGCAGCTTCCAGTTTTGCTTCTGATTTACCTTCCAATACCCCTTCCTTCTTTGCATTTCTGATTAAATCTCTGTCATGTAAATTCATAGCGTTATACTCCTGACGGAAGGTTTCCCTTTCTTTTAAGGTCTCTACAAGAGTGGAAAGTTGGTTGGCAAAGCTGTCTTGGCCCGGGTCGTTTGTGTTTATAAACTGCAGAATACCACGAACCAGAGGGTCTTTTTCTTCCTTGTAGGCACTTGAATTATAAATCACTTTGAGGCAATTGTCATTAAGATGGGCCTGGTCGCTTTCATCACAACAGGTGCGGAAGGTGTAACAGGGAAGACCTAATTTGGCTTCA
>JAIKYZ010000047.1 GCA_024682655.1 Treponema sp.
CTTTTCCAGCCCTTCAAAAACAGATTCCCGAATCCATTCTTTATGACGAAACTCCACCATCACCGGAAAACCTTCAAACTCAGCAATCAGTTTTGCAAGGTAAATCCGGTTATCGTTTGTATAATGAAAACTTTCCGGCAGCTGAAAAAGCACCGCAGATAGCCCTTCTTTTTCGGTCAGAGGCTTTAGTGCTTCCTTAAAATCTCCAGCAGCAACCTGCCAGTCAGCTCCAATCTCATGAGTCAAAAGTCTATTTGCCTTCACGCTGAAGTTCAGCCGGCCTTCAGAACGATCATAAAAACTCAACAATCGTTCTGCTGTCGGCATATTATAAAAGGTATTATTCAGCTCCAGTGCATTGAACTGTGTTGCATAATAAGAGAGAAAATCCTTACGCTTCAAATCCACAGGATAAAAGACTCCCTTCCATTCCGGGTAATCATATCCGCTGGTGCCGATTAAAAGGTCTGACATTTACACTTCTTCCACCAGCTCAAACCGCGCCTTCTGCTTTACATCAGGATACTTTTCGTGGTCCACCTCTCTCATATAACGGCGGCAGTCTTCCAGAGTAAGCGTAATATCCTCAGGAAGAAGAACCCCAATAAAATGTGTCTGCTTTGTAAAATTGTTTTGTTTCATCACTTCTATAATAACATTTATTCATTTTTATACACATCACCGAACTGCCAGGTATGACCAAAATGTTCCGTAAACCGTTTCAAATCTTCAAAAGTTAGGCTGATTGATGCCGTATTCCTCACAGGTTTTCCAGCATATTGAATGTAATAACATCCTGTGTTTCATCATCGAGAGGGGTACCTATCATTTTAATGCCGTATTCTGGAGCGAATACTGTCTGTGATTTTCCTGACTGAATGTATTCCTCAACAATTTTTTGACGTTCTTCACGACTGTAATTTGATTTCATAATTTCTTCCACCTTGGGTAGAAGTTTAGAGCAAAGATTTATTTTTGGAAAATACATGAGAATTGACGGTTACCCTTATGCTGAAACTGAAAATGACTGGAAAAAGCTTCTCCCCTGGAATATTGAAATTACTCCATATAAGATTCGCGGAGAATGGATTTAAATTGTGGTATAATTATGTAAACGTAAATTCAATTTGCGGATACGATTTAAACTTTACCCAAAATAAAGTTTAGTCGGGTTTGAATAAGAAAAATTTCCAAGCATGTTTATCTCCTTCTGGGCGTTCGACGCAACCTTCGGTTGCTTACCGAGTTTGCTTCGCAAACTCGCTACGTCGGCGCTTCCGGGCTCCACTACGTTCGGTGCTTACGCACGGCCTACGGCCCCCTACAGTGCCTAACGCATTTAAGTAACACTTCGTCACTAAAATAATCATAAGAGGTAAACAGTTACTTGTCGATACTTATTTTGAAAATAAATTACACCATGTCGCTTATTAAAAAAAACTTCAGTTTCCTACAATTTAAAAAAAGTTATTCCATCACTTTGGAAAAATCTATGTGATGCTTTCTTGAGAAAAAAAAATAAAAAAGTAAAAAAATATTTACATTAACAATTACATCTTTATTCATATTTATTAATTGACTTATAACAAGAATCATATTCTGCTTCAGTGATATTCACATATTTTATTGTTAAAAGTCCATTTTTTATAGCAGGTTCGAAATACTTTTCTATGTCAGAAAATTTTTTATCAGTTTCATTATTAGTCTTTCCAATCAGCAACAATAATGATATGTCTGTTTTTTTAGTACCTTTATAGGATTTTAATTTATTCAACTGAATATACAACCTGTCGTGAATCATAAATGCAGAATAATTATAAGCACGAATCACAATAAAAGTTTCTTGTCTCTTCTCTTCTAAATATGCATCAAAAAACACCGGCTTATTACTAATTGAATCTATATCTTGAAATTTTTCAACAACTTTTACATCTCGAACAATCTTATCCTTCTGACTTTCACCATAATAATTATTCAGAACAATGGTACGGAACCAATCATTATCAAATCTCTTAGACGATATTTTTTCAGACTCAGTATTTTTATATATTTCATCATTCTGCTCTTGTTTTTCATTTTCATCCATTTTATTAACAGATTTTTCATTTCCATTTTTGTTAGAAAAACTTAACCCCTCTTTTCCAATTGTGAGATTTTCAACTTTATCACATAAGACTAAAACGACAAGCAGACAAAGTAGAATAATAACATTGGATGAAATAACATATTTTTCTTCTGAAAAGAAAAAACTGATTGCTATCAATGTGGCAATAAAAATGCAAACAAGAATGAGCAAGATTATTGACCACAAAGGTGACTTTTTTCCACTATCCGATTTTTTCGCAGCGCTCATAATTTAAAACCCTAAAGATTTTAAGAAATCATCATCTTTTTGATCTTGAACCTTTTTTTGATACAAATTCCACTTACCGACAAGATTATTTAATTTTGTAATTGTATCTCCATAATCTTCTTCATTTCCTATAAAATATTCCACTTTATAGCCCCTCTCAGTTTGATCATACATTATATTCATAAATGAACAATACAATTTCCCATCAACAATAAAAGCATATAATGTCTGCATTAAAAATGAAGTTCTAAACAAAGCACAATGAGCATCACCTTCTGGAGTAAATTGCTTATATAGTTCTAATACGGTTTCTCTAGCTGCATCTTTTGGATATTCTTCAACAGCAGCAAACAAAGATACTTCGTATTCTGATCCAGAATTCTTTTTTGATTTAATTATTAGAAATTTTCCATCATCAACCTTTATAAATGTGTATTCATTTTCTTTATAAGAGGTACAGAATTCGATCAAATCCTTGCCATAAATTTCTTCTGCTAAAGCCGATGAACTTTTTCCAGAAATTGCAGGTTCAGGAAAAACACAAAACATAAAAAAAGACGTAATAAAAAAACAAAAATATTTTTTTAGCATAAAATCCTCCACAACATGAGATGTTTATAAAATACTACAGTTAAAATGAATTATTAATAAATAAAGTCACTTACACTGTACTCAAGTCTATAATAGTACAGTTCAACTAGATTGTAAAGAAAATTAGTCAGTTATTCTGAACTTATGGAAAAATACAAATCTGATTTTATTGAAAATCTGCTCTTTTATAGAACTCAAAAGAATATGTCACAATTAGAACTGTCAGGAATCTGCGATTGTGCAAAGAGCACAATAAGCAGTATTGAATCTAAGAAAAATTTTCCATCCTTTGAATTAATCTTAAAAATAGCCTACGCTCTGGAAATACATCCAGCAGATTTATTTTTAAGGGATGCATCTAAATCTAAGGAAGAAATTCGAACTATTTTAAAGGAAAAAATTACTACTGATATTAATCAAATTATTGATAATAATCTAATTTAAAAAGCAGGCATTGCGGGCGGCGTTTGACCCCGCAGAGGGAGGGGTGGCGAAAGACCGCAAAGCGGGCTGGAGCCAGGGGGGAGACTTCCCCTCCTTTATTATGTTACACTTCGTCACTTATTGCTTTTTTTTAACAACTAATGATATTCTACTTACATGGCCGAATATATCCGCGCAAGAAGCGACGAACACAAAGAAGAAAGACTTTCTCAAATTAAAGAAGCGACAGCAGAACTTTTTGCAAGCTGCCCTTATTCAGAAATTACGCTCACAACTATTGCAGAAAAACTTGCTGGTCCCGTGCCAATCTTTATAAATACGTTACAACAAAAGAAGAAATCTTTCTGGAAATCTCCGCAGAAAAAATGACGGCTTACTATGGCTCTCTGCTTTCGGCATTTCCGGAAGGCAACAATTTTACGCCGGACGTGATTACCGAAGTCTGGGCTGGAATCGTCAATGCAAATCAGGATTATATGCGTTATGTTTCCTATCTTAATCCGGTGATAGAAACAAATGTAACGGTAGAGCGTCTTGCAGTTTTCAAAAAGAAATATTACGACCTGGCCTTTGCCTTCCGCGACAGGCTTGCTCAGATGCTTGGCACTACGCAGGAGGCGGCCTACAAAATCCAGCTGGATGTATTGTTTTATGCTTCCTCAAATGCAGTCTGCTGTTATAAAAATCCTCTTGTCCAGGAAGCTCTTAAGCAAATTAACATTACTCCGCCGCCAATGGATTTTTATAAGGACATGAAGGACTTTCTTAAAATGCGCCTGGCGTGGAAATTGTAGAAACCATATTGACATAGGTTACCGAACGGTATTAATATAGTTACCGATAGGTAACCTAAAGATATGGATAGAAAATTTGAAATAATTAAAGCGACTCTAGAGCTTGCATCAGAATACGGACTGGCTGCAGTTTCGATGAATCAAATTGCAGAAAAACTGGGAATCTCAAAACCTGCCTTATATAAGCATTTTGAATCTCGCGAAGAAATCATAAAAACAATGTATTCATTTTTACGCGAACAGGCTAAGCAAAGTATTACAGCCGGCGAAATGAATCTGGATATGCTTTCTGATAAAGTTTCTCTTGAAAAAATCCTGACACAAATGGTAAATGCATATAGAAATATCTGTACAAATCCTGAAATGTTCCAGTTCTATAAAATCATAATGTCTCAGAGAACAATCGATGTTGCCGCAACCGAAATCATGGTAATGGAAACCAAAGCTATGATAGATGCAACTAAGAAATTATTTTATGCGCTTCAGGTAAAAGGCCTTGCAGAATTTCCTGATGCAGATGCTGCAGCTCTTTCTTTTGCTATGTCGGTTCATTCAATAATTGATCTGGAATGTGATCTTAATCAGCTTAAGAATGCTAATAACGATGCTGGAAAAGGCATTGATAAAAATATGATGAAAAACTTCATCAGCGAGTTCTGCAGGCTCTATGGAGTAAAAGGAGTGAAAACAAATGGAAAGAAATAAAAATGGAAGTATAAAATACTGGTTATTAATCTGTGGTATTTTGAATGCAGTTTTTTATTTGCTTCATGACTGCATTGGTGCAAGATTTTATCCGGGTTATAACTGGATGGCTCAGGCAGTAAGTGACTTAACAGCTACCGATGCGCCTTCTCGTTTGATAGCCTCAGAACTTACAAAAATTCATGCAATCTTTTCTTGTGTAGCATGTACCTTAATATGTATTTCTGCAAGGGTCTTGTGGAAGGAAGCTTCGGAAAAAAGCCTTCGTCTGGGGTTATATCTTTTTGTAACAATGCACTGGATTTCTGCAATCGGTTACAGCCTCTTTCCTTTAACCGGCAGTGGTTATGACGGAAGTTTTCAGTCTTTTGTACATGTATATGTGATTACTGTCCTTGTAGTTCTGCTTTCAATTGTATCTTTAATTCTGATTGCAGTAGGCGGATTTAAGAGTGGAAATAAAGTGATGGCCTGGTGTGCAGTGGTGGCATTCCTTCTGATGTTTTTTGGAGCTGCTGGAAGTGCGGCTGTTCCGAGAGCATATTTTGGAATCGTTGAAAGATTCAGTACTTATAGTGCTGTATGTTTTACAGCTGTGATTGCAGTAATTGAGTTTTTGAAGTTTGGAAAAAAGGAGAATTAGAAAATGAAAAAGATTTTT
>JAIKYZ010000100.1 GCA_024682655.1 Treponema sp.
TTGCGGAAACTATCACAACATTCATGGATTGTTTTAAACTCTTTATCAGGAACAGAGTACAATGGTATATCAACATGAATATTGTTAGTCAATAAAACTCGACAACAGGTATCTTTATCATTACATGTACCTTTCCAATGCATTTCTTTAGCAAGTCTTTCCAGGGTTGTGTCAACAGTTTGAAAAAATACATTGGCTGCCCTATGCGGTTTCCCCGTTTCTTCTATATCAGAAAAAGGTAAATAACAACCTAAATCATAATCAATTTCCTGCGAAGAAAAACAAGGTTGATTTTGAGTTTTATATCCGGCGGAACCTTGTGTCATGTATCTAGGATGAATTTCATATTCTTTTAAAATAACATCTGATAAGCACTGTTTTATTATTTTTAGTGCATCATAAATAATAGTTTTTTGATCACTTGTAAGATTTAATTTTCCAAGAAAACCATTTGTTGTACTTTTGAATAAATCTGAAAGATCTCTCATTTCTAAACTCCTAAAAAATTAATTAAATGGTATATATTCATTTGGTTTATGTAGCCTAATTAATTCCAGTTGCTTTTTTGATTTCCCTAAAAAACACTTATAAGCATCATCTGCTTTTTGTATTAAAATACGCGATGACTTTTCATTTACCTTATCCAATTTTATTTGTTTAGCCTGCTGATCAACTGAAAGAGAATCAATAGATATATATCTATCTTTAAGATAAAAATGCAAAAGATTATCAGCCGATTGCTCCTGAGAAGAAAAAATCAAATTAAAAATATTTTCTTTCCAACTCCAAAAAGATGAGCCCAGAACATATTTAGAAGAGGAAGAAGTGAATTTTTGAGAAATCGTACCAATATGTAATTGATAAATATTTTCCAAGGACTGATTAAGATATGACTGTGCTTCCACTACAGCAAAAAAGCCTGGATGGTTTGCAACCATACCTCCATCAACGAAGTCTCCATCATTAGTAGAAAAAATTGGAAAATAGGTTGGTGCAGCACTAGTCGAAAGTGCAACATCAAGTATTTTCAATCTTTTATCATTTTGAAGTAAAATATTATGTGGTGTTTTTATAATCTGGGGTTTGCCTTCTGTATAATTGATTATTGGAATAATAACTCTATGTTTTAATTCTCCAATGGTTTTATCACCAAATAAATATCTTAAAACTTCGTATAATCCATTATTAGTATATTTAGATTTAAAAAGAAGACCAGTAGAAATCATAGTTCGTTTATGAAAAATTTCTTTTCCTTTTTGTAAAAAAAGTTGTTCAATATCTTTTGCAGGAATCTCTAATGCCAAAGCAAGCGCAATAATACCTCCAATGGAAGTCCCTGCTAGTAAATCAAATTTTTGTGCAATTCGACAATTTAGATCTTCCTCAAGGCGAGCTAGTACATGTGCAGAGTATAATCCTTTATATCCGCCCCCAGATAATGATAATGTTAAAAATTCATTCATAATTAAAACCTCCAAATAATTGAAAACCTACTACTACTTCTTCTTACATGGAAGATTTTTTGCTTTAGGTAGACTTTTTCTTTTCGTCTTTAAAAACAATTTCATATCCCATATATGTTGAAATAAAACCCATTCTGTCCATTACACCAAGAATATCGTAAACTTTGTTTAGCCTATTACGAATAGTGCCTTCTGACTTAGAAGTCTCTAATGCTATTACTTTATACTGTTTATTTTCAAGCACTTTTTTTAGTAAAGAAACATCTTTTTCAACAAGTTCTGGATAGTTAGAAAGATTTAGAACTCTTTTTGTTTGATCACCAGAAAAACGTAAATTATAATTACAAGCAACAAGAAGAAAAAAGATTATAGATAAAACCAAGGTATAACCAAGTTTATTAAGTACTGAATCTAAGAATTCAGAAAGGCCAAAATGAATGCTACTACATATCATCACAATATATAAAACTGCTAACACAATACACTTCCGTTTCTTCTTAGAAATAAAATATCCACGTATATAAAGAACTGTAACACCTAGGAAAAACATACAAACCCCCATAGGGTTATCTAAATCAAATGTAATTCCCATAAATGAATAGTAAAAACTTGTTATTGCCAGGAATTCTAATTTATGGGGATTTAAAGTAAGATATAAAAATATAAGAATTACAATACTATTCCCTATTAATTGCGATAGTGAATGAAAATCTATCACAAAATCTGTTGTAAAAACAGGTCTAGATATTTGATTAGATGTTTCGACAATAGTCAACAACAATGCACTTATTATTGAAACAATTTTTATTCCTAAAATAAATTCTTTTTTTAATAACAGATTTTTCATTCTATCTCCAGTAGCAATTCACTTCAATATCAAATTCTATTTTTTTGACCTGCTCCAATTTATTAAAGATCAGCATTTTTTCTTTTTCATAATTCCACACACCAGAAACAAAAGGATTGTAAACACCATTCTTTCTATCTTCATTTTCTGATTTATGATATCCCTCAATCATTATCAGAGCAAGCAGATTCATTCCGTATTCTATAACATCTTTATCTCCACCTTCAAAAGTTGCGATAAAACCTAATCGCTTAAACAAATTACTGTCATCACTTGGCAAGTGGGCATAATATTTCTGGAAACCTCTAATCTCTGCCATATAAATACAAAGATGTGCAATTGCTGTTCTTTCAGGCTCTTCACAGGCAGCTGCAAAAGGGATTGCTGCTATGAGTTTTGCCGTTTTGCAATTCTTAAACCATTTTGTTTCCTTATGAGTAAAGCGAAAAACTTTCTTCATTTCCTTTACAAAATAGTTCCATGTACTATCAGGCAATGCAGTCAGCTTTTCTTTGAATACAGCATTCTCATCTTCTAAATTTTCTTCATAAGCAAGATTTGTCATGTTCATACTTTTTTCTCCTTTTTTGATATTACGTTAATCATTACAACCTAGTTTCTGTAAGTTTAATATGTGATTAACGTAATATTTAATAATTCACGTATTGCCGTTTTAACAAAGTGGTCATAGTTTTAAATAAAAAAAGGAAAGAGCATGAAATACATTGAACAACTGGATGAAACAGATTGCGGTGCAGCTTACATCGCAATGATTGATTCAAACTACAATCTACATAAAATGCTTTTCGATAAAATAACTGTGTAAATAATATGACATTCCAATGTCATATTATATATCCTTATATCCTTCGTTGAAGGATAAAAAAACTCTCTTTATGCTGGAACATAAAGAGAGCTAAGGTAAAAAGCATTACGCTACATAACCGTAATGTGAGTATACCTAAATGAAGAAAAAGTTCAAATACTAAAAAGAAAATTTGAACTAAAAAAAACGGAGGCTCAATATGAGCGAATTTACGATTAATGGTTTTTCAACAATAACGAATGAAGAACTTATGTCAGTTGATGGTGGTGGTTGGATTAGAGCTGTGTGCTGCTCAATCGGTGCTGTTGGTGGCGGAATCATTGGATGGTACACCGGCGGCGTTGGTGGCATTATAGCTGGAGTGGCTTCAGGTTTAGCTTGCGGTGATTTAGTTGGAGCAAAAATTGAAGAAGCTGCAATGGCTTAACTCTTAAAAAATTGGTACCTATTACAAATGATAGGTACCATTATGGAAGAATATTTATGAAAAGAAAGTTATTTATAGCTATATTATTTTTTTATGTAATTTTGTCTCATTGTTATTCAAATGATCCTGCACAAGAGAAACAGTCAATCATTTACAATTTTCCAATTTATAATGGCTCTATCAATATGATGACGATGGAACAGTCTAATGAAATCTTTTCTTCAACTTATCAACTTGCATCAAGAATCTATTTTGATACTTTAGCACCCTTAAATACAAGCTTTTGGAAACAGAACGCAATTTTTTCTCCATATTTTTTATTTGATTTTATAATTCTTGAACCTTTTACACACGAAGAAGCCCATAGAGCAATTCTTACAAACAAAGGAATTGGTTCAATATCACAACCTTTCATGAAACCTGTAAAAGTTCACGGTTTATATCTTGGGGGAGCAGCATATGTAAAAGGAGTCAGCGATGACACTTTAAAGAATCTACGTGATACTGATTTGCCTTCTTTTATACGTCTGCATACTGCAGGCATTGAATCTGATTACTTACTTGCAAAGAAAGCTTATACATCAATGGCTTTGAACATTGATTATGTAAGTGACTATAAAGCAAAGACATATATTGGTCCTGGAAAAGGCAAAATAACAACTTGGCATATAAACAGCACAGAATATATTAGCCGAGCTTCAAACACCTGGTTCTATTTATATGGAGGCTTATCGCCATCTGCAGTAAAACTGGAGGAAGAAGATGATGAGTTTGAACGTGACATTGTTGGTGATGATGTATACGGCACAATTCATCATCTGTTCCAGCCAAAAGCAGAGTATCAGCGTTATATAGATTATACTGAACTTACAGAGGAAGAAAGAGCTTTCGCAAAACGAGTGGGCTGGCGTTCTTTTTTGGATCTGCCAATTATTTCACCTTTATGGTTA
>JAIKYZ010000106.1 GCA_024682655.1 Treponema sp.
CGGTAGAACGCCAGTAGGAATTTGGCATTCTACAGGTATTGTTGGTTGGAAAATAATTTTTTGGAAGAGGAACTTTCATTCCCTTATCAATGTCCCTAAAATATTCCTGAGCCAGAGTCATTGTATCATATTCCAGATGGCGGGTCATAAAGATTTCGCGGTTGTCTTTTGATTTTATAATTGTAACTCCCGCTTCTGCACTTTCTGATAAAATCATTAAATCTTTGCATTTTAAGATATCTTCTTTATGTAAAGTTGTGTGACGGCTTTGAGGAATTGGGAAAGTGTCGTCAAAACCTCTTAACAAAGGTTCATTCTGACTGCTTCTTTCATTCATAAAAACCCCACTCATCTTTTTTTCTAGAGCGTATTTTTTAATTCCATAGTGATGATAAAGGCCTGCAAAAGAACCCCAGCAAACGTAAAGGGTGGAAAATACATTTTTCTTTGCAAAATCCATGATTTTACATAATTCATCCCAGTAATCAACGCTTTCAAAGTCTAATTGTTCAACTGGGGCACCGGTAATTATCATTCCATCGAATTTATGTTTAAAGAGTTCACTGGAAGGAATGTAGAATTTATCCAGATATTCCTGATCTGTGTTTTTACTTGTGTGGTTTTCCATTCTGACAAGAGAAATTTCAATCTGAAGTGGAGTGTTACCCAAAAGTCTTAACAACTGGGTTTCTGTAACTTCTTTTGTTGGCATTAAATTAACAATAGCAATTTTAAGTGGACGAACATCCTGGGCTACGGCTCTTTTTTCAGTCATAACGAAGATATTCTCTTTTTCTAAAGTTTTAACTGCTGGTAAATCTGATTGTACTTTAATTGGCATTATGACTCCTCCTGTCTGAATCTAAATATCTGAAGTTTATAGCAAAAATCATAACTTTTAAAGATGTGTCAAAATCTGTAAAAAATCAAAAATCCAAAAATCTAGCGAAATCAATATATATTTGCTATAATATTCTTCTATATGGATATTCACAACGATCGTAAAGGTGCAATTAAAAAATTAAAATTACTCGCTTATAATGGCAAAATTGAAGTTGAAACTTTTAGACAAAAAATTGACGAAGCTTACAGATCTGTTTTTCTTCCAAATGGTGTTGAATGTTCGGAATATAAATATGGAAATATAGATTGTGATATCCTTTCGCCAGAAATTTATTCATCTAACAGGGTTATGCTTTACATTCACGGGGGTTCTTATGTGGGAGGTTCCCGTCTGGCTTACAGGAATTTTTGTTCCTCAATAGCAAGTAAAACTTTTTCCAGGGTAGTAGTTCCAGAGTACCGACTGGCTCCTGCTTCTCCATTTCCTTCTGCAAATGAAGATATTCAAAATGTATTTAAATCTTTGTTCACCGAAGAACAAATTGCCTGTTCCCTTCATAGTTCAAGAGATTCTGCTCCTCTTATGCCGGAATTAATTATTGCCGCTGATGGAAGTGCAGCCTCAATTGCCTGTGCCCTGATTTTTAATTTAAGGGAACGTTACAGAAAATGTATTAAAAAGGTGATTTTATTTTCGCCCTGGCTGGACCTTTCTCCAAATTCCCGACTTTTAAGTCCAAAAAAAATCTCGGACGAAGTAATGTCTGGCGAAGTTTTAAGAAAATCCAGTCAAATCTACACTTATGAATCTAACACTGCAAATCCTTATGTTTCGCCTTTAAGAGCGGCTTTACATCTTTTAGAAAATTTCCCAGAAGTGTATATTCAAATGGGTAAAAAAGAAATTCTTTTGGATGACGCTATTGAATTCAGCGAAAAATTACAAAAGGCTTCTTGTAAATGTACCTTAGATGTTTGGGATAATATGATGTTTATGTTCCAGATGGCTCATGAATATCTTCCGGAATCTCACAAGGCCCTGGATAAAATTGGAAAAATTGTAACCCAGGAAAATGACACAGTTTTTGAAAGAGTAGAAAATCAGCCAAAGTTAGAATCTTCTTTACGCTCTGAAGCTTAGCTGTCATAAAAGTAAAATAAGAATTAAGGAAATTATATGGAATTACTTTCTCCTGCTGGAAATGTAGAAAAACTAGCTTATGCCTACGCTTATGGTGCCGATGCCGCTTATATTGGTCTAAAAAGATTTTCTTTACGCGTAAAAGCAGATAATTTTTATGAAGACGAATATAAGAAAGTCATTGAATTAAAAAATAAATATCCAGGTCGCCGCCTTCACTGTGCCCTGAATATTTCTTTTCACGACGAAGAAATTGATGCCCTTAAAAACAATCTGGATTATTTTAAACAGTACCCTATAGATGCTTTTATTGTACAGGATTTGGGAATTGTTCCACTTTTGCAAAAGGAATTTCCAAAGGTAGAATTACATCTTTCTACCCAGGCTTCCTGTGTTAATAGTGAATCTGTAAAAATGTATAAATCTCTTGGTTTTAAGAGAATTGTTCTTGGCCGCGAAATTTCCTTAAAACAGATTAGAAGAATTAAAGATGCAGTTCCTGATATGGAGCTGGAAACTTTTGTTCACGGAGCTATGTGTATTGCTTATGCAGGCCGTTGTCTTATGTCTGCCTATCTTACAGGACGAAGTGCCCAAAGTGGTTATTGCAGTCATACCTGCAGATGGAATTTTAATGTAAGTGATAATAATCCCAACCATATAATTACCCCTCAGGAAGCAAAAATGCTGGCTCAGTCTGGCGCTTTAACTTTGGAAGAAGATGAAAGAAGGGGAGAATATTTTCCTGTTTTTGAAGGAGAAGATTTTACCGCAGTTCTTTCTTCAAAAGATTTAAGAATGATTGAACACCTGGCAGATTTAAAGGCTTCTGGGGTAGATTCCCTTAAAATTGAAGGCCGAATGAAGAGTGTTTATTATGTTGCCATGGTAACAAGAGCCTACAGAAAGGCCCTGGACGCCCTGGAAGGAAAAATAAGCAGTCAGGAAGCCGCTCCTTATGTTGAAGAATTGGAAAATGTTGCCCACCGGGAAAGTACAACTGGTTTTTATTACAATAAGGCCGATGCCGATAAAACAACAATTGGTGCAAGCGACAGTAAATATGAATTATCAGCCGAAATTGGCGGGGAA
Organism: Treponema sp.; assembly: GCA_024682655.1. Classification (GTDB taxonomy): domain Bacteria; phylum Spirochaetota; class Spirochaetia; order Treponematales; family Treponemataceae; genus Treponema_D. The sequence goes on from JAIKYZ010000106.1 coordinate 3,077, forward strand.
ATAAAAGACGGGGCTTTTGAAGAAATCTATCAGCTGGGACAAAAAAATTACAAGGAATTTATGGATAATTTAGATTCAATGCATCCTGCTGCCAGACAAGCCCGATTAAAAGACCTTGAAATTCACACTGACCGCAGAGTTCTTGCTTTTGAAAAAAAATCAGACTGGCATTTATATGAATTTATTCCATTAAATAAAATTTCTTCGGATATGGAAGTTGAATTTGTTTCTCCAGAATTTGTTTCTTTGACCGCAAAAGCCGGAGATTATGAATTGATTAATCCAGAAACAGGAACAATTATGAACTGGGTTTGCGACGGCCATCCCTGTGTAATTTACACAAAATATAAATTACCCGACAGCAGTCTTTTAAGAGCCCTGGATCCAGAATATAAAGAAGGAATTATAAGAGACACCGGCAGATAATTTTTGCCTTTAGTTTTTAATTTTTTTCAAGTTGGGGAGGATTTTAGTCCTCCTCATTTTTTTCATCTTTATCCCAGGAAACTTCTACAGTTTTTCTTTCTTTATCAGGAATTCTCTGGTAAATAAGACAATCAGCCCGGTGAACAGATATTCCCTTGGAACGTGTTACATAGCCTACAATTAAATTAGGGTAGTGTGGTTTACAGCACTGGGCCAGATTATATAAAACATTTCTGTCTCCCTGAACTAAAACCGGGTAATTTTTATAAACTATATTTTCCCCGTCAGGATTTTTCTTTGGTCTTTTTTTATGAACTTTCCTTTCGTTTGCTTTTTCCCCTTGATTAAGGCTTTCGTTTTCACTTTCTTTAGCAAGAGCAAGTTTTTCGCTAAAGGTAGGATCGTTTGCCATCAGCCAGGAATGAATCTTCTGGTGGGCCTTAGAAGTTTTTACCAGATTCAACTGGGCTTCTGTAGGATGAGCCTGAGGATTTGTGATTACTTCAATTATCTGTGTATTTTTTAATTCCTTGCTTAAAGGAATAATTTTTCCGTCTGCTTTTGCCGCAATTATTTTTTCTCCAATTGCAGAGTGAATTGAGTAAGCAAAATCAATTGCAGTAGCTCCCATTGGAAGTTTTTTTACATCACCTTTTGGAGTAAATACATAAATTTCATCTCCCAAAAGTTCATTTTTAAGAGTATTAAAAACTACTTCGTTGGTAAGAGAATGTTCTTTGAATTGCTGTAATTTATTGAAGATATCAAGTTTATCGGCTTCTACTAAATCATGATTTGTACCTTTTTTGTATAACCAGTGGGAAGCAATACCGTGTTCAGCCATATTATGCATATCAACTGTCCTAATCTGTATTTCCAGAGGTTTTCCTTCGCACATTACCGTTGTATGTAAAGACTGGTAACCGTTGGCTTTTGGCATGGCAATGTAGTCTTTAAATCTTCCGTCTAAAGGTTTCCATAAGCCGTGAACAATTCCAATCAGCATGTAACATTCTGCTGGGGTCTGGCATAAGATTCTAAGGGCCAGTAAATCATAAAGTTCAGAGGCCTCTTTATTTCTTTTCCTCATTTTTTGATAGATTGAATAATAGTGTTTTGCCCTGCTTGTGATAGTTACGTGGATTCCCATTTTCTCGGTGGATTTATAAATACTCTGAACAGCCTTATCCAGATAGGCGGCTCTTTCTTCCTGAGACTGAGAAACAATATCCTGAATCTGTTTATAAACTTTTGGGTTATTGTATTTTAGGCTTAAATCTTCCAGTTCATTTTTTTCTTTTTGCATTCCAAGTCTGTCTGCAAGTGGGGCCCAGATTTCGATTACACTTTCGGCAAGGGCTCTCTGCTGTTCTTCGGTAAGACTTTTAATATTTCTAATTCTATCCAGACGGTCAGAAAGGGTAAGAAGAATAATTCTGGCATCATCACACATAGCAAAAAGCATTCTTCTAATTGCTTCTGATTGATGAAGGGTCTTGGAATTTAAAGGAAGAGAGATGATTTTATTTGTAGTTACAAGAATATTAGAAACGGTTGGCCCAAATAAAGTATTTATCTGGTCGGTATCAACACCAAATTTGTGAATTGGATGTAAAATTGCTGCAACTATTGTATCTGCATCAAGTTTATTAATTGCAAGAATATTGGCAACTCTAAGAGGATGAAGATAATAAACTTTTCCACAGGCTCTTTTTATATGACGGGTTTTAGATAAGAGTAAGTCCCAGGCAGAAGAAATCTTTTTCTGGTCTTCTTCTGAGTAATTAGGATTTAAGTCAAAAAATTCTTTGAGCAATGCTTCCGGATCATCTGGGGAAGACTTAAATATCTGGTCTCTATCCATAAAAACCTCAAAATTGTTTATTTTTTGTAATTATTTATACTTATTATATATCAATAATTTTTTTATTTTTATACTATTTATTTGTCATTTTTTACTAAAAACTTTGTTCTTATTTAGGGTTTATTACAATCCCTAAAAACGGCGAAGTCAAGGCTTTAAGCGTACGCGTGCCTTGACTCGACGTATTTAATATAATAAGTTGAGGATATTAAAATGAATAAAAAAGCTCTGCTACTTGCTTCTTCCTTATTGATTTCTGTCTTGCTTTATGGACAGGAAGGTATAGAATCAAAAACTTATAATCTTAAGGTTGGAGATGCTGTTGAACTTGCTTTTGAAAATAATATATCAATTAAGAAAAGTAAGTTGAATCTTGATTTGTTAAAAAGAAAAAAGAATTCTTCCTGGAATTCAATCAGTCCAAGTTTATCTTTAACTGGTAATTATGGTTCTAATAAAAGCGGAACTTTAGATCAGTGGGAAGGGGATAATACTATTTCTTCTACTTCCTGGTCAGGAACCGGCTCGGTAAATTTAAGCTTTGCTCCTTCTTTATTTACTTCAATTAAGGCTGCAAAACTTGCCTACGAATCTGGAGAAACTTCTTACGAAAGTATGATTCGCTCGGTTGAATTAAGTGTAAGAAAATCTTTTTATTCCCTGCTTTATACAAAAGAAAATATTGCACTGCAGGAAAATGCCTTAGAAACAGCCCGACTAACTTATGACTCAAATAAAACTAAATACAATTTAGGCCGTCTTTCTGAACTTGATTTACTTACTTCCCAGTACAGTTACGAAAGTAAAAAGCCTTCCATAGATTCTCTCAAAAATTCTTATAATAATTCTCTGGATTCTTTTAAGCAGGTTTTGGGAATTTCTTTGACCGATAAAATTGAACTTGAAGGAAATCTTGAAGATTTAATTGATATTAAACTTGATGAAGAAATTTTAAATCAAAATCTTGATGAAATTCCTTCTGTAAAAAGTGTTTTGGCTCAAATAGAAAGTCAGAAAAATGCTTTACAGGCAACCAGAATGACAGCCTGGGGACCTTCACTTTCTGCTTCGGGAACAGCAACTTTGGGCGGTAACGATAAGACAGATGATTCTAATCTTACAATGAATTATTCTCTGGGAGTTAGAATACCTTTGGACGGTTATCTTCCTTGGTCTTCCGGGGCCTTGAGTATTGCTAGTCAGAAAACAAATCTTGAATCTTTGCAATTAGATTTAGAAAATGCCCGAACCACTGCCGCAATTACAATCCGTAATTCCTATAATGCGGTAAATCAGGCGGTGGCCCAGCTTTCTAATTACGAAAGAAATGTTGATTTAATGCAGAGAACTTATGAAATGACAAAAAATTCTTACAATGCTGGTTCTTCTTCTCTTGCCGCTTTACAAAGTGCCGAAGAAAATCTAGCCAGCGCAAAATATAATTTACAGGCCCAGAGATATGCAATTATTTCGGCCCTATTAGATCTTGAAAATACACTTGGAGTTCCTTTTGGGACTTATAATTCTACAAAGGAGTAGTTGAAAATGTTTGAGGAAGAAAATCAGTATCTGGACGAGAGTGAAATCAAAAGTAGAAAAAGAAAAGTAATTGTAAAAAATATAATCATAATTACACTTGTAATTCTTTTGACTCTTCTTGCCCTCTTTTTTATAAAAAAATCTAAAAATAAAGGGCACGGAGCCTTTGGTGGATTTGGAGGCTTTGGAGGTTTTGGTGGAAATCCTTCAGAAATTGTTACTTCGGTTAGAACAATTACAGCCCAGGATACTTTGTTAAAAGACTTTGTTACAACCAATGGCGAAATCGAAACTCAGACTTCAATTGAAGTTTTTCCTTCTATGAGTGGAGAAGTGGTTCAGGTAAATGTTTCACTCGGTTCTCCTGTAAAAAAAGGAGATGTAATTGCTTATATTGACCCTTCAACTCCTGGTTCTTATTATGCAAAAAGCCCGGTAACAGCTCCAATCAGTGGAAGTATTCTTTCAACCCCTTCAAAAACCGGAGCAAAGGTTTCAACTTCAAGTGTAATTACAAAAATTGGAGATATAGAAAATCTTCAGATTTCAGCAAAAATCCCAGAGCGTTATGTTGCTGAACTTAAAATTGGTCAGAAGGCAGAAATATCTTTGGAAGCATATCCTGGAGTTTTATTTGATGCTTCTGTTGTAAGAATTAGTCCTGTACTTGACGCTTCAACAAGAACTAAAGAAATCATCCTTAATTTTGATAAAAGTGATTCTAGAATTGATGCGGGAATGTTTGCAAAGGTAAAACTTTACACCACAGAATATTCAGGTTATCCAGTAATTCCTCAGGATTCTCTGGTAAATAATAATGATAATTATTATGTCTACGTTGTTAATGAAGATGGCCAGACCGTTACTAAACGTCAGGTAACTTTGGGAAAAAATGTAGACGGTTACTACCAGCTTTTGACTGGAGTTGAAATGGGAGAAAGTATTGTAACTGCAGGTATGCTTACTCTTTCGGAAGGTTCAAAAATCAAAGATATCACAAAAAATCAGGATCAAAAGTCCGAAGATTCTCAAAGTCAGGAAGAATCTAAAGGTCCACCTTCTGATTTACCCGCCCAGGCCAGTAAAGAAAACAGAGGTAACTAATGAGTATTTCAAGAAAAACAATGGATCATCCGATTCTGGTTCTTATTATCTTTGTTCTTCTGGGGCTTCTAGGAGTTTTTACACTTAGTAACATTGCAATAGCCCTTTTCCCAGAAGTTGAAAACCCGGTAGCCATGATTATGACAACTTACTCAAATGCGGGCCCGGAATCTGTAGAAAGTACAATTACAAAACCTATTGAATCTGCAGTAGTTTCTGTAAATGGTCTTAAAAACATGTATTCAACTTCATCCGAAGGTTCTTCAATGGTTCAGCTGGAATTTGATTATGGAACCGATATGGATGCCACAGTAAATGATATCCGCGACAAATTAGATAGGGTTAGTCGTGCTTTACCTTCTGCTGCAAGTTCTCCAACAATCATGCGTTTTAGTTCAGATTCAATGCCAATTATGCGTATTCTTGTAAGAGGTAACAGATCTGTAGATGATATTAAACAGATTGCCGAAAGTCAGATAGTTGATATTCTTGAACAGGCAAATGGAGTTGCAGAAGCAAGCGTTAATGGTGGACGTACAGCTCAGGTAAATGTAGAACTTAATCAAAATCGTATGGCCGCCTATGGCTATACAATTCCTACCGTTGTTGCAGCCCTTTCAAAACAAAATCTTGAACTTGGCGGTGGTAAAGTTCAGGAAGGTCATAAAAATTATATAGTTCGTACAACCGGACAATTCAACAGTGTTGAAGAAATTAATAACACTGTAATTTCTACAATTAACGGCTACGACGTAAGATTAAGTGATATTGGCCGGGCTTATATGGGTTTTGCCGAAGCATCAAATGAATCTTACATCAACGGTGAAAAAGGTGTTTACGTTTCTATTACAAAACAGTCTGGCTCAAACTCGGTAAATGTAGCAAATTCAGTTTATAAAAAAATTGATCAGCTCAAGGGAAAATTACCATCGGACATCACAATGGAAATTATCTCGGATGATACAGAATCTATTAGGGAAACAATCGACATTCTTATGGATTCTTTGTTACAAGGTCTTTTACTTGCGGTTTTAATTCTCTGGATTTTCTTGCGTTCATTTAAATCTACAATCATTATTGCAATTTCAATTCCTCTTTCTATGATTATTACTCTTTTTGCAATGAGTATTTTTGGAATTACCTTAAATATGATGACTCTTACAGGTTTGATTTTAGGTTTGGGTATGGTTGTAGATGCTTCTATCGTAATGATTGATAATATTTATGCTTACCGTCAGCGTGGTGCAAGGCCTAAAATTGCCGCAATTCTGGGAAGTCAGGAAATGCTTATGTCGGTAATTTCCGGTAACCTTACAACAGTTTGTGTATTCATTCCATTTTTATTTTTTATTAAAGATTTAGGAATGATGGGACAACTTTTTAAGGATATTATTTTTACAATTGTAATTGCTCTGGTTTCTTCTTTATTGGTTGCAATCTTTTTAGTTCCTGTTCTTGCGGGAAAATTCCTTCCTCTTACAAACAGAAACTTAAAACCTGTAAATAATCCAATTTTAAGATTTATTTACGGGCTTTTTGAAAAAGCAATTGATGGAATTACTTATGTTTATTCAAAATTGTTAAAAGTCTGTCTTAAAAACAGATTGATTACGATTGTTGTTTCTTTGGCCGTTTTAGTAATTGCCTTTGGACTTATGAAAACTATGCAGATAAATATGATGCCTAGTGGTCATGATGATTCTGTTACCTTAAATGTTTCTATGGCAGTTGGAACTCCTCTGGAAGAAACTAAAGAAGTTGTCTTAGCCTTTGAAGAAATCGTAAAAAATGAATTAAAAGGCTATGAAAATATAACTACAACAATTGGTAGAGGTGGTCGTTCTTCTTCTAGTAACAGAGGTTCTATTCAGATTACCCTTCCAGAAAGCGATAAACAGATTGATTCTGCTTTTGATATGCAGAATAAACTCAGGGCCCATTTTGATGATTATCCGGGTGTAACTTTCTATTTTAATGCCGGAATGCGTGGTCAGATGATGGGTTCGGATATTGATATTGCTATTCGCTCCGATGATATGGATGCCTCTTTACAGGTTGCCGACTGGTTGTCTCAGGCAATTGAATCTATTCAAGATACAGGAGAAGCTTCTATTTCTATGGACCGGGGATTACCTCAGGTAGAACTTGTTATTGACCGCGACAGGGCTTATGCCTTTGGAGTTGATGTAACAACCGTTGCAAAAGAAATAAATTACGCAATTAATGGTACAACTGCCAGTGTTTATAGAAGTGGTGGAAAAGATTACAATGTAGTCGTTGTATACCAGCCAGAAGACCGTAAAACAATTGATGATTTGGATCAGATTTATGTAAGAGGTTCAAAAGGGATGGTAGCAGTTTCTAATTTTGCTTCTTTCCGTAAGGGTCTGGGTCCAGTTTCTATCAGCCGCGAAAATCAAAGCAGAATTATTCACGTTAGCACTTCTATTCTTACAAATACAAATGCTAATGTGGTAGAAGATCAAATCAAAGAATATATGTCCAACAATTTTATTATTCCAGAAGGAGTAGTTGTTAGTTACGAAGGTTCCTGGGGCGATACAATGACTCAGATGAAGCTTTACCTGAAGATTATAGCCATGGCAATTATTCTGGTATTTGGCGTAATGGCAGCAACTTACGAAAGCTGGAAGGCTCCTTTAATCAACCTTGCAACTATGCCATTCCTTGTGATTGGACTTGTATTCCTTTATAAAATTACCGGTCAGGCAATTTCTATTATGTCTATGGTTGGTATTATTATGCTGGTAGGTATTGTAGTAAATAATGGTATTTTGCTGGTAGATTATACAAATCTTCTGGTAGGACGTGGAGTTCCTCTAAAAGAAGCTTGTTACCAGGCTGGAAAGAGCCGTTTGCGCCCAGTTTTGATGTCTACTCTCACAACAATTTTAGGTATGGTGCCAATGTGTTTTGCAACAGGTGGACAGGCAATGATGGTTCAGCCAATTGCTCTGGCAGTAGTTGGAGGTTTAATTTCCAGTACCTTTGTTACACTTTTGATAATACCTGTTATTTACAGTTTGGTTATGAAAGTGAAAGATAAGGGCAAAGATTTAATCAAAGTTTCTTATCAAGAAGTTGAAGGAAATCAGGGGGAGTAAATTAATGGAAAAAATGTATAGAGCCGAAATTATTTCAAATCAATCTGTACAAGATGATATAGTAGAATTATTGGAAGCAGAAATCCCTGAAGTTCAATACACAATAATTGTTGATGTTCAGGGACGGGGAGGTCATTCTAAAAAACTTGGAGATTCTACCTGGCCCGAAATGAACTTTGACCTTTTTACCTATGTAAATGAAGAAAAGGCAAAAAAAATAAAGGCCATTGTGAATGCGGTTATAAATCACTTTCCAAACGAAGGAATCAGCCTTTTCTTTACAGAATGTGTGGAATTATAAAATCTTAAGTCCTGGGATTAATTCCCGGGATTTTTTTTACCAGATTTCAATTAATCGTAACTGGCCTTCTAAATCCTTGTGAATCTTTGTCTTAAAATCTAAATCCTGAGCAATTTTTGCTGCGGCCTGGGCGTTGTATTCACCACTTTCCAGTAAAATATTTCCGTAGCGGCACAAATGTTCTTTTGCCTGAGGAAGCAGATTTCTTATAATTTCCAGTCCATCCTGACTATCAGCAGCCTCGCCATTAATTGTAACGTCCCCGTCTAGAGCAAGTCTAGGTTCACTGCGATTATCCATCAAAAGTTGGTCTACCATTTTTGCAGGAATGTAAGGGGGATTTGTAAGTATAATATCAAAATCCCAGGGAATTAAATCAAAAAGGTTACTTTGAATAAATCTTAAGCGGTCAAGGGGAAGCTTTATCCTTTGGGCATTAATTTTAGAAATTTCCAGAGCCTCTTGAGAAATATCTACCAGGGTAAATTTTGGTAATTTTTCTTCCGGGATTTTATATTCTTCTATAAGATTTTTAATAACAGAAAGTCCAATACAACCAGAGCCGCTGCACATATCGCAAATTGTTAAAATTGAATTGGCCCTGTTATCCATTTTTTCGATTATGATTTCGATTGCTCTTTCTACAAGAATTTCTGTATCTGCTTTGGGAATTAAAACTGCCGGGCTAACATAAAAATCATATCCGTAAAATTCTTTATGCCCTGTAATGTAGGCAATTGGAAGCCCCTGACTTCTTTTTTCAAGAGCCTGATTTAACCATTGAATTTTATCTTGAGGAATTTCTTTATCTCTATTTAAAAGGATTTGAGTTTTATCGCAGGAAAGAATATTTTCCAGTAAAACTTCAATATCCAAAGAGGGAGAAGGAGATTTTTCTTTTAATATTGCAAGTCCTTTATTTTTAAATTCCTGAATTGTCATTATTTTATTTTCCCATAAAAAAAGGTGACTGCAAATTAACAGCCACCCATTGATTGCCTTAAATTATCTTTATTCTCCCAAAGTTGAAATATCAGCGGCAAGCTGTTCTTCCTTGGCGTAAACGTTAAGAGCATCAAGCATATCATCCATATCGCCCATCATAAAGGCTGGAAGATTGTGCTGGCTATAATTGATTCTGTGATCTGTAACACGGTCCTGTGGATAGTTGTAGGTACGGATTTTTTCGGAACGGGCACCTGAACCAACCATTGAAGAACGGGCTGCGGCTCTTTCTTCCTGTTTTTTACTTTCTTCCAAATCAAACAAACGGGCTCTTAATACACGGAAGGCCTTTTCCTTGTTTTTAATCTGTGATTTTTCGTCCTGTTGAATTACAACAAGTCCTGTAGGAATATGAGTTAAACGTACTGCCGAGTCAGTTGTATTTACACACTGTCCACCAGGTCCACCGGCGCGCATAACATCAATACGAACATCACCAGGTTTAATTTCAATTTCGGTTTCTTCTGCTTCTGGTAAAACGGCTACAGTTGCAGTTGAAGTTTGTAAACGGCCCTGAGATTCTGTCTGAGGAACACGCTGTACACGGTGAACACCAGATTCCCAGCGTAAAGTTCCATAAACGAATTTTCCAGAAATTGAAGTTACGATTTTATTAAATCCACCAACTTCAGTTTCCTGAGCTTCCATAGTTTCAGTTTTCCAGCCTTTGCGTTCTGCAAGGTGAGTGTACATTTCCCAAAGGTCGCGTACAAATAATGAAGCTTCATCACCACCTGCGGCTGAACGAATTTCAAGAATAATATTTTTTTCGTCCAGAGGATCAGGAGGAACTAATTTAAGTTTAATTTCTTCTTCCAGTTTTGGCTGTTTTTCTTCAAGTTCCTTTAATTCTTCGCGAGCCATTTCTCTCATATCAGCATCTTCTTCGTTTGTAATCATTTCTTTGGCATCACGAATTCCGTTTAGAACTTTTTTGTATTCTGCTGAAAGTGCGCAAACTTCTGTTAAATATCCGTGTTCACGCATAGTGTCTTTGTATTTTTTAGGATCTTTTACAAGGTTTGGGTCCATTACAAGATCACTTACTTCTTTAAAGCGGGCTTCGCATTCATCAAGTTTTTTAATCAAATCCATAATGGGCTATTTTACTTAAAATATGTATAAAATTCAACGACCCAAATTTTTTACCAGCCGGCTTTTATTTTTGCAGGATATCTACTAAGTGACTTGAAGCTCCCAGTAATTCAGGGCGTTCCGCATTTGACAGTTGATATTGTAAAAAGGCAGAAAATTCTTCCTGGGACATTTGATTTAATTCTTTGCGCATGTAATCGGCGGGACCATCTGGACTGATGATTTTATAGCGAGTGAGTTGGGATTTTTGGGCAAGATTATTAATATCTTCCAGGCGGGCATAATAATATAAATCTTCTTCTGTACAGATTGTGTGAAAATCTTTACTCAGTCCGCCTTTTTCCATTACTTCTTTATATTTGTGTTCTTTAAAACAATAAGAAATTACACTGTAGTCGTTCATTACATAGGCAATCAGAATAAATCCATTTTTTTTAGTGATTCTTTTTGCTTCTTCTATGGCTTTTAATTGATTTTCCTGACCGTGAATATGATAAAGAGGGCCAAAGAGCAGGGTAATATCAAAAGTTTCGTCCTCTAAAAAATCCAGCTTTTGAGCGTCTCCCTGCCAGGTCTTAATATTTTCGTGTTTATTTCTTAAGATTTCCAGATTGTGTTTAACAAGTTCTACGGCAGTAACATCATAACCCTGATGGCATAATTCAACAGAATAACGGCCGGTTCCTGCTCCAATATCGGCAATTTTTATGTTTGGACAGGGATTATTTGCCTTGTAAAGCTGAATACACTCAGTTATATAGTGAAGACTTGTGTTAAATTCAACCAGACCGTGCCTTGTTGTAAGTCTGTGTTCTTCGTGAAATTTGTTGTAGTATTCTTCGATTTTGGTCATTATTTCCAGGCTTTATCAACAGCAGCAAGGGCTTTTTTCTTTTCATCTTCTGAAAGGAATGAAGATCTAAAGCTGTTTTTAACCAGTTCTTTAATTTCGTCCATAGAGAATTTAAGACTCTTGTAACAAATCCATAATTCATCAAGCATAGTAGTTTTAAAGAATACTGGGTCGTCTGTGTTGATACAAACCATAATTCCCATATCGTAGAATTTTTTTACAGGATGGTAGCGGGCCAATTTTACAACTTTTTTAGTAAAGGTATTTGAAGTAATACAGATTTCAATTGGGATTTGAGTTTTTACTAACTCGTCCATCAATTTTTTATCCTGAATTGCTGTTACACCGTGTCCAATTCGCATAGCGTGAAGGTAATTAATTGAATCCCAGATTGATTCTGGACCAACGTCTTCACCAGCGTGAACTACAGCCTTGTAACCTTCTTTAATTGCAAGATCGTAAACTGGGGCAAAGTCTTTGGCTGGACCTTTTGATTCGGCACCACCAAGTCCAATACCAATGATGTCTTCGCAAGGATAGGCTTTGAACATCTCGTAATTTTTCATTGCGTTTTCACAACCAAAGGTGCGGGAAACATCCATCAGCAACTTGATTGTAATACCGTCTTTTTCTTTGATTCTTTTAATCTGCTTGTGGAAAATATCCACCATTTTCTTGTAACTGAATCCCTTTTTGATAAAAGCAGAAGGAGCAAAGAAGGCTTCACAATGAGTAATTCCATTTTTTACAAGATATTTTTCGAGCTCTTTAAAAACAAGGTTAAAATCTTTTTCTGAGGTGAACATATCCTGAACTTTTAAGAAAGCCTGGATAAATCCATTCAGGTCATCGTAAGAGAACAGAGCCACCTGTTCTTCTTTTGTCATTTCCTTTCCAAAGCGATTTTTATAGAGTTTTTTTACACCTGCAAGTGTAATTACAGCTTCTATGTGAAGATGAAGTTCTGCCTTTGGTATAGGTTTTAAAAATGTTTTAAATTCTGATTTTGTCACTTATTTGCTCCCGAGTTGATGTATAAGCGTACAACTACTCCTTTTTAACTATCGGATGTTTTTATATTTAACTTTAATAAAAAATTATAGTAATTTTTTTAGTTCTTTTATTATATCTTTAAAAGTATCACAAGCGGCCTGAATTGGCTCTACACTTTCCATATCAACCCCGGCAATTCTAAGGGATTCGATTGGATATCTTGAACCACCAGATTTTAAGAACTTAAAGTAATCTTCTCTTTCTTTTTCGCCACCATGAGTAACTCTTTTTGCCAGAGCTAAAGAAGCACTGATGCCGGTTGCATATTTATAAACATAAAATGCTGAATAGAAGTGTGGAATTCTAAGTCCTTCCATATCGCTGTTATCTTCAAAATGCATTGCAGGACCAAAGTACAATTCCAAAAGTTCTCTATAAGTTTTTCTTAAAAGTTCTGCTGTAAGAGGTTTTCCGCTTTCTACAAATTCGTGAGTTTTTAATTCAAATTCTGCAAACATAGTCTGGCGGAATAAAGTTGCAAGAATATCATCAGCTCTCATTGCAAGAAGATATTTTTTCATTTCTTCTGTTTTTGCTGTCTTGAGCAGATATTCAAAAACCAGTTCTTCATTAAAAGTAGATGCAACTTCGGCTTCAAAAATTGTGTATTCATAGCACATAAAAGGATTATTGTGTACAGAATACCAGCTGTGCATACTGTGACCACCTTCGTGAGCCATGGTAAATACATCCCGAATATTTGAATCGTTGTAATTTAATAAAATAAATGGATCACCAACATAACAACCGGAAGAAAAAGCTCCGCTTCTCTTTCCAATATTTTCATAACGGTCTACCCAGCCATTTTTTAATCCATTACAAAGTCTGTCGGTGTATTCTTTTCCAAGAGGGGCCAGGGCATTTCTAATAATTTCAACAGATTCATCATAAGAGGTTTTTACTTCCAGGGCTTTTACAAGTGGAACGTAAACATCATAATGACGTAATTCCTCTACACCTAAAACTTTTTTGCGGATTTCGTAATATTCATGAAGACTATCAAGATTTTTATGAATACAGTCAATTAAATTGTGGTAAACGCTTAATGGAACTTTGTTTCCGTATAAAGCTGCCTGTAAAGATGAATCATAACCTCGGGCCCTTACATTAAATACATCCTGATTTACATTTCCTGCGTATAAGGCTGCAAGGGTAGTTTGGTGTTCTTCGAATTTTGCGTAGAATTTTTTGTAAGCTTCCTCTCTAACTTTTCTATCTTGAGAGTGCATAAATAAGGACCAGGTAGTTTCTGTAAGTGCCTTTTCCTGTCCATCAACTTTTACACTGCCAAAAGTTTTATTCATATCTACATTTGTTAAAAAACTAAAGGCATTTTCTGAAGTTTGAGCACTTTCGCCCTGTAAAGAAAGAATTCTCTCTTCCTTTTCGCTTAAAATATATTTTTTAAAGTGGAGAAGTTTTTTTACAAAGATTTTATAATCTGCAAATTCTTCTTTTTCAATCCAGCCCAGTAATTCTTTTTCATCAATAGCCTGAATTTCCGGGTCAATAAAACTTAATTCTGTGCTTGCGGCAGTGTAGGCCATAATTGCTCTTCCGTAGCGGTCTGAACAAGTTGAATCATCTTCGTCGGCTTCGTGCTGTAAAGACGCATAGTGTACTACATTTTCAAGCTCCAGTTCTGCTTTTTCTAGGGCTTTGAGGGCTTTTAAGAAGGTGTCAGAAGACTCTCCCAGACGCCCCTTAAAGGCTGTAACTTCTTTTGTATATTCAGGAAGTTTTTTTAAAGCTTCCTCCCAATCTGAATCTGATTTAAAAATGGAAGAAAGATTCCATTTATCACTTTCTGGAACTTGATTACGAGCAGGTATTTTATTCATTTTAATTTCCTTATAAAAAATCTATTAAATAGAAGCGGACTTCTTTTTTGCGTGTTTTATTCTCTTTTCATTGTATAGAAGAGTGTCGGATTTTGAAAGTAAATCTGACAATAAAAATGTAGATGAATTGAATTCTGTTACGCCCATAGAGCAGGAAAGGAGGAAAGGAAATTTATTTTCCTTTGAAATACTTTTACACAGCTGATTAAGCTTTTTCCTGATGGAAGTTTCCTGTTTTTTGTTTGCTCCATTAACAACGGCGCCAAATTCATCGCCCCCAATTCTTCCTACAATGTCACTTGCACGGAGGGCTTTACTTATAACTTCTGCCATAGCTTTTATTGCTTTATCACCCATTTCGTGCCCGTAGTTATCGTTAATTTCTTTTAGGCCGTCCATGTCAAAAAATATTACAAGGCCCTTGGAATCCTTTTCTTTTTCCAGGTTAATACTTTTTTGTCCCAATTCCATAAAGCCACGGCGGTTAAGAACTTTTGTTAATTCGTCGGTTTTAGACTGGGTATAAAGACTGCTGTTATTTTGCTGAAGTTTAAGATTTTCTTCTGAAAGTTTCTGATTTTCGTAAAAAGATTTTGTGTATTCGTAGGCCTGAGCCAGGGTATTAATGATAATCTTTAGATAAATACTGTAGATTGAAAAGTCTTTACCTTCTGGTTTACAAATTGTATATCCGTATAATACTTCTCCAGAAAAAATTGGAAGTAAAAGATATTTTCCTTTAGTTGAATTAAGAAGAGGGTCCGGAAGCAGTTGATTGCAGGAATCACAGTTAAGTCCAGGTTCAAATAATTCTTCCTTATTGTCTTTTGAAATATACATGCAAAGATTTGTTTTTTTAGGAATTGTAATATCATCTTCCTTTTGAAGAATAAGAGGACTTTCAAAAAATAAAACTGCAAGAGATTCAATATTTGCTGTCTTCATCATAAACTGCATGGAGAAAAAACATTTTCTTAGTGTTAATGCAGAGCGGGAAAAATCAAATAAAGTTTCTATGTTATTAATTCCGGACAGAAAATTAAAATAGCCGTTACGGTTTTTAGTTAATTCTTCCTGTTTTTGGGTTTTGTGGAGGATATTTCCTTCTTTATCGCAGAAAACTTCATCATAATTATCTAAAGAAATACATCCACAGGATTGTCTGTAGATAGGAGTTACTGGAATTGATTTTACCCTTTCAACCTCTTTTCCCATTAGAAGGTCATAAATCAAGCGGGCGCTTTCGTAACCCTGTTCTTCAATATTTTGATCCACTGTAGAAAGTTTTGGTCTTGAAGAAGTGGCAAGAGAAGTTTCGTCAAAGCCGATTATTTTTACTTCCTCCGGGATTTTTACATCCATTTCTTTTAAGGCTGTTGTAACTCCCAGGGCCATAAGGTCATTTGCACAGATAATGCAGTCAAAATTTATGTTTTTCTTTGATTTATATTTTTCCTTAAATGCTTTGTAGGATTTAGATTTTAGAAATCCTCCGTCTAATACCAGAGAAGGATCAAAATCCAATTCATTATTTTTAAGTCCGTTTTTAAATGCCTGGAATCTTTCTAAAGCCTCTTCTGACCCGGTGTCGTTTGCCGACATAAAAGCGAATTTTTTACAATTATGATAATTTTTTAAGTGAAAAACTATTTCATCGTAAGCGGAATTACATTCAGTTTTTATAAGGTAGGAATTTGGTAAATCTAAAGGCATTCCAATAGAAACTACAGGTCTGTCCCCAATTTTTTCTAGAGCATTACTTAATTCTTTTGAAGTCATTAAAGAAGAGTAGGAGCCGGTAATAACTATGTAGGCATCAATTTGTTTTGAAAAAAGTAATTCAGCACTGGACCAGTTTTGATATTCAAAGAGTCCATTTTTTTCGTGGGGTTCCTTTGTTTGAGCTATAAATACTGAAATGTCTTTGTCAGTAAAAAAATCAGAAATTCCATTTAAGACATCTAATGAGTATTCTATTGTTAAACTATCAATAAATACTGCTAGATTTTTCATATCCTTACTTTACCACTCTTTATTTTAACATTACTTACGAAGAATTCCAAATTCAGAGAAAACTCTGAATTTACGTACTCTAGGGGGTAATTTAACTGAATTTCTTGACTTTTACCGCATTCAGTCTTTCTTGAAAGGGCTCCATTAAATCTGATTATGTCATTTGCGGCTTTTATGTATTTTACAAGGCCTTTTTCCTGGTAGAGGGAATTTACAAATTTTATCTGATTTTTTTCAATTTCCAGGTGAGGAGTCTGGCAGTCCAGGGCAATTTTATTATCCTGGGCAAAAGAATAAAATCTTTTGAGGAAAAAATCTCCCTTCATTTTTAAAGACTGGCAGATTGTATTAAACCAAGGGACAGCGTGCCCATCATTGTAAAAGTAATTACAGGCCTGGGTCAGTTTTTGAGCATTTTTAATATCTTTAGCAGAAAATTTATCGGTGTTTATTACCTGGTAGGGTGGTTTGTCTTCAAAATTTAGTTTTAATTCTTTTGCCCGGTCAAATAAATCTGTTCCAGGAAGTACCGAAAGGCAGAAAATTTCCAGATTGTTAGGATAAAGGGAAAGGGCAAAATTAATTCCTTCCCTAAAAGATTTAAAAGTTTCGGCAGGAAGTCCATAAATCAAATCAAGTCCAAAAATAACTCCTTCCTCATTTAAAAGTCCAATATTTTTTGTAAATTGTTTGCGATTAAAAGGCCTGTTTACAAGTTTAAGAGATTCTTCGTTGGCGCTTTGCAGTCCAATTTGCAGGGCACAGGGGATTTTTGTAAAGGCTCTTGCAAGCTGACGGTCAATATATTCAGCTCTGGCTTCAAAATAATAAAAGGTGTTTGGAGTTTTTTTTGCAATTAAATCAATCAGTTTTATGGCTCGGTCTTTATTGATATTGTAGGTTGGATCTAGAACAAAGACCTGGGCAATATCTTTTTTGGCAAATAAATCAAGTTCTTTTTCAATTCTTTCCATAGGGAATAAACGGACTTTCTTTTCCCCTTTGGATTCATAACAGTAGGAACACTTAAAAGGACAGCCCCTTGCCAATTCCCAGAGGGCCCCGCCAAATTCCGCAGGATCAATACTTCCATCAAGGTATGGTGATTTTAAGTTATCCAAGACTAGCGTATTTGCGGGGAGTTCATTTATTTCTTCTTTATTGAGGATTGCTTTTACAAGGCAGGGAACTTTTATTTCCCCTTCGCCAGAAACTACGTAATCAAAAGATTTTTTTAATTCCTGGGGGTGAGCGGTTACTTCAGGTCCACCGGCAATAGTTATGATTCCTTTTTTTTGCAAAAGTTTAGAAGTAAGTTCAAAAATATTTCTGTTCCATACAAAAGTGGAAAAACAAACAATATCAGCCTTTTTTTCTAAGAGCTTCTGGTAAATATAATCTGCTTTTTCCTGATCTGATTTTTTTGAAAGGATTTGATTATCTTCCATAGAAAAAGTTAAAAGCTGGGTCTGGGTAATATCCTTTGTTAACTGGTCATTTTTGATGGCGGAAGCAATACAGGCAGCTCCCAAAGGTAGAGCTTGAGGTGATTTTTCGACCAGAAGACTGGTGCAAATTACAGTGGATTTCATAAAGATAAGAATATATTACTGTATTTAAGTGGATAAAAAAAGGACTTCTTAAAAAGATAAGAAGTCCTTTATGAGATTTAAACTAAAAATTTATAAGTTGTAGATTGGTCTAACTTTTGTTACAGTTTCGCAGGCAGCAAGTTTAGAAATAATATAAGGAATATTTTTGTGGCTGATGCAAAGACGAGTTCCACCGGCTGGAATAGGGTTGTCTGTAACAGTTTTCGGGAAGTTTACAGAGTTTACAATGTTTCCTGATTCAAGGAAGTCCTTGAGCTGGCCTTCAAAAAACTTAGTCTTGTAAGGCTCGGCAATTACCATGTAGTCGCAGCCTGTGTTTAAAATCGGCTCTGTTGCCTGGCCTGTTCCAGGTCCTATTTCCAACACTTTTTTACCCGGGCCAATTTTTGCATAATCAATCAGATTATCAAAAAGCTCCTGACTGTAGCGGGGTCTGAACTTATCAAACTGTTCCGGGATTGTGTCAAAGATTTTTCTGAATTCCATTTT
>JAIKYZ010000122.1 GCA_024682655.1 Treponema sp.
TGCCATACCACATTCTACACTCCATCGCTTTAAAGTTGAAGGTGATAATCGGTATTTTGTTTTTAGATAATTAATAGAGACCTTATTTCTAAGTTCTGATTGTACTTTTTCCTTAAACTCTTTTCTGTAGGAAGGACTGGTCCTCCGTGTTTGTAAACCTTCTATGCCATGTTGTTCATATAGGTGATACCAGGTCAGTACCATACTTGGATGAATATTCATTTCATGCCCAAGAATCGTACTTCCTTTTTCTCCTTTTTGGTATTCTTGTACAACTTTAAGTTTGAATTCCGTTGTATATATTTTACTCATATAACCTCCAAAAGTGTCCAACTTTTGGGGTTCAGTTCACGCTCCAGCCACCCCAGCTGTCGCTGGCCTTCGCAGCATAGCTGCTCGGAGACTCGCTCAAAATGCTCCACTGGAGCATTTTGCCGGCTTTCAGCCGTCGCTCCCTAGGTGGCCGCCTTCGGCGCCCTTAACAGCGCTAACGCATTTTTAATAGTGAAAAATTCAAAATATTTGACTTATAATACATTTAATGGACACAGCGATATTAAGTAGTTTTGATAAATATACAACTTTCTCTTTTGGTTGTAAAACGCTGACTTTCCGAACTTGTAATGGTTTGAAATATACGGAGAATATTAAATTATTAAAAGTTGAGAATATTTATAAAACATATACTATAATAAATGAATAGGAGGTTGACGAAATGGAATATAAAGTAAATTTTACTTGGGATGAAGAAGCAAGCGTTTGGATTGCGCAGAGTGATGATATTCCAGGTCTTGTTCTTGAAGGCGGTTCTCTTGATGCTTTGATTGAACGCGTACGATTTGCAGCTCCTGAATTAATTGAATTAAATAAATCTCCAACAATAAATTCTCTCTACTTTACTGTAGAACGACACGAAAAGGTATTTGCATAATGGCAGAATTAGATTCAAAAATTAAATCACGTCATACAGCAAATGCTATTATGAAACAAAGTGGGATTAATCATCATTTTTAATGTATAAATGATACATCTTTTCAATAAATTATAAAGGCCGACTCGGAAACGTACTGTCCCTTGTTATTATTTACTCATAACATCAGCAATTTTTACAAGAATACTTTTGTCATGAGAAGAGAGCTTGTCATAGGATTCATTAAGTTTCTTTTTTTCGAATGGATTTATGTTTTCTTTTTTTTGTTGACTGACAGATTTTCCTTCAACAAGATATTCAACTGAAACGCCAAGATATTTTGCAATTTTTACTGCCGTTTCAACATTTGGAAGTACACCTCTAGCATCAATATACGATAAAAATGTGCTGTTACTGATTCCAATAGCAGCTGAGACTTCTTTTATTAAAAGTCCACGATATTCAATTTCATCTCTTAATGTTTCTTTGAATCCCATATTTTTTATTTTATCAATATATTGATGTTAGAAATTTGACAGTTATAATATATTGATTTAAAATGCTCTTTTAGACATCAATATATTGAAGCTACTTTATCTATAGCATTAATTTTTTGGAGGAAGTTTCTAATGGGAAAAAAAATTCATAAATTTACAATGATTTCTATATTAATATTTTCATTTAATTTTTTCTTTGGTTGTTCAGGTTCAATAACAGGAACAGAATCAACTGAAAAAAATACACAAACAGAACAGACTGAAAAAGAAAAAAAAGATTCTGAGCAACAGGCAACAATAACAGAGCCGGATGTATATTATACAATTACATTTTTGCCAAATAATGAAGCTGTAAGTGGAGAAACTGCGGGTATAAAAGGAAAAGCTCATTCAATTATTACACTTCCTTCTAATGGTTATATTCTTGAAGGCTATATTTTTACAGGCTGGAACACAGCAGCTGATGGCAGTGGAAAAGGATACGCTAATGGCGACAGTCTAAGTCTTACAAGTGATATCACTCTTTATGCACAGTGGATTTTAGCTACGATTCCAACATACTCTATAAATACCTCAGTTACACAAAACGGTACCATAGCAGTGAATAAAAATATTGCAGAAGCAGGAACTGAAATCACATTAACTCTCATACCGGACGAATTCTATGCGTTAGATTCTTTTTCTATAAAATCTGTGGATGGAAGTACAATTACCCCAACACAAACCTATTTTGCAGATGTTTATACATTTATCATGCCAGAGCAGAATGTAGCCGTGAGTGCAACATTTAAGTATATACATTCGATTACCGTGGATACTGATTATCCAGCTAATTATCCGGGAGATGTGCAGTATTTTAGTGAAAATGAAACAATAGGAGGTTCTGAGATTTCTGTTAGGATTACAATACCAAAATGGTATCAACTTGATATTTTTTCTATTGTTGACTCCGAGGATAATCAAATTTCATCAACCAGTACCCAAAGCGGACGACAAATCTATTACAACTTTATAATGCCAGAAAGTGATGTAAAGATTTTTGTAAAGATTTCTCGTGTGAAGCATACAATAACTTTTGAAACAAACTGTTCTGCTGAAGTAGCATCTCAAACTGTTGAACATGGAAGCAAACTAACAAAACCTGTAATTAATGTGCCTGAATGTAGTGGGAATCTAACATGGTATTATATAACTCATGTAGGACAAACTTATAACACTGGGTATTATAAAGAAATTGATATAGACACATGGGAAGTTTATGGGGATATGACATTTTATGCAAAATGGGAATGTTTTAATGCAACAAGAGAGAACTTTGAAGAGGTATATAATTATAGTAAAAATTATCCATGCACATTAAAACTCTCAGGTTCTTTT
Organism: Treponema sp.; assembly: GCA_024682655.1. Lineage (GTDB taxonomy): Bacteria > Spirochaetota > Spirochaetia > Treponematales > Treponemataceae > Treponema_D. The sequence goes on from JAIKYZ010000122.1 coordinate 2,785, forward strand.
GAGGAGTCAACGATATCTTCTTTGCAATTAGCAAAAGACTCAAAATTAGATTTATCTGATGTAACAGGCTTAACTACAGTTACTTTAAAAAATTCAAGTATAAGAGAATTAATTTTTCCAACTCAAAATATAAATCGGGTTTGTATTGAAGATCTCAATAATCTTATTGAGTTAAATATACCAAATGGTGTAACTTCACTAAAAGTAAATAATTGCAAAGGGCTTACAAGTATTGATATTCCTGATACAGTCAAAAACATTGATTCTTTTAAAGGATGTAGTAGTCTTAAAACTATTACATTACCAAATAGTCTTGAAACAATAGGAGATTATGCATTTTATAATTGTACAAGTCTTACAAATATTTCATTCCCAGATAGTCTTGAAACAATAGGAGATGAGGCATTTTATAACTGTGCAAGTCTTAAAACTATTACATTACCAAATAGTCTTGAAACAATAGGAGATGAGGCATTTTATAACTGTACAAGTCTTACAAATATTTCATTCCCAAATAGTCTTGAAACAATAGGAGATTATGCATTTTGTAATTGTACAAGTCTTACAAACATTTTATTCCCAGATAGTCTTGAATCTATTGGTAAATATGCATTTTGTTCTTGTTCCAATCTTTTGACTATTTCATTTCCTGAAGCTCTTGTATCTATTGGAGACCATCCGTTTTATAATTGTAGTTTATTAGAATTAACTGTCCCAAAATGTATTACAACCCTACGAAAAGATTTTTTCTCTGGAATTTCGAATTTAAAAAAATTAATAATTCCGGATACTGTTGTTTCTATTGAAAAGGGAGCGTTATCTCAATGTGTTTCACTAGAAGAGTTAACAATTCCTTTTGTAGGCGCAAGTGCTAATGCAACAGAAGCAAGCGAATCTACTCTGTTTGGCTGGATTTTTGGGGATGAAGATAATGGATGTGAAGCAGTAAAGCAAATAACTACGGAAGAATATGGAACAGAAGATTTTTATGGAGCATATGTGAAAATCTTCTATATTCCGACTACACTAACAAAAGTTAATATACATGGTGGAAAGCTATATTATGGAGCTTTTTCGAGTTGTTCAAATAATTCAATGTTTTCAAGTAGTCATAATTATACAACTATTATTTTACCAGAAAATATAGAAACAATACCAGACAGTGCTTTTTATAATTGTACGGTTCAAACAATTAAAATACCAAAAAAAGTATCTGAAATTGGAGAATATGCGTTTTATTCTCAAGTAAATGATGGCTTTGGGGGCTGTAAAAGTGGAAGTTTAATATCAAATATTTTATTTGAAGATACCAATAGTGATTGGTCTCGTCCATATGCTTCAATCTATTATTCCGCGAACAGCATAAAGCTAATTGAACAATTATGAATGGGATGTGAAGTTATAAAGAGAAATTAAACAATTTTTTTAGAAGGAAGTATATGACAAATTTTAAGAGACTATTTTTTACAAATTTAAATGGAATAATTCATTCTGCTTATACAATTAATGCAGATTCTGTAAAAGTAATTAAAATTGAATCCAATATTTGTAAAGGTGCATTTAGTAATGATATGAGTATTGACGCCGTACTGTTATCTTCGAAATCAAAAAATATTGAATCATCAGGCTTTGAAAACTGTAAAGAGCTACAACTTGTAGAGTATGTCGATGGAAACGAAATTCTTGGAAATGATGAAGAAAATAATAACGTGAAAAACAAAATAATATCTTCGTCTGATATTATCTCAATACAATATCATGCATTTAAAGATTGTACAAAACTTCATACAGTTATATTTCCATATGCTAAAAATTATCCACATCTAGATATTAGAGGGAAAATTGTTCTTGAAAAAGAAGCTTTCTTAGGATGTAAAGAATTACGAACGGTTGTTCTTTATAATACAGCTGTAGAAATTGCGGACGATGCATTCATGGGATGTGATACAGAAAAATTAGTTTTTGTTGTATCAGAGAATTCTGATGCGGAACGTTTTGCTAGGGAGCATGGTTTTAGATATGTTTATCCAAATAATATTAATTAAGGAATATATATGGCAGTAGATTTATTTACTGAAGCAATAAAGCGAAAAGGTATTGGGGAGAATTACGGTAATATAGTAATATCATCATTTGATTCTGAAGGAAGCGGAACAAAAAAAGATATTAGGATTGTACCAAAATACGAGGAAATAACATGTCTTGCTGATTTCTTTAAACTTCTTAAAAAAATTCATAATGATTATGAAAAAGAAAAAACTGAAAATGATAATATGTGGGGTGGTAAATTTCTATATCGTGGACAAGGAAATATAAATTTTACATTTACACCTAGTATTTTGCGAAACAAAAATGATTTACAGCGGGAACATCTTCTATGTAAAGAACTTCATCGTCGTTTTTTTGATGTATTTGATAACTGCAAATATATGTTTGAGGAACAAGTTCTTGCACAACATTATGGACTTGGTTCAAGATCTATGGATTTACTAGAAAATCCTCTTATTGCTTTATGGGCAGCTTGCGAATCAGGAGAAAATGATTGTTTTAAGAATTCTTTTGGAGAAGTAAGTATCTGGTATATTGATGATTATTGGGAAGAATTGAAAACATTTGATAGTAATACTGTTTCTACCATTTGCAATACAGCCATTATGGATGAATTTTTTACACTGGAACAACTCGAAATAGCGTTCCTAAAAGAACAGCCTACAGCTCATAAAGATTTCATTTATATAAAAGATGTTTTAAGACGCACAGCGATTGCTTTACCAAAATTCAACAACCAAAGAATTCGAAACCAGCAGAGTGTTTTTGCAGTTATGAATCTGAATGAATTGCGTGATGATAATTATATATTTGAAAAGAAATTTGGTGTTTCGATAACAGAGTTTACAGATTATATAATGAATGCAGAGGAAAAAAACAAAGGAAAAGGTGTAGAATATCAATATCCTAACGTAGAAAGATTACGTAACGGATTTTGTACTTTAAGTGGTGCAAATTTTTCAGAGCTAAAATCCAGTGATTTATATTTCCAGAAAGTATTACCGTCAGAAGTAAATTATATCGACAGCTTTAATCTTTACAGATATTTATATAAAGGTAACAATGCAACGGATAAAGAATGGTATCCTTTTACAATTGTTGTACCACCAAAATATAAATCTGATATTGAAAAAGAATTGAAGTATTTAAGCATTACCAAATCCTATATATATCCTGAAATCGATAAAGTTGCAGCAGAATTAAGGAAAACTTATTCATTTGTAAGAACTTAACTAAAGAAGAAGTTTTGCAGTTTGCGATTTAAATGAGTAAGGCCAGCCCAAAGATTTGGACTGGCCTTCGTGTTTTATAGAGGTGGTTTCGATACGGCCTTCGGCCTACTCAACCACCGGGTAGGTTAGCAAACTTCGCAGTTGTCTGCTTTGTTAGTTGTAACAGGTTTTCCGGCAGCTAAGGCCTTTTTACCTGCGATAGTGAAAGTCTTTCCACTTACACGGTATTCAATTTTACAGAACTTGTCGATGTCGATTTTGGCAGGTTTTTCTCCATCATAATCAGCACCTTCAATCTGAATGATTGTTCCTGGAGCAGCCCAAGGAGCAGTCAAAAGTTCAACCTTTTCCTTTCCGTCTTCTGTGTAATCGCAGGCAAGGAGCATACCGCGGCTTAATGTGCTCGTTGAAGTATTTTATAATAAGAAAAATATGGGCGTTCCCCTTCAATGTAGTAAATACTAAAAAATTGCTCCAAGTTTTCGCAATTTTTCTTAACGCATTTTCTATTTTGAAGGGTCGCTATGTTACGGGTTC
>JAIKYZ010000060.1 GCA_024682655.1 Treponema sp.
GGCGTCAAAGAATACATCGCAGAAAATTATTGAGAAAACAAAATATAGGAGATAAAAGTATGGCAGCAAAAATGCTTGAAGAATGTATTGGAAAACAGGTTTCAATTTATATGGATGGAGGACTCGCCGGCTGCGTTGCCACAGTTCTTGCCGTAGAAGATAACTTCCTTAAAATTGAAGACAAGAAAACTGTTCGTTATATAAATACAGATTTAATTCAACAGATTCAGGTAAAAAAGGCCAAGTAAGTATAAAAGAAAGTGTAGTTCAAAAATTGATTCCAACTTTTGGACTACATTTCTAAAATTACTCCTCTTGATTTTTTTTATCTGAAAATGATAACATAAGCACGCTCACTCGGAGGGCATGTTGTTCAATTGGAAATAACAGGCTGGATAAGGTGCGGGTTGGAATACCTGTTTCTTAGCCAGCCTTTTTTTTATGCTCGCTGCTAATGCGGTGTTTTTATAAGGAGTTATAAAAAATATGTCTGAAACAATTTTATTTACTGAAGGAAGAATTGCTCCTCGGCTTGTGCGCTTTGCACTTCCTGTTTTGGGCGCACTTTTTTTACAATCATTTTACGGTGCGGTAGACCTTCTTGTTGTTGGTCAGTTTGGTACTGCAGCTGATGTTTCTGCCGTTGCAACCGGTACTATGATGATGCAGACCATTACCTTTATTATTACCGGTCTTGCTATGGGAACGACCATTCAGATGGGACAGGCTCTTGGGGCCAATAAAAAAGATAAGGCTGCAAATATTGTAGGTTCCAGCCTGATCTTTTTCGTTATTCTGGCACTTGTGGTTACAGTCCTCATGATTTTTCTTACCAGACCCTTTGCTCTTTTGATGCAGACACCGGCCCAGGCTTTTGACAAAACTCTGGCCTATGTTCACATCTGTTCGGCTGGTACTCTTTTTATTGCCGGTTACAATGTTCTTGGCGGACTTTTCAGGGGAATGGGGGATTCTAAAACTCCACTGCTGACAGTTCTTGTGGCCTGTATCATCAACATTTTTGGAGACCTTCTATTTGTTGCGGTATTCAAGATGGCGGCAGCAGGGGCGGCTTATGCTACAGTTCTTGCACAGGCCTTAAGCGTTATTTTCTGTCTGATAGTTGTAAAAAAGAAGGGGCTTCCTTTTGATTTTTCCCGACGAAATATCCGCTGGGATGGTCCTCTTATTCAGCTGGTAATAAAAACTGGGGCTCCAATTTCCTTACAGGACGGGCTTGTTACAATTTCCTTCCTTGTGATTGCAGCTATTATAAACCGACTTGGTTTAATTGCTTCGGCTGGTGTTGGGGTTGCAGAAAGAGTTTGTGGTTTTATCATGCTGGTACCTTCTGCTTTTTCACAGTCTCTTTCTGCCTTTGTTGCCCAGAATGTAGGGGCTAGAAAATATGACCGGGCTAAAAAGGCCCTTTTGTACTCAATCATGGCTTCTCTTGCCTGTGGTATTTTGATTGGTTCTGCTGCCTTTTTCCGTGGAGACTTACTTGCGGCAATTTTCTCTAAGGATAAGGAAGTTATTGCGGCGGCTCACAGTTACCTCAAGGCTTATGCAATTGATACACTTTTTGTATCCTTCCTTTTCTGTTTTATTGGATATTTTAACGGCTGTGGAAGAACAACTTTTGTTATGATTCAGGGAATTGTTGGTGCTTTTTGTGTAAGAATTCCAGTTTCTTATTTGATGAGCCTTACTGCAAATCCAAGTCTTTTTAGAATTGGACTTGCAACTCCTTCATCAACTCTGGTTCAGATTATTTTATGCGGCCTTGCCTTTATCATTTTTGAAAAGAAAAATAAGAAGGCCCAGCTTTCTGCTAACTAGGATTTTCTCTTTTTTCAAGAAAGGAGGCGTAAGTTAAATCAATTCCAAAGGCTCCTAGTGGGGCGGTAAGTAAAATTGCTACTACCGAAACTGTAAGAACGACCTCTCCACAAGCAAGTCCCATTGCAAGAGGAAGTCCGCCAATTGCAGCCTGGACTGTGGCCTTTGGAGTATAGGCAATCATAGAAAAAATTCTTTCTTTAAAATTGAGTTTAGTTCCAAGCAGGCAGAAGAATACTCCCAGCATTCTGAAAAGCAAAACAAGAAGAATCAAAGCAATTGCCTTTAAGCCTGCATCTTTTGCGTGGTCGATTGCAACCGAAGCCCCTACCAGTACAAAAAGGAAGATTTCTGCAAAGGCCCAGATTTTATCGAATTGGCCAGAAAGATTTACCGCCATTGTAGAATCAGATTTTTTAATTGCCATACCCATAGCCATAATTGCAATTAAAGAGGCAAAAGGAATTACAGGGTAGTGGGTTTCAATAGTAGAAAGTCCAAAGCTGATGGCAAGCATAATCATAGTCCTAATGACCAGGGGCATTTTAATCTTAGAGAAGTATTTATATGGAAGAAAACCGACTAAAAATCCCACCCCAATTCCTAAAATTATGGAGATTGGAATGTTCAAAAAAGCCATGGCAGAAACTTCTTGTCCCTGGGCAAGGCCGGTAAAGGTTGTAAACATTACAATTACAAAAACATCATCAACCGAGGCTCCCGCTAAAATCATCTGGGGAATACCCTTATTTACTCCGTAACCTTTATCAATCAACTTAATCATTCTTGGAACAACTACGGCAGGAGAAACAGCGCCAATTACCGCTCCTAAAATTGCGGCATCAAGACGATTCATTCCCAAAAGGAGAGGGGCTAAAATTACCATTCCAAGAATCTCAAAACATGCTGGAAGAAAACACATTAAAATTGCAGGTCGGCCAACTTTACGTAAATCTGAAAAATTAAGTTTAAGACCGGCTCTTATCAAAATTATGATTAAAGCAATGCGGCGGATTTCGGTAGAAAGATTTAAAATAGAAGAATCAATAAGATTTAGACAGTAAGGGCCAATTATGACCCCCGCTATAATCATTCCAAAAAGGCTGGGAAAATTAATTTTTTTACAGAGAAAACCCAGAAAAAGTCCGGATAAAAGAATTACAGCAATCGAAAATAACATAAAACAATACTATCGATATGTAAGTTTTGAATCCACTTTTTCAGGGCTATTTTTTACATCTCTTTAATTTTAATTAATTTCAAGGAAAAATCCGCCTTTGAGTTCCGGAAGTCCAATTCTGTATTTTTCGGCAAGAACCGGACCACAGGAATTTGAACCAAGACCTGCCATTTTCCAGTCGATACAAATTACATTACTGTCACATTTTTTAAGTTCCCAACTGTGCTTTTTTGTATACAGTTCTTCCTGGCTATATTCAGAAGCATTAAAGCTGATTTTGTGAAGATTTGACCTTTTATCACCAGAATTTTCGTAGTTATTTTCTAAACCTGTAAACTTTAGTATACAGTCCTTTGATGAAATTTCTACATAACGGCAGTCATAACGAGAACCATTTTCCTGAGGTTTGATATAATCTTCGTGCATTTGAGAAATAGACTGTCTGAATTTTCCAACAAAAGATGACTGATGTTTATCGATATAACTTTCGTTTGGTCCAAAGCCATAATATAAAGCAGTGTCAAATTTTTTATCCACAAAGAGTCTTATTCCAATTCTTGGCAGGAAAGTAACTTTTGAAGAAGTTTTTAAATCAAAATCGATTTCAAGACCGCCAGTTTTAGGGAAGATGTAGCAAATCTTTCCATAAGCAAA
>JAIKYZ010000084.1 GCA_024682655.1 Treponema sp.
ACTTTATTATATTATATATTAAATATTAACAGAATAATGTTCACATTTCAAGGAAGAATGGTATTTAGCTTTTAGAGACACCTTAGCGGATTTCTTTATTTTTTTTAAGTGGAGTTAAAATTTGCAATTTTGTGAATTACAGAAAATATTGTAGGAAGCTTAGAATCTCTACTACATCCCCCAAAAAATAAGGAATGTAGTAGAAAAGTATTTATATACTATTGTAAAGTTGGAGTTTTCTTGAAATATTCTTTAGTTTCTTTTGCAGCAACGCCAGAAAGTACAATCAAAGAAATACAGTTAGGAATTGCCATCAAACCGTTAGTAATATCGGCAATTGTCCAAACCTGACTGATTGTAAAGTAAGGTCCAATAAATACTGCAACGATATAAACCCAGCGGAAAACCTTAACTACTGTCATGTTTCCTTTTGATAAGTATTCAAGACAGCGTTCTGAGTAATAATCCCAACCAAGAATTGTTGTAAAGGCAAAGAATACAAGACAAAGCATAAGCAAGAACTGAACTGAACGTCCGTCACCGCCTAATACTTTATTAAAAGCAGCAGCAGTTAATGCAATTCCCTTAAGTCCATGTTCAGGATTTGCATCTACACCTGTATAGAATGCAATTACAATTGATAAACCTGTCATTGTACAAATGATGATTGTATCAATAAAAGTTCCAAGCATAGAAACAATACCCTGTTCTACTGGTTCTTCTGTCTGAGCAGCAGCAGCGGCGATTGGAGCAGAACCAAGACCTGCTTCGTTAGAGAAAATACCACGTGCAACACCTTTCTGCATTGAGTCTGTTACCTGTTTAAATGTCCAACCCATTGCACCACCAACGGCAGCCTGCCATCCGAATGCATTTTTAAAGATAACAGCAAAAGCAGCTGGAATTGAAGTTGCATTCATGATTAATACAGAAAGTCCTAAGAAAACATAAATTACAGCCATAGCAGGAACTACTTTTTCTGCTACTTTTGAAATTCTCTTAAGACCACCAATAATTACAAGAGCAACACCAAGTGTTACAATAATTCCGGCAATTACAACTGACCATGTGTAATCATTTCCGAATAAAGAAAATGCAATGTGCTTACTGTCTGGATCAAAAGCATTAGAAACTGCTGATGTAATACCATTAATCTGTGTAAATGTACCAATACCAAAAAGACCTACACAAACACCAAAAATTGCAAATAAAATAGCTAACCATTTCCAGTTCCAACCAGTTTTTTCTTTCATACCTTTTTCGATTGTATAGAAAGGTCCACCTAAAACGTGTCCATCTGGGGCATGTTCACGATATTTTACAGAAAGCATACATTCTGCATATTTTGTTGCAGTTCCAACTAAAGCTGCAAGCCACATCCAGAAAAGAGCTCCTGGTCCACCACCTGCAATTGCAGTAGCTACACCGACAATGTTTCCTGTACCAATTGTAGCAGAAAGAGCTGTACAAAGAGCCTGGAAAGGAGTTACTTCACCTTTTCCACCATTCTTTCTAAACATTGATTTGAAACCACGTCCAAGTTTTGTAAACTGAACACCACGTAAACGGATAGTCAACAGAATACCTGTTGCAAGAATAAGAACGATTGTTGGAATTCCCCAAACAAAATCGTCAATGGCTGTAAGAATTTGGTCAAACATTTTTTACCAACATCCTTTAAAATAAAATAAGAGCCGCCCAAATTAATGAACTGGCTCTCTAAAGAGTGATAAACGGACATTTTTTATGCTCTGTCCACTTTGCCTGAGATATCGGTTTTAATAACCTTAACCCTTCGGCGCTCCATAAGGAAGTATGGAGACTCTCCAGAGAATTATCAGTGTAAAACACGTTACAACTAATAACAAATTAATTATAAGATTTATTTAAAGCTTTTGCAATAATCCTAAAGGAAATTCAGTATTTTTAAAGTAGGATTTTAGATTGAGGGTAAAAAAAAGCCCTTCTAAAAAGAAGGGCTAAGGTGTGGATAGGAGTCGAACCTACCAATGATGGTTTTGCAGACCAGTCCCTTACCGCTTGGGTACCACACCATAAGGTTTTAATAATATATCAAAAGGGCAATTTTATGTCAATTGTCATATAAGGTAAAAAGCTCTATAATTCTAGTGGGATTTTTAATAAGACATTTATTACTTACCTCCGTCTTATTATTAATCCCCTTCCATTCCGTTGTAGCAAAGCTCCGGGATGTTTTTATATATTGGGGTTGGTTTTTACCAATCCCTTTTTTATTATTCAGATTCTTCCGAATTTTCAGATTTTTGGGACTCTTGGGACTCTTTAGAATTCTGGTCCTTAGGCATCAATAAATCCCGGTTGATTAATTCAAGTCCCATAACAGAAGATGCACACAAAACAAAATCACCAATTTTTCCAAATTCTATAAAAAGACATAAAATTGGAATCAAAATGGCACATAAATAAATCAAAACAATCCTGAATTTATAGGCTCTGGTAAAATTTGATTTATCTATAATTCCTCTTTTTTTCAATCTAATCAAAAAAAAGACTAAATCAAGAGCTTCCAAAAGTATTGCAGCAAAGGCACAAATTCTACTAAAAGTTATATTCATCTTATTTTCCTTTGATAAATTCTTTTAATGTTTTTCTGGCACTTTCAAAGGCCAAAGGACAATTGTCTATGTCTTCCTGACTTTGAATCTTATAACTTACAAAATCAAGAACTTCAGATTCCTGTTTTTTAAGACTTTTAATAAAGGCTTCCATATCTGAATATTCTGAAGGCAAATCTACAGTAAAGAAAATATCACAAGTTTTATAGCTAATGCCCTTGTAGTCATAAGTATTTGGATATGTGCATAAAAATTTTGCGCCCTGGATATCAACTCCAATTTCTTCCCTACACTCCCTTATTACCGCCACTTCTGCCGCTTCATCGGGGTCGATAAATCCCCCGGGCAGGGCAAGCATTCCTTTTTGAGGGTCTTTAGCTCTAACTTCCAAAAGAATATTATGATTTTTATCACAAATAATCAGTCCCACTGCAGCCGCAACATTATTGTACAAATCAAAAGCACAATCCGGGCAAAACCATTTTTTATTTTCCCTATATTCAATTTTTTTACTGCCACATTTTGGACAAAAATTAAATTCGTTTGACATTAATTAAAACCTCTCATTGTAATTGCATCGGCCAGGGCTTCAGATCTTTTTATTGTCTGAATTATCATTGGGATTATAAGCGGCATTGTGGCCTTTATTTTTCCCATTGCGCCTTTAACTTTTCCCATGCCTCCCCTAATTATCTGAGTTTTTATAATTGAAGAAGCTTCTTCTATTAAAAGCGGGATAAATCTAAAAATTATTTCCAGAATTAAAATAAAATATCTTACGGGAATTTTAATCCAGGTAAGAGGTGTCAAAAGTCCCTTAAAACCGTCTATTAAATCATATTCGGGAGTTGAAACAAAAAATCCACAGAAAACAGAAATAGAGGCAAAGGTCCTTATTAGAGAAGCAATCACAAATATAATTTTTGACGGAGTTACTAAAAACCATTTCCATTCCGTATAGTGAATCTCGCCTGCTAGTGGAGGATGAAAAATCATCTGAAAAAGCGAAAATATCAATAAAAAGGGCAGAATCTTCAGATAAGTTATCATCAACTTTTTAAATTCAAAACCTGATAAATGAGCATAAAGGAAAGAAATTAAAAGCCCCGCAATACAAACTGGCAGTGCTTTAATACACATTGAAGTTATAAAGAGGGCCAGGAAGAGTAAAATCTTTATCCAGGCCGGAAATCTTCTGATTAAAGCTGATTTTTTTGTCGTTGAGATTTGTAAAAAATGCTGGGAACTTCTTAAACCCTTTAGCATACTTGCCGAAGAATATGATTCCAGTTCGATTAAATCTTCTTCCAGGTCATCACTTTTTTGGGGACAGGAATCTTCAACAATAGAACCTTTTTGAATTTTAATCTGGCGGTCGGCAAATTCTGCTTCGTCTTCCTTGTGGGTACTAAAAAGAACGGTTTTACCTGCCTGGGCTAATTCTTTCATCATTGTAAGAACCTTATATCTTGCCCTGCTGTCTAAACCCGCAGTTGGTTCATCAAAAAATATGATATCTGAATCTAAGGCCAGAATACCGGCAATTGAAAGTCTTCTTTGTTCTCCTCCACTCAAAGAAAAAGTCTGCCTTTCTCCAAATTCTTCAAAAGGAATTGCGGCAAGATCCATAGATTTTTTTACAAGTTCTTTTAATTTTTTGCCTTTTACACCCTTATTCAAAGGCCCAAAAGCAACATCATCGGCGGCAAAAGTTTCAAAAAGTGCGGCGGCGGCATTTTGCTGGGCCATAGAAGGTCTGGATATTCCTAAAATTTTACAGGGCTCCTTATTTTCCCCTTCTTTAGCCTGATTTTTTGCAGAAATTAAACCTGAACAAATTTCCAAAATTGTAGATTTGCCCGAGCCGGAGGGACCGGTAATTGCATTTAAACTTCCCTGATAAAGCGAAAAATTTATATTTTGCAGAGTTGGATTTTTATCGTAAGAGTAATTAAGATTTTGAACTTTAAGGCTGACTTTTTTATTTGATTTTTGAGCCAGCTGGGATTTTGGACATTTTTTTAATTCAGGTCCATTTAAAATCAAAAGATTTTGGGGAACTTTTAAGAAATCTTCTTTACTTCCTTCAAAAATCTTTTTCCCCTTTTCTATTCCAATCACATATTGGGCTTCGTTTACAACTTCCATATCGTGAGTGATTTGAATAATTGTATTTCCGGCCTTGTGCCAATATCTTAAAAACTCGTGAATATCCTGACGGGAAAGTGGATCAAGCATAGAAAGGGCTTCGTCCAAAATTAAGATTTCCGGCCTTAAAGCAATCATCCCGGAAAGGGCAATTTTTTGAGTCTGACCTAAAGACAAAGCCGAAGTTGAAGATTCTGCCCGGTCCAGCATTTGAACTACATTTAGACTTTCGATTGTCCTTAATTCAATTTCACTCTTATCAAGTTTTAAATTCTGGGGACCAAAAGCGGTGTCTCGGCTTACAATTCCACTTACAATTTGATTTTTTGGAGATTGAAAAACCATCCCAATTCTAAGAGACTCTGCTATTTCAACAGAACCTGATTCTTGATTTTCCAGGCCGCAGATTATTCTGGCCAGAGAAGATTTTCCGCTGCCGTTATAACCAACAATTGCAGTATAAGAACCCTTTTTTATATCAAAAGAAATATCTTCTACTGCATAATTTTTGGCCTGAGGATATTTAAATTTTATGTTTTTTACTGAAATTGCTGTAGAGTTCACGGCACTACTCTACAACATTTACTTTCCTGATGGAATACCAATAATTTCAGATTCTATTTGAGCTCTTGTTGCAAGTTTAGAAACTGCTCTTTTACTCTTACTCTTTGAAATATCCATTGGTCTTGTAGGATTTCCATTAGCATCAATTAGACATTCCTGTTTAGCAGAAAGTACAATTGCACCCTTTGGAATTTCATTAGAAGCCTTATTTTCGCTGATTAATTCTTCCAAATCAGAAGCTAAAAGATCATCTGAATCTTCTGCAACATATTCTTCATAATCTTCTTCGTTTAAGCCCATTTTTTCCTGAATAAAATCATAAGTAGAACGAGAATAAGCAATTACTGCGCCTTTATTACAGGTAAGTTTTCCATAAGAAGTAACTCTGTATTCTGCTATTTGAGCCGAAGTTACAAAATCAGAAGTTTTTACTACAAATTCACTCAAAACACTTGAAGTCTGCTGAATATTTGCATCAAGATAACCGGTAAGTAATTCAACTTTTACTTTTTCTTCCCCATTATTGATTTTATATTCTTCAAATATAAGACGGCTGAGGGAACCAAGAGTAACAGAAGATTCACCAAATTTAATATTAATAGAAGAATCAAAAGCACTTGCAATTAATTCTTCTGGATATATTTCATCATAAACTTTTAAGGCCTGCCATTCATTATTTCTAAAAACTTCGACCTTACCTTCAAGGGAATTTACAATTCCATTATCAGCAAAAAGAGCTGAATTAACAAAAAGTGCTAAAAGAAGTGATAAAAGACCTGTGATTAATTTTTTCATTTCCGACTCCTTTTTAGAAAAGATACTTAAGATTTACATTAGCAGTGTAATTTGTTTCTGGCCCCGCAAATCCACTTGTCATATCCATAAATGCGGCCAGATTAAATCCCAATTGTAAATCTGAGAAAATATCAAAATACAAAGCAACTTGTCCATCTACCCCAGAAAATACAAAGGAAGTTTCTGGAAGTCCAATTACTGCCTTACAAATTATATCTAAATAAAGTTTATCACCCGATAAAGTAAAATCTACTAAAGGTAAAAGAAGTCCACCGTATTCAGGATTAGATAAAGCATGATAAGCAAGTTTTGAAGTTACCCCTGTAAACCTAGAAAATGGTCCGTGTTTTCCAGAAGCGTATTCAGCTCCAAAATTACATGAAAATATAGATTTTGAATAAATTGAAATAAGAATCTTTGAATAATTGGTGAAAGTTTTGGACATATCAATTCCAAAAGCGGAAAGTAAATCATAATAAACTAAACCGCCAAAAGGTCCCCTTAATTCTACAAGTCCATAATAACGGTCAGATTTTTCAATTCCTTCAACTGTCTGTAAATCAAAATATCCCTGGAACTGAAGACTTAAAGACTGAGTTCCTTTAATTGCAGGGAAATCAAAAGTTGCAATAAGTGGGAGGAAGGAATGAGAAAGACTGTAAATTGCTGATTGCTTTTCATAATAAACGACAGCTCCAGAATCATCACGTTTTGGAGCCAACATTGTAAGGTTCTGCGAATTCAAAAGGCCTGTGTAACCTACATAAAGACTGCAGGTAATTACCGGGGCCGATAATCTGAGTAAAGCACCATCACAAAGCTGATCAAAAATTATAGAAGAATTGTCTTTTACTGCAAAACGTCCAATATCCAAAGAGACAGTGGATTTTGCTAAATCAAAATTTCCTGAAAACTTAAAAAGGTCCAGGTCAATAATATTAGAAAAAGTAATATCGCTTGGGGTAAAAGTTGGAATATTTATCTTGTTTGTATAACTGATTTGAGAAGAAAAATACCAGTTATCATCGCCAGAGATTTCTTTATTTACCCAGAGATTTAGAGTTTCGGCATTTACAATTGGAAAAGAAGAAAAATCTGTAGAAGATACTTCTGTATTATTTACAAAGGCTCCTCCCCATTCTGCTGAAAAGAAAGGATAAGCCAATAGAATAAATAAAAGGTTTACTGCAATTAATAATTTTTTCATTTACACTTTCTCCTTCCGCTTATCTTTTTTGGTATTTTAATGAACAGGCGGTAAAAATATCTAAAGCTTCGCTTCCCGAAACCATTTTATGGGGATCATAACGGGCAGGAATAATACCGTCACTTTTTAATTGTCTAAGGGCATATCTTGGAGAACCATGAGTAATTTTATACATCATTCCGCCTTTTATATCCCAAATCTGTGAATAAACAAAGGCAAGATTAATAAGGGCAACTCCATTTGTTTCATAAGCGGCATAAGGAATTTGACCTCTTTCGTACAAAACATTTATTGCATCCTTAAAAGTAACATTTTCATCTGCAAGACCTTGATAAACGGTAGATAAATAACAAAGCTGACCAAAAGTAATTTCATCTTCTTCTAAAATCTGACTGATAACTTTTGAAGACTGGCCATAGGCGCTTCCAACTAAAAATAAAATAAATAAGACTGATAATAATTTTTTCATCCTTGGCATAATTTTACCTTATCTCCTTAAATATTATTTTACACTAATTTATATCACAAACGGAATCTCTTTCTATTAGACTACAGGGAAGTGCAATTTTTTGCTCAACAGATTCACCATTTATAATCCTTATTAAAGTATCGGCAGATTTTTCTCCAATCTCTCTAAGAGGAATATAAATTGTTGTAAGTTCAGGAGTCATAAATCTACTAACCTCTCTGTTATCAAAACCAACAACCGAAATATCTTTTCCAGGCCTTAGATTTTTTTCTGAAAGACACTTGTAAACTCCATAAGCCATAATATCATTAAAAGAAAAAATTGCACTTGGAAGTTCTTTTGATTCAAAAAGATTTTTACAGGCATCATAACCAGATTCCAGATTCCAGTTGCCATAATACTGCCATTTTTCATTTACTGGCAGGGAATGTTTTTTCATGGCTTTAGTAAAACCCTTAAATCTATCCAGGGTGTGAATACTATCTTTATTTCCCATAATTAAAGCAATTTTTGAGTGACCTTTACTTATAAGATATTCAGTCATATCAAAACCGGCTTTTTCATCATCAAAAACTACACAGGGAGTTTCTAAATCATCATAAGCATAGGAAATTACAAAAGGGATATCCAGATTTTTTGGGATACAGTCAATATTTCTTGAGTGAGCGGCAATATAAATAATTCCATCTACTTTTATTACCGACATTTCCTGAATTGCTTTATTTACAGCCTCTTTATATTCATCGTGAGACTTCCAGATATTCGCTGTCTTATAATAAAAACGGATATTTTCCAGAACGATTTTATAACCTTTTCCTTCACAATAGCCCATTAATCCGTCAATAAGATTAGGAGCACTAAAATCGATTACATCATCAACAATAATTCCAATTGTATTTGTTTTATGAGCCCTTAAAGTTCTGGCCATATAATTTGGTCTGTAGCCTGTTTCTTTAATTACCTCAAGAATTCTTTCTTTTGTTTCTTCCGAAAAATTAGTTTTTCCATTGAGGATATTAGAAACCGTTGCGATTGAAACTCCGCACCTTTCTGCAATTTCTTTTAATGTAATCATAAGAATCATTATATAGTAAATAATGCAAAAATTCATTACTTGCTTTACTATTCAAACTTTCTTATATTTAAAGAGTAAGAGCAAAAATAATTATTATGAGGATATAAAATGAACGAAAAATTAATTGAAGATTACAAAAAATTCCTTACTAATGGAAAAACCGAGAGAGAATGTGTAAATCAGATTGTAGAATTAGCAAATAAAGCAGGCTACAAAAATATTGATGATGTAAAAAAATTAAAAAAAGGCGACAAAGTTTATATAAATCAAATGAATAAGGCCATTGCCCTTTTTGAAATTGGTTCTGACCCTCTTGAAAAGGGAATTAATATTTTAGGAGCCCATATTGATTCTCCTAGATTAGATGCCAAACAGAATCCCCTTTACGAAAAAGACTGCATGGTTTATTTGAATACTCACTATTACGGTGGAATTAAAAAATATCAGTGGACAAGTTTACCCCTTGCAATTCACGGGGTTGTCTGCCAGAAGGACGGAAAAATTATAAACGTAGTTCTTGGCGAAGATGAAAATGATCCAGTTTTCTGTATTTCTGATATTCTTCCACATCTTGCTCAGGAGCAAATGAAAGATAAGGCCAGTGATTTTATCAAAGGTGAAGATCTTGATTTAATTATGGGTTCTACTACTCCTGAAAATAAAAAATCAAAAGAAGAAAAAAACAGTGGTAAGAAAAATATTCTTAAACTCCTGAATGAAAAATATGGAATTGAAGAAAAGGACTTTGAATCTGCTGAATTGGAAATTGTTCCTGCTGGAAAGGCCCGTGATTTAGGCTTAGACCGCTCAATGATTCTTTCTTATGGCCAGGATGACCGTTCCTGTGCTTTTGCTTCACTTGCCGCAATGCTTGATCAGAAGGCAGAAGAAAGAACTACCTGCTGTTTATGTGTAGATAAAGAAGAAATTGGCAGTGTTGGAGCAACTGGTATGGCTTCAAATATGTTCGAAAATATGATTGCAGAATTAATTGACCGCTGCGAAGATAATTATTCTGAATTAAAAGTAAGAAGATGTCTTGCAAATTCTTATATGCTTTCAAGTGATGTAAATGCAGCTTATGACCCAATGAATTCAAATCTTTTTGATAAAGATAATACTTCAATGCTGGGTGGCGGCGTTACTTTCCAGAAATATACAGGAAGCCGTGGAAAATCAGGCGCAAGTGATGCAAATCCAGAATTTATAGCAAAAATCAGAAAGAGTATGGATGATGCCCAGGTCCGCTACCAGATGGCAGAACTTGGAAAAGTTGATCAGGGGGGTGGCGGAACAATTGCTTACCACGCAGCTCGTTATGGAATGAATGTTTTAGATGCAGGAATTGCAGTTTTGAGTATGCATGCCCCTTGGGAAATTACTAATAAAGAAGATATGAATCAACTCTACCAGGGTTACAAGGCCTTTTTACTTGTAAAATAGATTTTATTCTGTAAATTAGATTTTATTTGTGGTCTAGCTTTAAGTTAGGCCACATTTTTTTTAACTCGGGAAAAATTATTTATTAATCGTCGTCCTGTCCAATAAGAACATCATAGATTCGGTCAAAATCATTTTTAGAAGAAAAACCAATTTCAATACTACCCTTATCGATAGTTCCCTTAAAATTGACATCTCTTACGCCAAAAAGATTTTTTAATTTTTGTTCGAATAAAGCGATATCAGGATCTTTTTTATTTGAAGATTTTGATTTCTTTTTAGGACTTGCACGGCCACCATTGTTGTACTGTTCTGCCATTGCTTCGGCTTCGCGTACAGAAAGGCCGGAACCAATAATTTTTCCAAAAAGAACTCTCATATCTGAATCAGTTTTTACAGAAAGCAGGGCCCTGGCATGACCAGAAGACAACTGTCCGTTTATAAGAGCCTTTTGAATATCTTCGGGAAGTTTTAAAAGACGAATTGCATTTGCTACGGTAGAACGATTTTTACCAACTTTTTTTGCAACTTCGTCCTGGGTTAAGTCACCCATTTGAATTAAATTATAATAGGCAGTGGCTTCTTCAATTGGATTTAAATCTGAACGCTGAATGTTTTCGATTAAAGCCATTTCAAGTTTCTGCTGTTCATCAAATTTTCTTAAAACTACAGGAACTTTTGTAAGGCCGGCCATTTTAGAAGCTCTTGTACGACGTTCACCTGCAATTATATAAAATTCATTTTCGCCAGCCTGTTCAATAACGATTGGCTGAAGAATTCCGTTTTCTTTAATAGAAGCGCAAAGTTCTTCTAATTCTTTTTGTTTAAATTCTGTACGGGGCTGTTTAGGATTAGGTTTTAATAAAGCAGGATCCAGCCAAAGACCACCATTTTCATCAACTTCAATAATATCTGGTATATTATCAGACTTACGAGCAGACGTTACCTTTACATTGTGAATTCCACCACCAAGTGATACTTCAACTTCCTCTTTTGCAGCTTGATTTTCGGAAAGCAGAGCACCTAAACCTTTTCCTAAAGCATTTTTAGCCACGTTTCATTACCTCTTCTGCCAATTTCTCGTAGCTTCTTGCCCCGGCACAAGTTGAATCGTACTTGCAAATTGGAAGACCATGAGAAGGAGCTTCTGAAAGGCGTACATTTCTTGGAATAATAGTATTAAATACTACATCTTTAAAATATGATTTAACCTGAACTACAACATCTTGAGCAAGGCGGGTTCTTGAATCGTACATTGTAAAAAATATTCCACCAATTTCCAGATTTGGATTGATATTTTTTTGAACCCCCTGTACGGTTTGTAACAAAAGAGTAATTCCTTCAAGGGCAAAATATTCACACTGCATAGGAACTAAAACTGAATCTGCCGCAGCAAGACCATTTACAGTCAAAAGCCCAAGTGAAGGTGGACAATCTATTAAAATATAGTCATAAATTTCTTTTAAAGGAGCCAGTGCACGTTTTAAATAAAACTCTCTGTCTTCCTGATCAACTAATTCAATTGCAGCACCAGACAAATCTATAGAAGCGCTGATTGCATCCAAATTTTCAACTGGAGTATGTTTAATTGCTTCTTCAGGTTTAACCTGTTCAGCCATAAGATCATAAATTGTTGGTTTTTCTTTAGAGATTCCAACTCCACTAGACATATTCCCCTGAGCATCAAAATCTACTAGAAGAACTTTTTTTCCTGCAAGTGCAATATAAGCACCAATATTAATAGCAGAAGTTGTCTTTCCGACTCCACCCTTCTGGTTTACAAAAACAATGCATTTTCCCATAAAGTAAAGTATAACAGTTTTAGAAATTTTAGTATACTAATAAAATTAACGGGAGGTTTAAATTGAATGGCTGAAATATCGCCATTCAATTTAACTTAGAGTTTCTTACGAAACTCTTATATTGCGAATCAAATATCCTCGGTTGTTGAAACAACCTGCGGTATTTGATTTTAAAGGAGGCTTTTTTGATACTTTCAGTTACTCTTTCAAAAGCAAATTCAAATGTAGAAAACGAACTTGGGAACTCTTACGAAAAAATTAAAATCAAATACGAAAACTCTGCAAAGGGCTCTTCCTATTTTATGGAAATGTTTACAAAAACTCAGGTATTCCATAAACATCTTAACGAAGAAGAATTAAAAGAATTCCTTGAAAAATGCGAAGGAAAATTATTCAAAAATTGCGTAGAAAGAAGAGAAGATGAAGAAATCACAATTCTTGCTAACAAAAAGGGAAAAATCACAAGATTAAGCAGAAAAATAGAAAGTAAAGCAGCTTCAAATAAAAATAATATTCAGACCTTTACTTCAAATCCCGGAAAATCTCCTTCAATTAAGGGGACAGACCCCTCAAATCTTGATTTTCTTAAAAGCCAGCACCTGAATGTTTTACCCCAGGCAAAGAAAAATTACATTTTACAGGAAGGTAATCCCATTGCCTTTTTAGTTTTACTTGGAATTATGAATTCTCAGGGAAAGGTTATTGCTTCCCGCTACGATAAGTTCCGTCAAATTAATAGATTTCTGGAATTTATTGACGATATTCTGCCAATTGTTATAAAGGACAAAGCCCCGGGGGATTTTATACGGATTGCGGATTTTGGCTGTGGAAAGTCTTACCTTACTTTTGCAGTTCATTATTTTTTGACTCAGATTAAAAAACTACCCTGTAAAATTGAAGGTCTGGATTTAAAGGAAGAAGTTATCAATTATTGTAATCAAATTACAGAAAAACTTGGCCTGGAAAATTTGATTTTTCACACAGGAAATATTGCAGATTACCAGGGAAAAGAAAACCCGGACATTATAATAACCTTACACGCCTGCGATACAGCAACAGACTTTGCCTTAAAATATGCCGTAAGCCGACAAACTAAAGTAATTTTGAGTGTTCCCTGCTGCCAGCACCAGGTTAATCAACAGTTAAAAAAAGCAAAAGACCTGCCCCAGGAATTCCAGCCTCTCTTAAAATGGGGAATTATTCAGGAAAAATTTGCTTCTTTACTGACCGATGCCTGCCGGGGACAGTGGTTAGAAAATCAGGGCTATAAAGTTCAAATGCTGGAATTTATTGATGAGTCTCAAACTCCAAAAAATATATTGATTCGGGCAATTAAAAATACTCAGAAAGATAATTCAAAAGCTCAAAAACCTGAATTAATTGAAAAACTTAAAATTCAACCTGAAATCTGGAAATAAAAAAAGCCGCCTTTTTTAAGGCAGCTCTTAAACATTAAAAATCAGTCAGGATTAATTTGTCTTTTTCCAGGCATCAATAAATTCAATCATAAATTGCTGAACATCGCCAAACCACTTTTTCTGGAATTCACAGGCCTCTACGCCAAGGTAACGGAAGTGCCAGCATTCCCAGCGGTATCCGGTAACTTCTTCGTATCCCTGAGGGAAACTTAAAGACCAGCCATATTTTGCGGCATTCTGGTAAACCCATTTTCCACCTGGAGTTTTATCAAAAGCATCATCAACTGGGGCAAAATCTAAGGCAAAGCCCAACTGATGCTGACTTGTACCAGGTCTTGCACTTTCTCTTTCGGCTTCTTCAAGGCCATCTACACTAACCCAGTAATTAAAAAGATTTTTTTGATATTCATAAGAGCGATAAGTTGAACTTACAGTTAAAGTTACTCCGTCTTTTTTAGCTGCCTGGGCAAGAATATCAAGAGCTTTATAGGCTTCAGGACGTAAACTTAAATTATTTTTATTAATTTCATACAAATCATTTTTTACAAGCTTTACAAGATTTTTTGGCTCATAATTTTCTGAAACTGTGTTCTTTTTATCAATTAAATAAAAAGGACTTAAATCTTCTGAAGAGAAATTCTTTTCACTCTCTAAAACTTTATGTAAATCAGCAAGAAATTCCTGAGGATCTCCATTAGGTATTGCCTTTTTACAATCCTGGCTCATCTGAAAAAGAACCCTGTTTAATTTTTCAACTTCAGGGTCTAATTTTTGATTTGATTTTGCAAAGATAAAATTACAAAAAGTCAAAAAACCGGCTAGAAAAACAATAATTTTTTTCATTTTTATCCTCCAAACTATATTATTTTATTCTTAATTAATTTATCGTCAGGTTACCCTCTTCTAATATGCACTTTGTTGAACCGTCTTCATAAGTTATAACAATTGTAGGCTCTCTAACAAGGCCGTCCAGATGAATAAGGCTTGGAGCATCATTATCATAATTCTGACCGATTGCAAAATGACAGGTATGGAAGGCTTTTTCGTCCTCCAGCATATTTCCTGTAATTTGTGCAGCAGGATTTAATCCAATTCCAAGTTCACCAATATTTCTGGCATTTTTTTTGTAGATCTGTCCCTGACCCTTAGTTAATTTTCCTTCTTTTTCCATAATCAGGGCTCTATTTTCGGCCTCGGTAATAGTTTTAAGCAGGCGCTTTGATTCGGCTCCACCACTTATTTCTGTTACATAACCATTTTCAACTTTACAGGTAATTGGACTTTCCAGAATAGAATCTCCATCGCTAAAAGTCATTGAACCATCGTAAACAATAATTCCCTGACAACCTTGTGATTCTAAATCTGGTTCAAGAGAATTTTTACCAACCAAAGGACTAATAAAAACTTCTCCCGAAGGAATATTTCCACCGCTTCCTGGCTTAGAAAAATCACCATTATCAAAAAGAAGCTTTCGATTTTTTACTGGGACAATTATATCGGTTCCGCCTGGAGCTGTAACTTTAACACTTACGGCTCCATTAAAAATTTCTGCAAATTTATTACAACGGTCCTGAAGCTGATAATAATCTATTGCGGCTGTTTTATTCATCATATCGGTTGTGGCACCAGGAGTCCAAACCGCCCTCATACTTTTTTTACCTTCGAGTAAATAATCAAAAATATGATCAAATTCCTGGCCATCTTGAGTCTTGTAAGGATTTGCAACACCGTATGGATCTTTTCCAAGTTTTACGCTTGAAATTGAAAAACAAACATCAGGATTAGAAGCAATTGCGGCAAGAACTTCTGGAGTTGCAGAATCAAAACTACTTCTTTCGGGCTGAAACATTAAAGTTGTAAGAGCGCCTTTTTGGCAGGAAACCTGAAATAAATCCTGGGCAATTTCGCTTGTTGCTGGATTTGCAATAATTAAAACTCTTTCACCTTTTTTAATTTTTACTACATCTTCAATTACAACTTCAGAGTAACTTCTGTCTTTTTTTCCGGAAATAAGTTGTTCTATTTTCTTTTTTTGTTCTTCTTTTATTCTGTCAAATTTCTTGATATCTAAAGCCATATAAACTCCTCTTTTATTTTTTTATAAGTACAAGATTTCTTTCGCTGTCTTCTAATCCAGGTACAAAAAGTTCTTTTACTTGATATTCAGGAACAATATTGGAAATCTCTGACATTTCTTCTTTGATATTTTCTAACTTAGCCTTGTAAGCACATAAATATCCCCCGCTTTTTGTAATTCTAAGCAGGGTTTTTATCATTTTTTTATCCAGGGGTCTAAAGGCTCTAAAAGTAATAAAATCAAAGGCTTCTTCTGGAATTCTTTCGGCTTCACTTTCTATTACAGTAAGATTCTGAAGATTTAAGATTGCCCCGCAGTTTTCTAAAAAGGCACAGCGTTTTGACATTCTTTCTACAAGATTAAATTTTACCTGTGGGAAAGCAGCAGCTAAAGGAATACCGGGAAGTCCTCCACCAGAACCAATATCACCAATAGTAATTTCATTTTTTCCAGACTTTTCAATAAGTTCTTTTATTATCTGATAAGTAGAAAGACTGTCCAGAATATGACGAATTACCAGCTGATCATAATCACTTGTATTAGTAAGATTATAGGCAGAATTAAAAAGAATAATTTCCTTGATATAGGCATCCATTTTTTCTGCCAGCTCTTTTATATTTTCTTGAGGCAGACCACATTTTTTTAATCCCTCTTCTAAAAGATTGCTCATAAAGACCTCGGATTAATAATCAATATCTAAAAGCATATCTACTTTCATTCCATTTTCTTCACTGTGAATTGAAACCAGATTTCCTGTTTTTTCCGCTCTTAAAGTTTTGATTTGTGAAAGTTTATAAATGTAAGAAGATTCATTTTTATCTGTCTGAACTACGCTTGGCTCTACATCGTAAATAATACTTGTGCCAGTAGAACTTACAGCCCTGAATAAAATGTAAAGAGTTTCTTCTCTTGCTTTCTGGCCCGAAAAATATCTTCTGTCTGCTGACAATAGGAAAGAACCACTGCTTTCTGGTTCGCTAAAAAAGACTTTGGTAAAAGATTCTGTCATGCTGTAACCATTCAATTTAAATCTTAAAATTGTTGGCTGACGCTTTTTAAAAGTCTGAGAATCTGTCTGGTAATTTGTAAGATTTGCCTTTTCCAGAATACTGGCGTTTTTCTGTTGATTTTTTAATTCATCAAGACTTTCTAAAACCTTTTTCAATAAAGTATTTGTTTCTTCATAGGTAATTCCAGAAGCATATTCTTTAGAAAGGCCTGTAAGCGAAGAAAGATTTGTAAAAAGACCTGAATCATAAAGAGTGGAAATATCTTTTGCGGTAAGGTTTGCATTGTTATTTATAAATGAAGATAAAATATCTTCGGTACTGCTTCCGTCTGATAAAACTGTATTTGAAGAAACTCCGTTAGCCTGATTTTGACTTTCATCTTCTGTATTCTTTGAATTATTATTTGGACGGGGAATTGATGGTTTGTAAAAATTTCCATCCAAAGAAGGATTTGAAATTGATGGCATAGAAGGCATTTGAGGCATACTAGGCATTTCAATTGATTCAGCAAAAAGTGTAAAAGTTACTGTAAATAAAAGAGAAAACAGAAACTTAGATTTTAGACGATTACATGCTAGCAAGACTTTCCTCCACATATTCAAGTCTTTGAGTAAGCTGGGCAATTGTTTTTTCAAGCCTAGACTTTTCTCTTTCCAGTTTAACTTTTGGATCATCACCACGGGCCTTTGCAGCCTGCTGTTTCATCATTTCTCTTACACTTGCAGGAGATTTTCCACCTTGAACAAACTGTTGTTCCAAAGCTGCTCTGTCATCCTTTTTTTTGGCAGATGCAACAACTTTCATATTTTCAAAACCAATAGAAGGATTTACTTCTACAGCAGCAACTTTTCTTATATCTTTTGCGGCATTTCTTGGAAGACACAAAACTCGGTCAATATAATCTTCATAACGGATATCTGACTCTTTGCAAAGATCAAAGGCCCTGGCAAGTTTTTTACCAAATTCCTGCATAAGCTGACCATTTTTTGCAAGATAGTTTGTTTTTATATCCTCTGTTAATTCTTTTAATTCAGGATTACTTTCCCAGCCAATTGAATAATAGCCCTTACTTTCTGCTAATTGTAAAAGCTGTCCAAATTTTGCCCAAAATTCCTGGGTATGAACTTTACAGGACTTTCCATAAGAAGGATCGTTTTCCTGTTTTTCGATTGTAATAAGATGATGAGTATATTCATGAACTGCTGTATAAATCAGCATGTTGTCACTTTTAAAATTTTTATTGTGAAGATAAATCTCGTGAGTATCTGGTTTGTAAAATCCGTTTACTCTTTTACTTTCTTTTCCTGTCTGAATTACAGAAAAATCGATTGCGGCTTCTTCAAGTTCCAGTAAAATGCTTTTAATTTTTTCGTTATCCATATTATATTCCATAACCCTTTTTATAAATCAAAAGGAGGTTTAAATTGAATGGCTAAAATATCGCCATTCAATTTAACTTAGAGTTTCTTGCGAAACTCTTATATTGCGAATCAAATATCCTCGGTTGTTGAAACAACCTGCGGTATTTGATTTTAAAGGACAATTTTTCAGAGTTCTATCTATTTTAATTATTTTTACTGCTTAATAAAAGTAGAAAAACAAAATATTAAATAAATCCTAATTGAGAAAGTATGATTGAACCCGCCACAGTTGCTGCAGTTTCAGTTCTCATAATTCTTTCTCCCATCCCACAACGAATATAACCTCTGTCTTCCAGAAATTTTCTTTCTTTATCGGTCCAGCCTCTTTCACTTCCAATTGCGGCAACTACAGAGGAAATATTTTGCTCTGTAAGTGCCTGACTTAGTTTACAGGCTGGATTTATATTATCCAGGGCAAGTTTTAATTTTTTGCCAGAAGATTCTTCTATTGATTCAACACATTCTTTAAGGCTTTTATGCAAAAATAACTGGGCAATATGTGTACTTCCCGCCTGAACACTTCCATCCAGAAGCATTTTATAGGCATTACCAGATTCTACCAGATTTGACTGCATGTAAGATTTTTCGCCAAGTTCTGTTCCTGTCAAATGAACCTGGCAAACTCCCAGAGCCGCAATATCTCGTAAAAGTCTTTTTAACTGAATTGGGCGGGGAAAACCAATAATCATTATCAAGGGAAAAAGTTCTTTTCCTGAGCCGCTTGGGCTAAATTCAAATTCAATTCTACCCTTTTCTTTTGAATCAGGCTCTTTGATAATTTTTGTAATTTTTGCAAGGCCCGACTGTCCAGAAATTACACCGGCCGTAAAAGTATCGCCTTCGTTTTTATGTAAAATTTTTATAAGATGTTCTGCGCGAGGATCAGATAACTTCAGCGGAAGATTTATCTCCTCTTGAGTAAATAAACAAATATTCATTAAAAAGCCTTATTTCAACACATTGATTTTCTTAAGAAGTTTTTGAAGAGCTTCTTTTTCAATTAAATCAATTGGACGACCTTCGATATATTTGTGGCCACTTTCAGAAAAGGCACCCATTGTAACACAAACACCCTTATCACACTTTGAATCACGAACTTTTCCGTGGAATTCGCGAATGAACATATCACCTACAATTGTTTGAGTTCTATAAAAACGGAAGATTTCCTTTGCCTGCCACTTTGGATTTTCTACAGAACAGATAATTTCAACACATTCAGAAGCAACTTCAACATCTTCAACTTTTACGAAACAGTCCCCGTGGTAAGTTGAAATGATTTTTCTACACAAGGCAACAAAATCACTGGTACCAGAAAGTAAATAAATCTGAAGATTTTTATTTTGGTTCAATTCTGAATAACGAAGAACCAACTGATCAACATCTTTATAACCCGGAGTTGAAGCCTGAATCTTTTTAAGACAAGCCAGACCACTTGAAATATCATTCATGGCAATATAATCATTTCCACAACGATATCTAATCTGAACAAGAATATTATCTGGAACAGTTTCAAGTTTCATGGCAATTTCGTAGTCGGCAACTGCACTCTTAAAGTCTTTTACCTTTTCGTGCATTTTTCCAGCTTCAAGACAAGATTGAGCACCAAAGAGTGGATCTGGTCTTAAATGCATAAAAATTTTAAGAGCCTTATCACCCATTCCACATTCAGCCATTGCAACTGCCATATTAAAGAGAGTTTCCTTATCATCAGGCCTTTCATCAAGAGCCCTTTTTAAGAAAGGAAGTGAATCTCTATATTTTTGGCATCTAAAAAAGCTCAAGCCCAGAAGACGTAAAACTTCTATATTTTCTGTATTAAGAGTTCTGGCCTTTTTTAAACAGTAGATTGCCTTATCGTAAGTTCCCTTATCAAATAAGGCTTTTCCTAAATATAAATTAGTATCAAAATCTTCTGGATTTTTTCTAACAGAAATCATCAGGGAATTTGTAGCATCTTCGATTTTTCCCATATTGTAAGCGGCTATACCCATTCTTCCTGCAGCTTTTGCTACATCAACTTCAATATGAGCGGCCGAAATATCATAAAGTGTTTTATAAACATTCCAGCATTTTTCCCAGTTTTTATCGTTGTAATGAATTTCGCCAACCGTTTTAAGGGCAAGTACATTGTGGGGATCATGAGTAAGTTTTTTTTCAGCCTCTTTTAATATTGCTGATTTACCTTTCTTCTGAACACGACTTGAAATATCTCCACTGTTTCCACCCCTTTTACCAGGTTTAACAACTATTAAAAGTACAATAATCGAGGCAGCGACAATGATTGCGATTAAAACCGAAATTAACATCTACTAACAAACTCCGTTATTATAGTCTCTTAGAATTATTTGATTTTTTCTTTAACTAAATCAGATATTCTTTCCATTGCAACTTTAATTTTATTAATATCTGTTGCATAACAGCAGCGAATAAAACCTTCACCACAATCACCGAAACAAGTTCCCGGTACAACTGCAACATTATGTTTTTGAATAAGTTCTGTAGCAAAATCTGCACTTGTCATTCCAGTAGGTCTGATATCAGGGAACATGTAAAAAGCGCCTTCTGGTTCAGTACAAGGAAGTCCCATATCAATAAAAGCTTTGTGCATAAGATTGCGTCTCTGCTGATAACTTACACGCATTCTTTCTACTTCGCTCCAGGCATTTTTAAGGCCTTCTGTTGCTGCATACTGACTGAAAATTGGTGGACAAATTGCTGTATAGGCATGAAGTTTACAACACTGAACAAGAAGTTCATGAGGAGCACACATGTAACCAATACGCCATCCGGTCATAGCAAAAGACTTAGAAAAACCATTAAATATAATAGTATAATCTTTCATTCCGGGGAATTCTGCGATTGAAACATGTTTTCTGCCATCATATATAAGTTCACAGTAAATTTCATCACTTAAACACCAGATTTGATGTTTTTTTACAACTTCTGCAATTTTTTTAAGTTCTTCAGCAGGAATAACACGTCCTGTTGGATTACTTGGAGAACAGAACATAAGAGCCTTAGTTCTTGGGCTGCAAACTGCTTCAATCTGTTCTGCTGTTGGACAAAATCCTGTTGAACTTGTATCCAGGTGAATAACCTTAGCATTACACAAATCTGCTAAGGGCTGGTAAGAAACATAACATGGTTCACAAACAATAATTTCATCACCTGGATTTAAAATTGCCCTTAAAGCAAGATCCAAACCTTCAGAAGCACCAATTGTAGGTAAGATTTCTGTTTTTGGATCGTAGTGTAAATTATATCTTTCCAGATATTTTGAAATTTCTTCTCTTAATTCTATTAAACCCCAGTTTGAAGTATAAGAAGTATGACCTTTTTCCAGATGATAAAAAGCTTCTTCACGAATAATCCATGGGGTTGGAAAATCTGGTTCACCAACACCAAGAGAAATAATATCATCATGACCAATACAAAGTTCAAAGAACTTACGAATTCCAGATGGAGGAATTTCCATCATTTTACTGCTAAATTTATCTTCACGTGTATTCATTAATATTTCCTTAAATTATGCCTGAACACCTTCGCGACGATCTCTTTCATCTTCTACATAAATAACATCATTTTCCTTATAGGTTTTTAAAACAAAATTAGTTTTTGTAGAACGAACGCCTTCAAGGGTAGCAAGCTTTTCACTTACAAATAAAGCAACATCTTTTAAATTGTCGCCTTCTATAATAATCTTTAAATCGTATCCACCGCTCATAAGGTAAACAGAACGTACCTGAGGGAATCTATAAATACGATCAGCAATTGCGTCAAAACCATGTTCACGCTGTGGTTGAACCTGAATCTGAATTTCTGCGCAAACTTTATCTTTATTTGCTTTATCTTTTTCTGGATTTACAATGGCCGCGTACTTAAGAATAACACCCTCTTCTTCAAGCTTCTTCATAATCGCTTTTACTTCATCTTCTGATTTCTTTGTCATGGCCGCCATATCTTTTACAGATAAACGGGCATTTTGTCTTAATAAATCAAGAATCTCTTCCATTGCATAACCTCCAAAAAATTCTGTTTATGAACCTTTATTCTACTAACAAACGTTCTTTTTTACAACAATAGCAAAAATACCTCAAAAAAGGCCTGTAAAAAAGTAAAAAAACAAATATTTATGTAAATTTTTAAAAAACACCTTGCACTTTGACACTTTTTGTTATATTGTCATTTTTAACAAATAAGAAGCGAGGTAATCTTATGAAAAAATGCACATTCAATACTAATTTGCCAAAAAACTTACCATTACTTTTAAAAGAAAGAACTTCATCTTTAGGATATTACAACCTTCAGGCTTATAAAAATAAAGAAGGCCAGTTTGAATATTTTACCTACAATCAGGTATATCAGGACGTTTTAATATTTGCTCTGGCTTTAAAATCTCTTGGAGTAAAAAGCGGAGATAAAATTGCTATGATTTCTGACAACCGCCGAGAATGGTTGATTACAGATATGGCAATTCAATCTTTGGGTTCTGCCGATGTTCCACGCGGTTGTGATTCGATGGGAAGTGAAATCCGCTTTATCATAAACTTTGCCGACTGTAAAATGGGATTTTTCGAAAATGAAAAACAAATCTTAAAGGTTCTTGAAAATATTCAGGAAGTTCCTTTGTTAAAAACAGCAATTTTCTACGAAGAAATTTCTGAAGAATGTAAGAAAAATCTTGATATAAGTAACATTGAATATCACTATTTCTGGGATTTAATGAATCAATTTTATCCAATTTTCCAATCTGATTCTCAGGCCTACACTGCAATGATTGAAAACGAAATGAATAAAGTTGGAGACGACTCAATAGCAACAATCATTTTTACTTCTGGTACAACAGGAACTCCAAAAGGTGTAATGCTGACTCAAAAAAATTATATGTCTCAGATGTCAGTTGTTCATAACTATATGCCTGGAAAACCTGGAGACTGGTGGATGACAATTTTACCAGTTTGGCATTCTTTTGAACGTCTTGCCCAGTATGTTGCAATTACATTTGGAATGGGACTTGCTTATTCAAAGCCAATAGGAAAAACACTTCTTGCTGATATGATTACAATTAAGCCTCATACAATGTGTGGAGTTCCTCGTCTCTGGGAATCTTTAGTTTTTGGAATTAATAAAACGATGGAGAAGAAGGGAGGTATTACTTACAAACTCTACAAATTCTTCATTTCTATTGGAAAAAAATATTCAAAAGCAAAAGCTCTGGTTACAGATTCAATTTTCTCGGGCAAGAGAAGAAATCGCCTTGTAGATTTTGCAAAAGGATTTTTACCTTTACTTGGATTATTTCCTTTAAGACTTTTAGGAAACCTTCTTGTTTACAATAAAATCAAAGAAAAATTTGGTGGAAAGTTTGAATTTGCAGTTTCTGGAGGCGGTTCATTACAGGAAGAAACAGATGAATTCTTCCAGGCTATTGGACTTCCAATGTTAAACGGCTATGGAATGACAGAAACAGCCCCTGCAATTGCTTTTAGAGATTATAAAAATCCACAGACAGGTTGTGTAGGAGATATATTCCCTATTCTTGAAATGAAAATTGTAAAAGAAGAAGGCGGAAAGATTCTTGATTCCAAAGCCCTTAAAAACGGAGAAAAAGGTTTGATTCTTGTAAAAGGTCCAAATGTAATGAAAGGTTACTACAAACGCCCAGACTTAACAGAATCAATTATAGACAAAGACGGCTGGTTAAACACTGGCGATATTGGAATTATGAGTCCAAAAAATGAAATTAAAATTACAGGCCGTGCTAAAGATACAATCGTTCTTTTGGATGGAGAAAATATTGAACCTGTTGGACTTGAACAGACTTTATGCTCTTGTGAATTTATCGAAAGCGCAATGGTTGTTGGCCAGGACAAAAAATATCTTTCTTCCCTTATCGTTCCAAGAAAAGAAGCAATCTTAAATTATGCAAAAGAACACAGCTTGATTTATGCCTCTTACGAAAAACTTCTTGAAAGTGAAGTAATTCAAAAACTTATCTTCAACAAGGTAGATAAATTGATTTCGGTAAACAGCGGTTTTAGAACTTGCGAAAAGATTTACAAAATCACCTTACTTTCAAAGAGTTTTGAAGTTGGAAAAGAACTTTCGGCTAAACAGGAAATGATGAGATTTAAAATTGCAAAAGAATACGAAAATGAAATTACAAAGATGTATGCTTAATTAATCTTTATATTTTTCCATTACATGGCGGAAATCTTCCTGGCAATCCAGGAAGATTTCTACTAATTCCGGCTGAAAGTGACTGCCCGAAGAAACTTTTATACATTCTACAGCTTCTTCAAAAGACATCTCTTTCTTGTAACATCTTTTAGAAACCAAAGCATCAAAAACATCGGCAATAGCCATAATTCTAGCACTTAAAGGTATTTCTTCCCCCTTAAGTCCTTTTGGATAACCAGTTCCATTCCATTTTTCGTGATGATAAGTAGCAATATCAGAGGCGGTTTGAATATATTCTTTGTCATTACTAACTCCAAGAACTTCTTTTACAATTCTTCCACCTTCTAAGGTATGGCGTTTTATCTCTTCAAATTCTTCATCTGTTAATCTGCCGGGCTTTTTTAATACAGCATCAGGTACAACAATTTTACCAATATCATGTAAAGGAGCAGATTTTGTAATCAAGTCTATATATTCTGGAGTAATAATTTGAGAATAAAGGCATTTTTCAAAAGCCTTGTTAGCAATTATATTTACGTACTTTGCAGTTCTTCTTACATGAAGTCCGGTATCAATATCTCGGTTTTCTACAAGGTTAGAAAGACTGATAATTGTTTGATTTTGAATATTAATTATTCTTTTATTCTGGTGAAGAATTTCAATTGCCTGCTCTTCTATTTCAACAGAAACCTGAGCATATTTCAGTTCCAATTCCTTTTTCTGACTTTCCATGTGAATTGAATACAAAAGATTTCTTTTTGATACAAATCTCTTAAAAAAGGCCAGAAGCAGCATAAGAAGGTAAAAAAGAATTAAATCTATATAAGAATCAAATTGTGCCTTACTTTTATAAACCAGGTAAGTTTCTGCAAGAAAAGGCAGTGTAATCATAATAGAAAAGAAAATTGGATTTGGGTCACAGAAGATTAAAATCATAAGTGACATAGTAGCAATCAAAAGAACACCGGTAACTGTATTACTTATGTATGAAATTCTAAAAATAATACAAACTGTGGCGGCAATAATTCCGTAATAAAATGGAAGATTTAAAAATTTAGGACTTTTTAATTTAAGGACCTTTTTAATCAAGTAGCAGAGAACTAAGCCTAAGGCACTAAATACTAAAAATAATAAAAAGTTCTCAGGGTTTTACTCAAAAAAAAAGGTAATTATAAAAGTTCAAACAAGATATTATTTGTCTCAAAAGTTGTTTTTTCCTAAAATATCTTGTAGTCGGAGAGT
>JAIKYZ010000151.1 GCA_024682655.1 Treponema sp.
AACCGTAGGCTTTATGCAATAACTGTCATCCCGAACTTGTTTCGGGATCTATAAGGAGATATCGAATATGAACAAATATAGACAAATAGATTTATTTACTCTTGAACTAGGAAACGCTCTTTGTCAGGAAGCTTCATTGAAAAAGATTTTTGATGACAATTACCGCAATACGCGAAGAAATCTTTGAACAATACGGAGTTGTAATTCCATCAGTCAGAGTAAAGGACAATAAAAATCTCTCTCCCTTTGAATATGTGATTAAGGTATCTGGTATTGAGACTGCACGTTATGAGCTCAAAAAAGATTCTCTTTTGATTCTTGATCTTGGAAATGTTACATCCAAAATGAGAGGAACTAAAACTACGGACCCGACATATGGTTTACCTGCTCTCTGGATTTCAACTTCAAGAAAAGAGCAGGCAAAAGAAAAGGGCTATTTTATTGTTTCGCATGAGAAGCTTATCAAAGCTCTTCTTTTTGAAGAAATCAAAAAGAATCTCGCAGAAGTAATTACTACTCAGTATGTGGAAGATCTGCTTAATGAAATCATTGTTTCAAACCATGCTCTTTGCGATCAGATTGCCAGAAAGCATGGAGCAGAATCTATTTCAATCATAAAAGAAGTTCTCAAGGCTTTGTTGAAGGACCAAGTAAATATCACTGATATTATTTCTATTCTGGAAACTATTGCAAACTCAGCAAAAACGGACTGCGAGATTATTGATTGGCTTGTTGAAAAATGCCGCGTTGCAATTGCATCCTATATCATTTCGCCTCTGATGGCAGACGGAAACCTAAATCTGATTCCTATTGGAATCGATTTCTCGAACTACCTTCTTGATCATTCAAAAGATATTTTGTCCTTTAGTTATGACAGAAAATTACTTGGACAATTTAGAAATGAATTACTTTCCATACTCGACAATCTTGAAGTAACTCCTGTAATTGTTTGCTTTGATCGTATTCGTAAAGAAGTAAGTTTCATAATTAATGAACTGGCACTCTTGCCTGGAATCAAAGTAATAACTGATAAAGAACTGGCAGCAGTTCGAAACAGAATTCATATCTCTAATGCAGAAGTTATTGCTACTGTTGGTGAAAATCTTCCTATCGAAAATGACAAGCCAGCAAAAGAAAAATCTCCAAAAGAAGAGCCTACCCAGCCCGCACAGAAACCTCAGTTAGACAAGAAGAATGCATATGCCATTCTCCAGAAACAGCTGAAGACAATTCTCGACAAACTCCCAGAACATGAACGCGAAGTCATTTCCATGCGATTCGGCCTCGATGGAAACGGCAGCCATACTCTGGAAGAAATAGGTATGTACTTTAATCTCACCAGCGAAGAAATCCGTGGTATTGAAGCCAAGGCCCTGAAGTTATTAAGAAAAAATAATGAATAATAATCAAGTCATTCCCGTGATTTGGGAATGACTTGACAATATATTAGCAACAGATTCAATTCGAGGAGGAATCGCTATGAAAAAGATTATTAGCTTTTTAGCAATGTGTTTGGTTGGAGTTTTTGCTTTTGTTAGCTGTGCTAGTGCTCCAAAAATGAAGGATGTATCTGGTCCAACTGAAATTATTGAGCATAAGGGAACTGCTTTTGGTGTCGCTCAGCCGAATTGGGTTCAGGAGGTGCTTTTTACTTCAAATCAGAAGGCTCTCCAAAAGGCGCTTGGTATTGATAAACATGTTTGGGTAGTAACAAAACAGGGTGAAAATCTTGATTTCGTTTCTAACTGGGCTGATCAGGTTGAAGCTCGTGCTCAGATTTCTGCTTCCATCAAGCAGGGTATTTCTGATTTTGTCGGAGCTCATCTGGTTGGTGATGATGGAGACGTTGAAGAGACTGTTGAAAGATATTCAGCCCGCGCTTCTGCTATTACTGTTTCCGGCCTCAATAAAGAAGCTGACTGGTGGTTCCGCGGAATTACAAAGGCTGATAAAAAGGCTGGCCGTGAACAAAAATACACTTACCTTGTTGTGTATTCTCTCGATGAGGACTTGTATCAGAAGCAGATCAAGAAAGCCTTTAATGGCGAGGAAGACAAGGTTGTTGATGATT
Source organism: Treponema sp. (assembly GCA_024682655.1). Lineage (GTDB taxonomy): Bacteria > Spirochaetota > Spirochaetia > Treponematales > Treponemataceae > Treponema_D. The sequence goes on from JAIKYZ010000151.1 coordinate 2,072, forward strand.
TAATCCAGTATCTGATGAATTACACAATGGTTCTGGGGAAGGAATAACTTTGCTGCCAGGAGGTCTGAATATGAAAAAGACGATTTATCTTATAACTCTAAATATTTTGTATTCAGCCCTCTGCTTTGCGGCTATTCCGGTCTGGAAGCTGAATCTTGAAAAGCAGTTTCCATCTGAGAAATATGTTCGAGCCATTGGGGAAGGTGCAACAGAATCGACCGCCAAAAAGTCTGCACTTGCAGAATTGAGCGCTTATTTTTCTCAGACAATTATTGCAGAGACAGAAAGCTATCAGAAAATCCGTCAGGCAGGAGCTGGCAATGGAACAAGCTCAGATTTATGGGAGAACGTAATTATTCATTCCGATACAGAGCTTTTTTGTGTCAGATATACAGCTGCCTGGACCGAGCCAAAATCAAAGAAGGTATTCGTTTGTGCTTTCATCGATCGCAAAGAAGCCTGGGATCTTATCACTCAGAAAATGAAGGGACTTGAAGACAAATGCAATCATCTTTCAAAGCTGGCAGATAACGAAAAGGAGTCTTTCAAGAAACTACTGATTCTTACAAAAATCAGGCTCCTCTATTCTGAATATTCCAGGCTTTATGAGAAGGCTGTCGCTTTATTTCCAAAACGCGGCGACTACTTTGAAGCCTTTATCAGAAAAATGGAAGGCTATATGAACAAACTTATGCTTCTGAAGGCTTCTACAGCAATTCAGGTTAAGGTGTCTGGAGACAAGGGAAATTCAATCTATACCAAATTATCAGAATTGCTGACACGAAATGGCTTCCTGATTTCTTCTGACGGCCGCTATCAGCTTTCGGCTACTGTGAACTGGAATGAAGCAAAACAGAATGAGGTTTATTCGGCTTACCCAAATATCAAAATCCTTATTACAGGAAATGGGCGGACCTTTGCTTCATTCAACGGAGAATGTGAGAAGGTGGCAGCTTATAACCAGGAAAGTATGCAAAGAAGTGCAATTTTTCGTCTGGAAGAGTTACTGGAAGAAAGCTTCATCAAAGAGTGTTTTGAATAATCTGGAGGTGCTTATGAACAAACGAATTGTCTTACTTCTTATTTCTGCGCTTTGCTATTTTTCCCTATCAGCAAAAGAGAAAATTGATAATGTGATTGCGAGGGCAGCAGAAGATATTGTTCAGAAATGCGATGCAAAATCAATTCTTGTTATTGATGATTTTGAAAGCCCAACTCAGAAGATGACTCTCTATATTCGTGAACAGTTTGCAGATTCAATTTATGCAGAAGATGGTTTACTCAAGCTTGTTACACGCGAGCATATGGATATTGCAGAGAAGGAATTGAAGTTTCAGAACTCGGGAGTCGTAAGCGAAAAAACTATTCTTTCTGTTGCAGAAAGGCTGGGTGCCCGCTTTGTAATTTTTGGAAAGCTGGAAGAATTCAATAGCGGCTTTATTCTGCGTGTTCGAATGCTGGATGTAAAAACCGGTGCTTATCTTTTTCGTAAGACTTATGAGTTTGGATATTCGCAGAAAACAGCTCAGCTTTTGGGGAATGCATCTTCCTATAAAAAGGTAGCGGTTGGTGGCATTGGAGAGATAAATAAAAACTCAATCGAGTTCGTGGCTCCGGCCGCAGGTCTTTCTTTTGATTTTAGTCTGTGGAGAAAGTTTTCTATAGGGGCCAAAGTTCTTCTGAGTTATGACTATCATGAAAAACAGAATC
>JAIKYZ010000091.1 GCA_024682655.1 Treponema sp.
AGACCGTGCTTACGAATATTGTAAGGCTTCTATTCCAGCTGCATATAACGACAAGGCAGAAATCCGCCAGAGTGAACCTTATGTAGTAGGACAGACAACTTACTCTACCTTCTCTAAACGCCCTGGAAATACAAGAACTTCTTGGCTTTCTGGTGCAGGTACCTGGTCATACTATGCAATCACTCAGTACATGCTTGGTATTAAACCACAGTACGAAGGAATGCTTTTTGATCCATGTATCAAACACGACTGGGACGGCTTTACAGTAGAACGCCGCTGGAGAAAGATGAATCTTCACATTGAAGTAAAAAATCCACAGCACGTTTGTAAGGGTGTTGAATATGTTGAAGTAGATGGAAAACGCATCGATTCAGCTTATGTACCAGTAGACCAGATCAAAGATGGTTCAAAAATAGTAGTTCACATGGGTAAGGATGCTAAAACTAGCCCAGTAGAAAGAGTATAAGCAGTTTTTACTGTAAATTAGTGTAAAATCCCGGCCTTAATTTTTTAGGGCTGGGATTTTTTTTATTAAATTTTACTATTTTAGAAGTTTTTTTACCCCCAGATATGAACTACAGGGCCTTGAGGTCGCATTTCTGCATAGGTCTGGCAAGTTTTTGAATTAAAGTCTTTAAGGGCAAGAGAGTCGGTTTTTATGCTTGGTTTCCAGTCTAAGTTCCAGTCGGTATTTTTCCCAGAGCCGCTTAATTGGTTTGTAATTTCAAAACTGGCTTTTTTACCTGTGTAATCTTTTCCTTCTACCTTGTAGCGGGCACAGGCAGATATTAATTGCTCTCCCTTATGAAGCTGTTTATCGTAAGCGGGTTCAATAATCTGGCCTTCAAAGTAGGGACTTTGGACCTTTCCCTTAAAATATAATTTTGTGACTGATTTATTATCTTCTTGGGATTTTTTACAATCACAGATATTTACATCTACATTTAGTAAAAGTTCTTTACCTTGTAAAAATTTTTCTATGGCAAAAAAGGCGTATTTATTCCAGTCATTTGATTGAGGTCCCCAAAAACCGTGATTTGCTTTATCAATCATAACCAGCTGTAGATTTTTAGAGGGCTTATTTCCCCGGTTGTTAAAATAGGCCTGGTAGGCTCTTTCTGAATAATTGTAGGGAACAATTTCATCTTCATTTCCGTGGAGAATAAGAATTTGTCCCTTATAATCTCTTATTTCTTCAAAAGCGTCTAAATTGATTACATCCTTTACATATTTACTTCCAATAACCATTTTTCCAATTTCAAGAGTTTGTGGAATATTTTTTGGATCAAAAAGGGCAGAAATCATTTTTCCAGAACGGGCATCATCTGGAATACAAAAAGCAGGATAAAACAAAATCAATCTTTTAATTTTTTCCTGTAATTCTCTTGCTACCAGGGCAGAAACGAAACCTCCCATACTGCATCCAATAAGATTAATGTTATCTGTATCTACAAAATCAAATTCACAGGCTCTTTTAATTACTGCTTTTAAGTCCTCTTTTTCTGTTAATAGTGACATTTCTTTTGTATCTCCGTCACTCACAGAATTGGGACCTCCGCCATTAAAATCATAAGCAATTGAAACAAAGCCCATTTTAGCAAAGTTTTTAGCGTAATCCTGGGTATCGCTATAATGTCCCATAAAACCGTGGCTTACAATTGCCAGTGGGAATTTCTTTGATTTATCAAAATCTTCCGGGCAATAAAGAAGTCCTCGAATAGTGAGATTGTCTCTTTTACAGGTAAAATTTTCTTCGGTCATATTAAGTTCTCCTATTTGATTGTAGCATGAATGTAAGACTGGTAAACTAGGTTTTTCCTACTAAAAATACATTTTGAATAAATGAATTGTCAATATATTGGAAAAAAATCTTTATATATCTTCTATATATGGTAAAATTATTATAGGAGAGTTTATTATGACAAAAAAAATTGTCCCCTTAAGACGAAGTATCTCAATTGGTTGTCTGGCCTTTGTAGCTCTTTTATGTCTTGTTTTAAGTCTTGTAAATTATAGTACCTATAAGCGAAACCTTTACAATCGTTATGCAGATTATATCGGAGATATTTTAAGATTTACCAGAAGTCAGATTGATGCTGATGATTTAGCAGAATGTATTCGGACTGGTGTTAAATCTCCTAAATACCTAAAACTTCAAAAATTTATGGACACTTTTAAGGATAATGCAGATATTCATTATCTTTACGTAATAAGACCTCTTAATAAAAATCCTGTTGATAATGTAATGGATATTATTGCTGCCATGTCCACTTATGAAAAAGAAAATATGCCGGAAATGGAAGTAAAACTTAATGGGCTTACAGGAAGTGGTTATTCTGTAGAATCGGTGTCTAAATATCTGGAAGCCGCTAAGACCAGGGAAATATCCTATTTTGTTGCAGATTGGGTAAAAGGTATTACTTATATTGATTTTACTGGTACACTGCCAATTTATACTTCTGAGGGGGAATATGTAGGTCTTTTATGTGTTGATATTGATGTCTCTGAAATTAAAGATGTAGTTCTTGATGCAACTTTCGTAAATATAGCTTTAATTTTACTCCTGGGTATTTCTTTTATAATTTTGTTTATTACCTGGGCTTATTATAAAATTGCAAAACCAATTCAGGTTCTTGAAAGTTCGGTAACAGACTTTGCTTATAAAAATAAGGGAAAGGAGAATTTAACTGAACTTGAGATTGAAAATCCTGGCATTCATACAAATAACGAAGTTGAATCTCTTGCTATTGCCGTTGTAAAAATGTCAAAAGATATGAAAGTTTATGTAGAAAATATAATCGAAGCCGAAAGTAAGGCCAGAATGCTTTCTGAATTGGCCAATAAAGATTCTTTGACAAGTGTAAGAAACAAAACTGCTTATGATAATTATGCTAAAAATATGAATGAAGATATAAAAGTTGGTAAGACTGAATTTGCAGTTGCAATGGTTGATTTGAATTATCTGAAAAATATAAATGATAATTATGGTCATGAACATGGAAACGAATATATAAAGATGACTTGTAGTGTTATCTGTCATATTTTTACCCACTCTCCAGTATTTAGAATTGGTGGAGATGAATTTGTTGTAATTGTAAAGGGCGAAGATTATAATAATCGCAACTTGTTATTTAATCAGGCAGTTTCACTTTTTAAGAAAACCTCTGTTAATGAAAGTGTTGAACCCTGGCAGAGACTTTCTGCTGCTATTGGTATGTCTGATTTTATTCAGGGAGAAGATAACTCCGTAGAAGAAGTTTTTAACCGTGCAGATAAGATTATGTATGAAAACAAAGCCGCAATGAAAGCCCTTAGAAAGTAATAAAAATCAAAGAAACAAGAGTCCAAAGTAATAAATAAGCGGGAAAAAAAAGCCGAAAGTTATAGTTCCTTAAAATCAAATACCGCAGGTTGTTTCAACAACCGAGGATATTTGATTCGCAATACAAGAGTTTCGCAAGAAACTCTAAGTTAAATTGAATGGCGATATTTCAGCCATTCAATTTAAACCTTTTATAACTTTCGGCTTTTTTCTTATTTTTAAGCTTTAATTTTTTATACCTGGAACTGATCCAATTCACTGTCAATTTTGGCAATTGAATTTTCGATATCCAAAGAAACATTTGAAAGGGCTTGTCCAGTTTTATTAATTTCATCTGCACCTAAAACCATTTCCTGCATACCACTCTTTAATCCTCTGGTTGCTTCTTCAAGAGCGGTAACTTCAGAAAGAATTTCTTTACTTCCAATTTCCATTTGTTCTGAAGCTTCAAGAACTTCTCTAGAGTTATCGTTTAGAACACTTAGTGATTCGCTAATTTGAGCGGAACCTTCGGCTTGTTCATGCATAGCTCCGTTAATTTCTTCTACAAGGTTATTTGTTTTTCCTAAATCTTCAGAAACAGAAGAGAATACTTCCTGAGATTTTTGAGAGGCTGTTACAATCTGATTTACAGAATCTTGAATTGTCTTTAACTGGTCTCCGATTTTTCTTGACTGAGTAGAAGAATTTTCCGAAAGTTTACGGATTTCATCGGCAACAACAGAGAATCCTTTTCCTGCTTCGCCAGCGTGGGCAGCTTCGATTGCGGCATTCATTGCAAGAAGGTTTGTTTGTCCTGCAATTGAAGAAATAACCTGGTTTGCTTCATTTAAAGTTTCTGACTGCTGTTTAATTTCAAGAATCATTTTGTTTACATCATCTTGTTTAGATACACCGGAAATTGTTTTATCCTGAAGAGAACGGAAGGCATTTGTTAATTTTTCTACCGAGTTATTTACGCTGGAGATATTACCAATCATTTCGTTTACTGCGGCAGAAGCACTTTGTACAGATTCTGACTGTCCGTTAATAAGTCTGTTCAAAGAAGAAATGTTTGCAGAAATTTCGTTTACCGCACTTGAAGTTTGTTCTACAGAAGCTCTTTGTGAATCCAGGTCAGTTTGCATAGAATCAATATTCGAAATAATTTTGTTGATTGAATGTTCTGTATTATCTGTACCATCTTTAAGCTTGTCTCTGTTGTCTACAAGACTCATATTTGAATCTTTTACTTTTCCAACAATACCCTGAAGTTTTTCAATAAAAATGTTGATACTGTCGGCAAGTTTATAAACAATTGCAAGTGTACTTCTAGAAGGAATATTTACACGCTGGGTTAAATCAGCATTTCCTGATGAAAGATTATCCAAAGCCTTTTTTAGAGTGGTCAAACTGCTAATTAAACTTGTAAGTACAAAAATTGAAAGTGCAATAATCCAAACAACAGTGCTAATAGCAAGAGGGGTAGAAGAGTTAGCAAAAAACTCTTTTACTCCGAATTCAATTTCCATTGCCATATGCCAGTTTACAAGATCAAGAGGGGCTAAAATAAATTGTTCATTAGAATCATTATAGAAAATTGTTGAGGTAGGTTTTGCTTTATCTGGAGCATGTTCAAGAGCAGGCATAAGTTTTGTAAGAGAAACGTGTTCTGCAAGAATAGATTGGTCTTGAGAACCCGTAATTACTAAATCATCATCATAAAGGTACATAACAATACTAGAATCAAGCCCAGAGTACATAGAATTAATAAAATCTGTAAGTGGAATACCTGTACCTGCAATTCCAACTGGTGTTCCACTAGAATTTTTAATTACCGCGTTTACCCAAAGCATTGTCATATTTAATTCTGGATTGTAATTTATGTTAAAATTATATTCTTCTGTTTCGTACATTGTCATCTTATACCAGTAGGTACCAGGATCTTCTGGATCAAGGGTATAAGCATATTTCATATCCTGATAAAATTTGTGGTCTGTGTCAGAAACCCAGAAAATTGATTTACTCAAGAAAGACTGACTGTAGGCAGAAAATTCATGCATAGCCAATTCTTTAAAATCTGATTCAGGATTTTCCAAATAGCTGATAATTGCAGGTGAACGAATCATCTGTTTTACTAATGTAAGCTGTCCGTTCAAGTTAGATTGAAATTCAAGGGTTTTTAATTCAGCTGCGTGAGCTAAAATTTGTTTTGCTTGTTTTCTAAAAGAAATCTTACTTGTAAAAACAACTGCAGCTGTTGTTGTTACGATGAAGAGAATAATTCCAATAATTATTTTTCTTCTTCCAAATTTTACTTTTTCGATGTTCATGATAACTCTCCTCAACTCCGATTTTGTGATTTTATTTTAAATAAACTCATAAAATTAATGCTTTATTAAGTATTATTAAAATTATAAAAGGTAAAGTTTTTTTTTCCAATGTAAAATCCTATCAGAAAAGTAAAATAGGGATTTATAACGGATAATTATTCAATCAAGTGCCTATATTTCTTTTGGAAATAATCCGGGCGGCAGAAATTTGTATTATAAAAAGAGAGTTTGACAGACTTGGTGGATTTTATTAATTTGTAATTCTATGGAAAAATTTTATAAGAGTGGATTACATTTTGAATGTCAGCGCTGTTCTTTTTGCTGCGGTCATTCACCAGGTTTTGTTTATCTTTCAAAAAGAGATTTGATGACTTTGTGTAAGCATTTTAATATGACAGTTAAGGACTTTGTAGAAAAATATTGCCGCTGGGCTGATTATTATTATGGTACAAAGGTTTTAGCTCTTCTTGAAAAAAAGAATTATGACTGTATTTTGTGGGAAAATGGCTGTTCCTGCTACCAGGCTAGACCTATTCAATGTTCAACTTATCCTTTCTGGTCCTGGATGATTGAAGATGAAAAGACCTGGAATGAATGTGGTAAAGATTGTCCTGGAATTAATAAGGGAAAAGTCTGGTCTGTAGAAGAAATTGAAGAAAATAAAAAAAAGTATGTAGAAAATACCCCTCTTCATAAAGAAGAAGTAGAAGAAATGATTAAAAATGGACTTTAAAGTGATTTTTTCACTTCAGTCCAAATAATTAAATCACCGAATTAGAAGAAAATATTTTTTACAAAGATTTCAATTCCAATTCCGATTAAAATAAGTCCACCCAAAATTGATGCTTTGTTGCTTAGTTTTGTACCAATTTTTTTACCTATTACAAGACCAATCATACAGATGCCATAAGTAACTATTGCAATTATCAAAGAGGCAAGAATTGCAGCCAGTAACTTGTAATCGGCGATTGTAAAGCCAACCGAAAGGGCATCAATTGAAGTGGCAATTCCCTGAATAATAAGAGTTGCAAAAGGTAATTTTCTGTCGTTTTCTTTATCTTCGTCCTTATTTTTAATTCCTTCTATAAGCATTTTTCCACCAATATAAACAAGAAGAATTAATGCTATCCAAGGAATAAATTTATCAAAAGACTGAAAATAAACAACTATTGTGTGGATACAAATCCATCCAATCATAGGCATAATAAACTGGAAAAGTGCATAGACTCCAGCAATCATACTCATTCGCAGGACTTTCATTTTAGGTTCATTTAATCCATTGGTCATAGATACCGAAAAGGCATCCATTGCTAAACCAAAACCAAGAAGAATGCTGTTTACAAAGAACATAAAGTTCCAGTTCATAATAAGCTCCTGCTGCAAAAATAATTGCAAAACAATATAAAATAAAAAATCCCAAGCACAAAACTGTACTTGGGATGAAATATCCTTTTGAAAAATATAAAATTTCCCATGCACAGTTTTGATAGTTCTACTATAAAATGCTATACATGAGTCTCGTAAATTAAAGTAAGCCAGGTTGCCAGACCAGTATGTTGACTTACTACGTTCTAAAAAAAGAACGCTTCCTACTCCCCCATGGGTTATTTTTGAAATCTATCAAAAAAAATCCTCTTGGTCAAGGCGTCTGTTTTAAGTATACTTTGCTCATGGAAAGAAACTTAACTCAAGGCAGTATTTTTAAGAATATTTTGATTTTTTCGTTGCCATATTTGCTGGCTTATTTTTTACAAACTTTATATGGAATGGCAGATCTTTTTATTGCCGGTCAATTTAATGGAGTAGAGGTAATTTCCGCGGTTTCTATTGGCAGTCAGGTTATGCATATGCTTACAGTTATAATTGTAGGCCTTGCCATGGGATCAACCGTTTTAATTGGACAGTCAATTGGGGCTAAAGATAATAAAAAAGTTTCAAAACTGATTGCAAATACAATAATCATTTTTATAATTTTTTCTCTTTTGATAACTCTTATTCTTCTTTTTAGTGTAAAGGGAATTGTAAAATTGATTTCTACACCCCCAGAATCTGTTGATGAAACTGTAAAATATTTAAGAATTTGTTTTGCGGGAATTCCTTTTATTGTTGCTTATAATGTCATCGCTTCTGTTTACAGGGGAATGGGTGATTCAAAAAGTCCTATGTTCTTTGTTGGAATTGCCTGTCTTTTGAATATCATTCTTGATTATATTTTTATGGGCAAACTTGGTATGAAATCCAGCGGGGCTGCTATTGCTACAGTTCTTGCTCAGACTTTCAGTGTTTTTATAAGTTTGATTGCAATCTTAAAATCCAAGAGTCAGATAAAACTTAGCAGAGAAGATTTTAAAATTGATAGAGGGACTATTAAAGACATTCTTAAAATTGGTTTTCCGGTTGCCTGTCAGGATGGATTTATTCAGGTTTCTTTTATTGTAATTACAATTATTGCAAATCTTAGAGGTGTAAATGTTGCGGCTTCGGTTGGAATTGTAGAAAAGATTATCTGCTTTTTATTTCTTATACCATCTTCTATGCTTTCTACAATCAGTGCAATTGCATCTCAGAATATTGGAGCAGGACAAAATGAAAGGGCCAGAAAAACTTTATGGCTTGGTACTTTGATTGCTTTTACTATTGGTTTGATTTTTGCCCTTGCTTTTCAGTTTATTTCTAGGCCGGTAATTTCATTATTTACAAGAGACAGTCTTGTAATTGGACTGGGAACTCAATATCTAAAGGCTTATATTTGGGATTGCGTTTTTGCAGCAATTCATTTTTCTTTAAGCGGATATTTTTGTGCTTACGGAAAATCTATTTATTCTTTTATCCATAATACAATTTCTATTCTATTGGTTAGAATTCCAGGTGCATATTTTGCTTCAAAATTCTGGCCTGAAACTTTATATCCAATGGGCTGGGCTCCAGCTTTAGGTTCACTTCTTTCTGTTTTTATCTGCTTTTTCTTTTATTACCGATTAACACTTCAGCTTAAAAAAAATCAGGCATAGTCAAATAAAACTTTTGAAAGTGCCTGATTATAAAAAAAAGAGTTAAATAAAAAAAAAACTTCCTGAAAATCAGGAAGTTTTTAGCGCGAGCGGCGGGGCTCGAACCCGCGATCTCCGGCGTGACAGGCCAGCGCGATAACCAGCTTCGCTACGCCCGCGTGATGTGTCTTAATATATACTTTTTAATATTTTGTGTCAATACAAGAATTCAAAAAATATTAAAAAATTATGAAAAATATTCTGGGAATTTTTCTCTTAATTCCTGCTCATTTGGATAAGAACGTTTTAGATGTTGTTCAATTAATTGTCTGGCCTTTTTACTATCTTTTGTCTTAAAGGTTTCAACGATTTCTTTGTGTTCTTTTATTACCGAAGCAGAATTAAAGGTGTGAAGTTTTAATTCCCGGTAGCGGTCCAGATGGATGTTTATTTGTTTTACAACCTGATAGCAGAGCATTTTATTTGTAATTTTATACATATACTCGTGGAATTCGTTATCAAGTTCCATAATTTTATCAATTGAATTTTTTTGCAGATAGAATTCCTGAAGGGCAACATTTTCTTCCAGTTTTTGAATATCTTTTTCCTTTGCAATTTGACAGGCTTCTTGAGTTAAATTTGCTTCGATTGTTGAGCGCATAAAAATTGCTTCATCTACAAGTTCCATATTTATATGACTGATAATGCTTCCTCTTTGGGGAAGAATTTCAATTATCTGAGTTCTTGCTAATTCCTGTAGAGCTTCGTGCACAGGTGTTCTGGAAAGTCTTAATTCATCTGCAAGATCCTGTTCACTTATCATAGTTCCAGGTTTAAGTTGAAGATTAATTATATTTTCTCTTATTACCCTGAAGGCGTAATCCCTGTTACTTTCTTTTGCCAGTTTTTCTAAATTAATCATAAGTTAATAATAAGTCAGCTTTTTTAATTAATCAACTAGTATACTAGAATTAAATAGCCGGGCTTTAGGATTCAATTACATCCGAAACGTGATTTAATCGTCTTTGTTTTGGAGTAATTCCACGGATTTTTTTGTAAGTTCTTATAAAATGGCTGGCATCTGTAAAACCTGTTTCCTGACTAATGTAATCAAGAGTTTTGTCGGTGTAGATTAAAAGGGTATCGGCCTTACAGATTCTAATAAATTCAATGTATTCTTTGCAGGTTCTTCCAAATTGCTGCTTAAATTGTTTTGCAAAATTTGAATAACACATACCGCATTTTTCTGATAATTCCTGAATACTGATATTTTCTGCAGAGTGGGTGTCGATGTATTCAAGTACAGAAAAATTCTTTGTAGAAAATTGTTCAATTGGGACAGAGGAGTTAGGATCCAGCCCCTTTGATAACCAGATTCTTATAAGTTCTATTAAAATAACTGTAATCATAGAGGAAACTTTGATATCAAATCCAAAATTGAGTTTAGAAGTTTCTTCTGCACAGTTTTTAAAATATTCATCAATTGGAATATGTCTTAATTCTTCGGCCCTGAAAACATGCTGAAGATTTTTATCCAGACCGGATTTTGAAAGTAATCTTGGCAGCCAGGGAGTTCTTCTGTTTGTATTTGCCAAAGTGATATTGTCAAATTTAATGGCATAATAAAGATTGTCTGATTTTCCGGCTTCTGATTGAATAATCTTTAAATTATCTTCTCGGGTTACTAAATTACTTCTGTAAGAAACATCTTTAAATGAATGAATCTCTTTTGGATGAAAATAAATTAAATCACCAGGGTAGAGAATATATTTTTTTCCTTCTACTTCAGCTTCCAGAATACCTTTTTCTACATAAA
>JAIKYZ010000129.1 GCA_024682655.1 Treponema sp.
ACAGGCTCAGCTCTGGCTTGCGGCTAACAAGAAAAAGGATGTTTGTTCCGATACATTTTTGCGAAACCTTCATAAAAAAATGTTTTGTGATGTCTGGGTATGGGCAGGCGAATACCGGATTACTGAAAGAAATATTGGCGTCGCACCATATCAGATTCCAATGAAACTCATGCAGCTTTTTGATGATTTAAATTTTTGGATTGACAACAAAACATATTCAAATCATGAAATTGCAGTCAGACTCCATCATAAGCTTGTTCAAATCCATCCTTTCCCAAATGGCAATGGGCGTGTTTCCCGTCTTATGGCAGATTTAGTACTCCGGAAACTTGAAGGAAAAACTCTTTATTGGGGAGATACGAATCTTGTAGACGTTTCAGAAGTACGCAGAAAATATATTGATGCTCTTAGAAAAGCAGACGCAGGCGATTATACAGATTTGTTGAATTTTACAATGAAAAAATAAATGAATAGTGACAAATGCGGGACCCTGTCATTTACACAGAATTTATGACAGGGTCAATGTTTACCTTTAAACTCACCTTTGAAGCTCTCACTTTTCTCTCACTCCTATATTCCTAGTTAGTTAAAACACATTAGAGAATAGTTTTGTAAACTTATTATAATGTCGTAAAGGAGATTTTAAGATGATTGTCGAATGTATTTTCCCTAAGATTACGGTTTGGCGGGTGTCAAAAATTGTTGTGCTTACTCCTCCACGTTGTTAAAAACATTATTTTCAATTTTTACATTTTTGCTGTATTTCTTTCTTAAGGAATAATATACAAAACTGCCCTTGTATTGACCGTCGCTTTGGGTAAAGGTGTTTTTTGTGATTAAAACGGTGTCGCATTTACTCAAAGAAATTATTACTCCGTCATCGCTGTTTGCATTGTTTGTGAATGTGTTCTGGGTGACTTTTACGGTTTTTACTAGGCCCAGATTTGCTGCGTATCCGCCAATGGCCAGGGCACATTCTTTACTGTTGGTAATTTTATTACTTTCTATAAGTATGTCGTAAGTTGCATAATCTTCGGATTTCTGGGCTTCTTCGGCACCGGCTTCAATTCCGCCTGAACAGGAATCAATTGTGTTTTCAAGAATTTGTATGTGCTGTCCTCCATCGGCATAAATTCCATAAGAAGTATCGCCATAAGCACTCTGGCAATTTAAAACCTGGTTTTGGGCTATATAGGCAAAGCGGGTAAAATCTAATGAAGGTTCAGAGCAGTAACCATAATTTCCGCCTACATCAATTCCTATATTTCCTGTTTTATTGATTGTGTTTTTGATTATATTTATATTTTCACAGTTTCCAACTACAGAAATACATTCTCCCCAGCCGGTTGCCATATCTGCAAAGCTGTTATTGTAAATTAAAATATTATTAATCGAAGCCTTGCTTGAATCTCCATAACAAAGTATTCCGTTTGCTACATGATCTTTTTTTTCTGGATTTGGAACCCTGATGTTTTCAAAATTTGAGTTATCAATAATTATATGATTTGCAGAATCTCCAATTAAAACTCCGGCCGCATATTCCCCATTTGCATCTTCAAAATTTAATCCAGATATTCTGATGTAAGAAGAAGCTTTTATCGTCAGGATTTTATATTCATCCGAAAGTTTTGCTCCACTGATAATTGCAGGATTTCCGCTACCATTACTGCTGTCTGCTGCAATCGTAATATAAGAATCTTCTTCTCCATTTACCGAGGAAAAATCTATTGTCTGGTAATAAGTTCCGCCCTTAACATAAAGAATATCTCCAGCCTTAAGTTGTTTTATTGCGTAAGAAAAAGTTTTAAATGGGGCTGCTTCTGAACCATCATTTGAGTCCGAACCCTCTGTTGAAATATAAAAACTATTCCCTGAGGATAAAGAATCTGACTGTAAAATATCGTTTACTCTGGAAATAAAATCTTCATCTCCAAAGGGCCCGCTTTCTTCTCCCTCTGTTATTACAGGAGATGATAAATTACTTTCTTCGTTATTTACAAAGTTTTTGCAGGAAAGTAAAGCTGGTAATAAAAAAACAGTTATAAAGAAAAAATTTTTCATATTGTCCTCCAAAATATTATTCATCTTGCTTTTTCATCTGTAGAATTTTTGTTCTATCAGATTTAAGTAATTTATTTTCCGGGTTGATTTTAAGGGCCTCTTCAATCAAGAAAAGTGCCTGGTCGTAACTTTGATTTTTAATTAAAGGGCCCAGCTGATTATGTACTGTAACTGAATGATTATTCATACATTGTTTGTAAAGCATTTTTAAATTCGAACTGTTGGGTACCAATTCCAAGCCCTGTTTGCAGACCTTTGCAGCCTCTATATAATTTTCGCTTTTTGCTAAATCTACTGCCTGGTTATAATACAAAACTTCATTCAACATTGAAAGAATCTGTTTGTAAGTTTTTTCTGACACATATTCTTTGCGTTTTTCCAGATTTTCTTTTACAAGCTGATAATTTTTACTGTTAAAGTTAAGAACTGCTGAATTGTAGGCTATATCATCATAGGTTTTTGCTATTGCCTGAGTTGTTCCATAAACTTTTATGATTTTATCTAGAAAATCCAGTCCTTTTTCTGATTCTTTGTTTTGGTCGGCATAAATTGCGGCATTGCAGATTAAAGTATCTAATTCGGCCCGACTCTTATCTTTTTCTTTTTGGATAAAATAATAGGAACTTGCCATAAGGGGAATTGCAATCTGGTAATCTGCCTTGTTATTAAGATTACTGCAAATATTATTTGCCACCAAAGTAACCGCCCTTCTTTGAGATATTTCTTTACTGTTTGTATAATATTTTGGAGGAATTACTGCGTATTTTTTTGTTCCGCTCTGGTCCTCTTCTAAAACTTTTTTACTTCCGGGATTAAAGCCGTAAGGGTTAGTGGTTTCAATTTGAATTTTTTGCCCATCGTCACAATATAAAATTATGTAAGCGTGATTTTTTGTTTCCTGGATTCTTGCATCTAAATTAAATTCTTTTGCCAGTGCCTGATAGAGCAGACAGGAAGAAACGCAATTATAAACCCCGGTGTTTAACATCACTTCAACTCGGGTCTGATCAAAATCATAAGAGTTTAGAACTTTTTCGTACATTAAAGTAAGAATTTTATCTCCAATCTCTAACTGGTCAGAATTAGGATCTATATTTTCTTTACAATAATTTTTTAGATTTTCGAAGTTTTGAATTGCAGAATTCCATTCTGGACTATCTTTTTGACACAAGCCAAAAATCATAGAAAATTCGATAATTTGCTCAGGACTTAAATCTTCCTTCCCCTCCAAAGTTTTTTCAAAATCAGAAAGTTCAAAGAGGGGGAGGACTGACTGGGGCAGGCTGTAATTTATCTTATTCTGCTTTGCCTTATTTTCCTGGGCAAAGAGTTTAACGTCGCAGAGATTTGTTCCAATTAATAAAATGTTCAGGGCAAAAATCATAAAGTATCGCTTAACCATGGAAAGAGTTTACCCTAAAGTCATTTTTAATCACAATAGGCAATTCCTTATTACATAGGGGATTTCACCTATGAATTTAAGGATATAACAAAATGTTGGCGAAATTTAAATAAGGGTGATAGAATAAAGTATCGGACGAGTTGAGTTATCATTTGGAAGGCAATATGGATTTACTAGAAAATGGTTCTGTTGAACGACTGCGCAGAGCCCTTGAATACGAAACTCAATTCAGAAACGCACTTGTATCAGATGCGGTAGCTTTTTTTGATGCCAATATAAGTAAGAATGTTATAGAAGGCGATTTTTTTTACCGTATCAGCGAAAACGATTTCGTATCTATTCCAGATTTTTTAGGAATTTCTACACCATGCAGTTTTACAAAATTTATTGAACTTTGGGCTCAGAATATGATTCCTGACCGAAGTCAAGTTCCTGTACAAAATCTCCTAGAAATTCGCGATACTCTTTTGGAAAGTTATCTGGATGGGAAAAGAGAATATTCGTTAAATTATTGGGGAGAAAATGTTTCTGGACAGAGGGTTTTTTATAAACAGGTTTTTCTTCTTACTAAAACAGAAAATGGAGATATGCGTGCTCTTTCTATTTTAAAAGATAATACAGCTGAGCGCGAAATGGATGACCAGTATATTAAAAGTGAACTGGAAAACTATGCTTATAAAGATCCTATAACTAACGGCTATAATTACATAAAATTTAAAGAAAGACTTCAGGAAATTAATCTTCCAGGGTCAATTATCTGTCTTGATATTCATTCTTTTAAAATCATAAATTCTATTTGTGGTATTACAAAAGGGGATGAAGTAATTAGAGGAATCTGGCATGGTATTTTAATGGCTATTGAAGTACATAAGTATGATCTTGCTGCTCATATTAATGCCGATCACTTTATAATTTTTATTCCGTCTGTTGATGAAAGTGAAATCATAAAAAAATTAAAAGATATCACTGTTACTTTGATGGTAGTTACTCTTGATATGGATGTTCCTCAGTTGCAGCCATATTTTGGTGTTTCTAAGTGGGCACCTGGAAAAAAGATTGAAATGTCTTATAACGAGGCTGTAACCGCAAAACATAACGCAAAATATCAGCAGGATATAGATTACGCTTTCTTTAGTGAAGAAGATACAAATCGTTTAATCAGAGAAAAAGCAATAATTGATTCTTTTGATAAGGCTCTTGCTAAAAAAGAATTTAAAGTCTGGTTCCAGCCAAAATATACTCCACAGACTAAAAAATTAGTTGGGGCCGAAGCTTTAGTTCGCTGGGTTAAAGAAGATGGAAAAATCATTAAACCAGATGAGTTTATTCCAATTCTCGAAAGCAATAACATGATTAGAAAACTGGACGAATACATTTTTAGAAATGTTTGTATGTTACAGAAAAAATGGCTTGAAGATAAAAAAAATGTCGTCCCGGTTTCTGTTAATCTTTCCAGAGCTTCTTTATTTTACAAGGGCGTAATTGAACAGTATTTAAGAATTGCAAATTTAGTTGGCATTGATATTAAATTTATTCCAATTGAAATTACTGAATCTGCTGCAATCACTAATGAATCTGTTAAAGATGTAATTGATCAGTTCCACGAAAAAGGTTTTTCTTTACAAATGGATGATTTTGGAACCGGATATTCTTCTCTTGCCTCTTTGAATTTAATGCACTTTGATACTCTTAAAATTGATAAGAGTCTTGTTGATTTTATTGGTGAATTTGGTGGAAATCGTCTTATTGAACATACAATTTCTTTAGCAAAGGAACTTGGAATTCAAATTACAGCAGAAGGGGTCGAAACCGAAGCCCAGGTAAAATTCCTAAAGAATATTGGTTGTGATAATATTCAGGGTTTCTTCTATTCAAAACCAGTTCCTTCAATAGAATACGAAAAACTGATTGATAAAGCAATTTATGAAGATAAAAGCTTAGCTAATGATTTGGTAGAAGATCATCTTTTTTCTTTTAATAAAAATTATTATAAACCAGCTCTCTATTCAATTGTTGTAAATCTGACTCAGAACAAGGCGACAGATTATTCTGAATATGCCGACTGGTGTTATGAAACAAAAATTGATACTACAGATTATGATTATGGTTTGGATATTTTTATTGATACTTATTTACTCCCTGAAGAAAAAGAAAAATTCAGAGATTTTATGGATCGTAAGAAGATTCTAGAAATGTATTCAGACAGTAAAGAAACCAGAATCATTGAATATAAAAGAAAGCTTAAAGACAGAATTGCAGATATGAGAATTGTCTTCCATTCTTTCAAAGTAGAAGACTCTGAAGACCTCTGGGGTTATATCAAAGTCTTCCAGCATGAATGGAATTTATTAAAGTAGATATAAAAGAAGTTTTGAATATTAAAAGTGTATGTAAAAATAATTTAATAATAATTTAATAATAAGTTAAAAATCAAAGAGACTGGGTTCCTTTTTTTCGTAGAAGGAACCCATTTTTGTTTTACAAAGTCTTATTATTTCATCTACAGAATTTACACCCCAAGTTTCTGCTGCTTTTTTAATCACAATTCCGCAGGTTCTTGAATCTTCAAGTGCATCGTGGGCTTTATATTCAATCCCGAACAATTTTCCTAATTCCGTTAACTTATGACTTTCTAGTTTTGGCCAGGTGGCTTTTGCTATTACAAGGGAATCAAAGTAATCAAGATCAGGGTATTTCATGTTGTAATAATCACAACAGCCTCTTATTACATTCATATCAAAGAGATTTCCGTTATGGGCAAGTAAGGGTAATCCTGGGCTTTTGTTTATAAAAGGCATAACCATTTCATTCCAAACTTGAGGAAATTTTGGTTTGTCTTTAACGTCATCAACTGTAATGTGGTGAATTTCTTCAATCCACTCTGGAACAAAGTACAAAACCGGTGGTTGAATCAACTGTGTAAGGCTGTCACTTTCTTTTCCATCTATAAATCTTACTAAACCAATCTGGCAGGCACTGTATCTATACTGATTGGCAGTTTCAAAATCTATTGCAATATAATCAAGTTTATTCATTATATTAAATCCTTTTGTATACTCTTATTATAATAAAGTTAGGTAAGACTAACAAGAATTTCTATTAAAAAAATTTACTTTCCCCGTAAATTTTCAAAAGTATTTATAATTCAAAATCAAAGAAAATATTACCTTCTTTTACTGTTACACTAGTATTTGCTCCCATAATTAAAGGCATAGAAGGAGAAGTATGACCTACATCAACATCCATTATGATTGGAACTGCAAAAGCTTTTAAAATATCTGTAATTGCATTGTATTGATCCACTCCCATCATTTCCTGGCCCCAGGCGGCGTATGGACGGCCAAAAATAAATGTAACAGCCTTGTTAAACCATCCGGCTTCTTTTAATTGCCAGAGGGCTCTTCTAATTCCCATTGGACTTAAATCGCAGGCCTCTAAAAGCCAAATTACCTTTTTGTGTTTTTTATTAAAGTCTTCTACAAAGTCAAAAGCTGTTCCCGCAAGATTTGCAAGTACGTCTAGACAACCGCCAATTAAAATTCCTTCTGTTATAAGGGTATAAGAATCTTCTAAAACAGGCGGGAAGATTTTGATTTTTTTTTCTTGGGTTAATTTATAAGGGGCGCAGGGATTTTCTTCCTCCTGTTTTTTTTCTTCTTCGGGCGAAATAAATAATTTGTAGCCGCAGACTTTATTTGATTTGCCCTGTAATAGTTCAAGACTTTGAATTTCTGGTTCTTCCCAGGGTTTTCCAAAGCCTGTAATATTAGGCCCGTAAATTGCTTTTACTCCATAGCCGGTTACCAGGGGAAAGATAAAATTTGTATTATCACTGTAGCCCATAAACCATTTAGCAGGAGCCTTTTTTATTCTACTAAAATCTATATGGGAAAGAGTTTCGCACATTAATTCTCCACCACCTGCAGAAATAATAATATCTACACCTGGATCACAGTAAAAATCTACAAGTTCCTTAGCCGCAACTTCTGGGTCGGTAGAAATTCCAAGGCCATCATTTTTGTAAACGGTCTGGCCAATTTTAAATTTGTATCCTAAAGCTTCAAATTGTCTTAGGGCTTCTTTAAATCTGCTGATATAAGGTTCAATAGTACAACCAAAGGATGGGGCTGTAATTCCAATTGTGCCAGTTTTAGATAAGAATGGGGGAGTTGTAATATTCTTCATATTATTATTCTAGTATAAAAATTCCTGGTCGACAAATCTTTAGATATTTGGGGTCTTTTTTTTATCTCTTTTTGCGTGTTTTCTTCTTTTTTCTTCGTAAAGGACTTTGTCGGCTTCGGTAAGGAGTTTTGTTAAGACGGAAGAACTTGTAAGTTCAACAGCACCAAAACTAATAGAAAGAGTGAATGGTAAATTATTTTTAACCGAGATTTCTTTATTCATTGCTTCAACTTTTTTGCGGACAGTATCAACATGTTCAATATTCATAGAAGAGGCAATAATACCAAATTCATCTCCACTTAAACGTCCTATTACATCACTGGAACGGAAAGCCTTTTTCAGAATTTCTGCCTGTAATTTTATGGCCTTATCTCCCATTTCATGGCCGTAAGTATCATTTATAGTCTTAAGTCCATCTAAATCGGCAAAGAAAACAATACAAGAATTATTCATTTCCTGGGCAATATCAATAGTTCTCTGTCCAATTTCCATAAAGCCCCGGCGATTCAAAAGTTTGGTAAGTTCATCGGTTTTGGATTGCATGTAAAGATTTGTATTTGTTTCTGTAAGCTGATGATTTTCGCTGGAAAGTTTTTCTCTTTGAAGAATATTATTTGTGTATTCAACTGCAGTAGAAAATACTGAAATTAAGATTTTAAGATTTACAGTGTAGGCCCCAAAATTCTTTTTTCTAGGTTTACAAAGGAAGTAGCCGTAATTTGCTTCTCCAGAAAAAATTGGATAAAGAATATAGGCACCTTCTTCTTTTCTGATTGAATCTATTGGACAAATGCGTTCACTCCAGTCAAAAATTACTTCTGGTCTAAAGGCTTTTATTCCTTTTTGTCTTGAAGAAGAGTACATAATCATTTCTGCTTTTTTAGGAATGTTTGGTAGTTCATGTTTATTTAAGAAAATAGGTTCATCATAAAGACAAATTGCAATATCACTGAGCATTGCAACATCAACAAAATAGCCTAGGTTAAAGTAGAGTTGTTTTAAGGTATTTGCAACTTTAACTAAATCTAAAAGTGAAGCATATTTATGTTTTTCGAGAATTTCATTCATGTATAATTCAAGGAGATTGCCTTTTATAGTTTCTTCCTTGCATAAATTTCCTTTGGAATCTTTATATATCAGTTCTGAATTTGTCATGCTGATACATCCACAGGACTGGCGGTACATTGGATATAAATCTGAGCGAATTATGTGATCTACTTTTTCTCCATTTAAAACCTTAAGGGCAATTTCTGCACATTTTGCACCCTGGCCAGAAATATTCTGATTAATTGTAGAAAATTTAGGACTGGAAAGGCTGGCAAATACAGCGTCGTCAAAACCAATTGCTTTTATATCTTGAGGAATCGAAATACCAATTTTTGTAAAAGCTCTTTTTGCTCCTACCAGCATTAAATCACTGGCCGAAACCAGAGCATCAAAATTTAAATCTTCTTTAGATTTGATTTTATTCAGGATATCTTCTTCGGCAGTTTCGGAAACAAAGGCGCCGTCAAATAAAAGATCTTCGTAAAATTTTAATCCGTTATTTTTAAGGGCTTCTTTAAAAGAATCAAAACGTTCAAGGGCTTCTGGAGAATGAGTTGAATTTGCCCCAAGAAAGGCAATTCTTTTACAATTATGTTCTTCTTTTAAATGCCTGATGATATCATCAAAAGATTTTCTGCAGTTGTTCAATACGGCATAAGAATTTTCTAATTCCAAGTCTATTGCTGCAGAAATAACTGGACGTCCGCCAAATTCAGAAATTATTTTCTTTAATTTTTCTTTATTCCAGATTGAACAATAAACACTTGAAATTAGAATATAGGCATCAATCTGTTTTGATTTTAAGATTTCTACTCCAGCCCAGTATTGGTAGTCAAAAATTGCACCTGAATCGTGGCTGTATTGAGTTTGAATTACAAAGACATTTACATCAGAAAAGGCATCAAAATATTCCAGAGCCCCTTTAATAAAGTCCTGACAGTGTTCAATTGAGAAATCTGATGCTAGTAATGCAATATTCTTCATATTCTTGTTAAACCTTAAAAAATTATAGTGCCATATAATGTTTTGGGCAAAGAATTTTTGATATATTTATCTAATTTTATATTTATAAAACAGCAAAGTTATAAATATTCTTGGCAGTTCTGGATTTATACTTTATTTTAATAATACGGTTTTTTTAGGAATTATGATGATTTTTAAGAAGAATAAGACAGAACATAATAAAAGTACAGAGAAAAAAAATAATTTAGAAGAATATTATTTTTGTCGAAATCTGGATTCTACTTACTCAATGACAAGCGAAAATCCTGAAAATAAAAGGTTGATTTTTTTTAATCCCCAGGAAAATTTTATTTTTTGTCCTTATCATCTAAAATGGGAACTTGCTTATAAAAAAGAAAATCAAGTATTTTTTGGTTGTGGAAAAAAGGCCGATGGCTTTCTTTTTGATTTTAGGCCTATTAATTTTTCTGAGCCAAAATTTAATTCAGATTCAGGCTTTAGCCCATATTACTACACTTCCATGTGTCCAAAAGATGTGAATTCTCTGGAATATTATAATTTTAACTGGCCCTTTGTTTTTAATCGTACTCTGGATTCTAATGGTATTTCAAAAGATCTTCTTTATATAAAATTATGCTTCAATAAAGATACTAAAACCTTTTCTGTACAGTTATCAATTTTGGACAGACCAAAAATTCAAACAGGGCAGCCTAGTATTGCCATAAATTATCCTACCCGTAGAATTTATTATTCTTACAATATTCAAAGTGGAAAATTTATAACAGACCGGTCTTCGGATAAAACTCTTGAAAGAATCTTTGCGAAATTAGCTGAGGTTCTTCCAAAAAATGTTTATGAATTTATTTGTCAGAAAGTTAAAGAAAAATTAAGGGGAGAATTCGGGCAGAAACTTGAATTTAATTACTCAGGTTCAAAGGAATATATTCAGGCCATGGTTTCTTATCCTTACGAACCAAATATTTATGAAATTGCAGAAGAAACAGGAATAGAAGTGGAAAGGGAAAATTCTGATATTTATAATCAATTTTGTGAAAAATATGGAATCAAAAGTTACCGCACTTTAAGAAAAGCCTTTAATAAAAATCCAAGAGTTTTAATTGTTTATAAAAGAGCTCTGGATTCTGCTTTCACCGATGTAAATATGCTGAACAGAATTATTAATTCAGATTTAATGATTTCATTCTTTGATAAATATTATACACAAAACACTAAATTCTGTATTCAAAAAATAATTGAAAACCGGGGGCTAATACCAGCCCTAAATCTTATTGAAAGAAATATGAAAAATTCACAAATTAATGACTCTTTATTTGATACGGCCTATATGTTTTGTGAAAATTTCACTTCTTTTAATGAGGATGTAAAGAAATTGTTTTATAAAAAAGGCTTTTGTAGAGAAAGTCATGATGTTATGTCCGAAACAATTTATAAAATAAATCACGAAAAAAAAGTATTTAACTATTCCGAAAAAGATTATGAACTTGAAGATGAAATTGAGGGGTATGAATTTAAGTTACCCGAAGATTCTTATAAATTATACGATATAGGAATTAAAATGAATAATTGTGTTGGTTCCTATGTCAAAAAAATAATTAATAAAGATTGCCGAATTGTTTATGCAATAAAAGAAGATGAATACAAACTCTGCATAGAAGTCAGAGGTGATTTGGTTTGGCAAAGAAGAATTGATTATAATAAAGACCCCGAAGGTGATGAACTTAAAGTTGTTGAACTTTGGCAGAAAAATCACAAACTTATTTTTAATGGTAATTCCTTTTAATTAATAAGTGGCAAAAAATATTTATACTATTCTAATAGATTTTTTTGCTAGAAAAATACTATTTCTATTGTATTCTTCTACATAGTAAAATATTATAGAATCCTTTTTTTTATTTTTATAGGAGTATAAATGATTTATAAGAGTTACAAGGACATTAAGTTGTCCACCCTGGGATTGGGAAATATGCGTCTTCCTTTGCTGGCAGGTGATTCAAAGAAGAATGCAATTGATTATCCACAGGCTCATAAAATTATTGATTTGGCTTACGAGCAGGGAATTAATTATTTTGATACCGCCTATGTTTACAACAACGGAGATTCAGAAAAATGTCTTGGCGAATGCATGAAAAAACATCCCCGAGATTCTTTTTATATTGCAACCAAATTTCATATTGGCGTAAATCCTGATTATAAGGCTGTTTTTGAAGAACAATTAAAGAGACTTCAGACAGACCACATTGATTTTTATTTAATCCACTGTCTAATGGATAGTAATTATCAAACTTATATAGACAGCGGTGCAATTGAATATTTTTTACAGAAAAAGAAAGAGGGTAAGATTACTTATCTTGGTTTTTCTGCTCATTCAAGTTTACAGACTTTGGAAAAATTTGCAGATCATCATGACTGGGATTTTGTTCAGATTCAGTTGAATTATTTTGACTGGTATTTTGGCGGTGCTAAAAAAGAATACGAAGCCATTCACAGTAGAAATATTCCAATTGTTGTAATGGAACCAGTGCGTGGTGGACGTCTTGCAGATTTAACTCCAGATGCAAATAAAATATTAAAAGATGCTCATCCAGATTGGTCTATTGCTTCCTGGGCCTTGAGATTTGTAAAAAGTCTTCCGGGAATTCAGGTTGTTTTAAGTGGAATGAGTAATCTTGAACAGACAAATGATAATCTTGCAACTTTCAGCGACCCTGCCGAATTTACAGAAGCTGATATGGAAACCTTGAAAAAGGCTGCAGATTTATTCCACTCACAATTGCAGGTTCCTTGTACCTCTTGCCGTTATTGCACAGATGGTTGTCCTGTCGAAATCAATATTCCAGAATTCCTTAAGGTTTACAATAATTACAAGGTAAATGGAAACTGGGCCTTAGACGCCGCCAAAAAAATTGATTCTGTTGGAAAACCTGCAGATTGTGTTTCTTGTGGTGCTTGTACGGGCCATTGTCCGCAAAGTATAAAAATCCCTGAAATAATGGGAGAATTAGCTGACCTCCTAAAATAGCTAAGAAACTTTTAAAGGGGATGTCCAATAAGATTTGGCACTGTGGTCATTGAGCTTGTCGAAATGACCATTTACACTATATGTGGTGGTTTCGACAAGCTCAACCACCGCATTATTTACTTATTGGACATCCCCTTTTTTTATCTTTTTACCGCCTTTTAATTCTAAGTAAAAATCAATATAATCGCCCTTGTGAAAACGATTAAATTATTTGAAAATATATATTACATTTCTGATTTTACTAATATTGGAGTAATCAACACTCCTCACGATGGAAAAAATCACATATATCTTATTGATTCTGGCCTTGATCCAGAAAACGGCCCTTTAATCCTTGAGGAATTAAAAAAACTCTTTGCTGATTTTACAATTGAAGCAATTATTAATACTCACGGACATGTTGATCACGTTGGTGTTAATCATTATTTCCAGGAAAATTTTAATTCTAAAATCTATATTCCTAAGGCCGAAGCCGCAATTACTGAAGATTTAACTTTAAGTCTGGAAAAGGTTTGGGGTGCAGATGCTATTCATCAACTTAAAAACTGGTATGATTTAAGGGAAACTTTTACTCCCAGCCAATTTATTGCCGACGGGGGCTCTTTACTACTTGCAGATAATTCTAAACTTGAATTTATTTCTTTGTATGGACATTCTCCAGAACAGCTTGGAATTATGTATACTTCAAAGGAAAATCATAAAATATTATTTGCCGGCGATGCCTTTTTGGGTCTTGATGAATTGGATAAGTGTAAGATTTCTTTTCAGGAAGCCCCTTTAACTGCCCTGGAAAGTATGAAAAAACTTCTGACTATTGAAGCGGATTATTTTGTTCAATCTCATGGATTTGTTGAAAAAGATTTAGAAAGAGCAAAGAGGACTGTGGAGGGAAATATTTATTCTCTTCAGCATTTGATTGAATTCTTGCTTAAAATCATAAATAAAAAAGATTCTACTCTGGAAAGTCTTGTTCAAAAGAGCTTTAAAAAATTTAATATCAGATTAAGACCTGTAAGTTATGCTTTGATTTCTTCTACAATAAAGAGCCTTTTATCGGAACTTTACGAAAAAAAGGAAATTGGAATTAATCTGACCAATGGAAAATTTTACTGGGTTAGGGCAAAAAAATAAGAGGAAAGAATTATCTTCCCTCTTATTAATCTATTCCAAAAAAAACTTAATTCTTGGCCAATTCTTCTTCTACCTTAAAACAGGCAACTCTGTGGTCTCCGCCATTTTTGTCTGTTTGCAATAGGCTTGGCTGGCAGTGTTTACATTTTTCCATTCTGCAAGGACATCTGTCGTAAAAATAACAGCCTGGTCTTTGCTGGTCTGGAGAAGGAACATCGCCGTTTAAGATAATTCTTTGTCTGCTGTTTTCAATTTCTGGGTCAGGAATTGGGGCAGCGGAAAGCAAAGCCTGAGTATATGGGTGAAGTGGCTTATCGTAAAGTGATTTGTAATCAGCGATTTCTACAATTTTTCCCAAATACATAACGGCAATTCTGTCAGAAATATATTTAATTACAGCAAGATCGTGGGCAATAAAAAGATAAGAAAGTCCCATCTTTTTCTGAATATCTTTAAAGAGATTCAAAATCTGAGCCTGAATAGAAACATCAAGGGCAGAAACTGGTTCATCTGCAAGAATTAACTTTGGTTTTAAGGCAAGGGCACGGGCAATTCCGATTCTCTGTCTTTGTCCACCAGAAAATTCATGTGGATAGCGGTGTTTAAAGAATTTTGAAAGGCCTACCAATTCCATAAGATGATCAATTCTTTCGTCTATTTCCTGGTCAGTGATTTTTAATAAACCTTTTTTACGGTAGATTTTCATTGGTTCACTGATGATTTGTGCAGTTGTCATTCTTGGATCCAAAGAAGAATATGGGTCCTGGAAAACCATTTGCATAGTTTGTCTTACAGGAAGCATTTCTGAATTCTTCATTTTGGTAATATCTTGTCCTTCAAGAATAACTTGACCGGCAGTTGGTTTATACAATTGGTCTACGGCACGTACAACTGTAGATTTTCCACAGCCAGATTCTCCAACTAAACCAAGAGTTTCGCCTCTTTTAATTTCAAAGGAAATGTCATCAACGGCGTAAATATATTCTTTTTTACCACTGAATAATTCGTTGTTTGACTTTGGGAAATACATTTTAAGGCCGCGAACTTCAAGTATTGTGTCATTGTTTTTATTTTCTTCGCTCATCTAACGACCTCCTTCTTTTCCATACAACCAGCAGGAACATACGTGACCTTTTCCAAAATCAGTTACCTCTGGATATTTTTCTTTACAAATGTCCATTGCTTTTTCGCATCGTGGATAGAATGGACAGCAAGGAGGTAAATCTACTACGTTAGGTGGAACTCCAGGAATTGAATAGAGTTTGTCTTTCATTTCCATATCCAATCTTGGTACAGATCGAATTAAGCCCTGGGTATAAGGATGTTTTGTTTCCTTAAAGAGTTCCATTGTTTTTGCGTGTTCAACAACTCTACCGGCGTACATTACATTAATTGTGTCGCACATTCCTGCTACAACACCAAGAGAGTGGGTGATAATAATTACTGCAGTTCCCAATTTTTTAGAAAGATCTTTCATTAATTCAAGAATCTGAGCCTGAATTGTTACATCAAGAGCAGAAGTTGGTTCATCTGCAATAAGGATTTCTGGATTACAAGAAAGTCCCATAGCAATCATAACTCTCTGTCTCATACCACCAGAAAACTGGTGAGGGTAACAATCAACTCTTTCTTCAGCTCCTGGGATGCCGACTAATTTTAACATCTCAATTGCTTTAGCTCTTGCCTGACCTTTGTTAAGGCCCTGGTGCATTCTGATTGTTTCTATCATCTGAGTTGAGATTTTTAAATATGGGTTTAAACTTGTCATAGGATCCTGGAAAATCATAGAAATTTTATCTCCTCTGATTTTTCGGATTTCCTTTTCTTTTAATTTTAATAAATCCTGACCGTGAAAAAGAACCTGTCCACTTTCTATTTTTCCTGGAAAGGTAACAAGATTTATGATTGAAAGGTTAGTAACTGATTTACCAGAACCAGATTCTCCTACAATACCAAGGCATTCTCCCTTGTGTAAATCAAAATTAATTCCATCTACTGCCTTTACAATTCCGGCATCTGTATGGAAATAAGTGCGTAGGTCTCTAACTTGTAAAATTATTTCGTCTGTCATTTTATGCCTACCTTAAACTCTATTTTTTGATTTTGGATCAAATGCATCTCTTACACCGTCACCAAGGAAGTTCATTGCAAAAAGGAAAATTGTCATTGTTAATGCAGGAACTATAAGTACCCATGGATATAATTCCATTCCTTTTACACCATCAGAAACTAAAGAACCCCAGGAAGCTAAAGGAGCAGAAACTCCTAATCCCAGGAAGGATAGGAAAGATTCACTCATAATAAATTCTGGAAGGGAAAGTGTTGCATAAGCAATAATAATTCCCAGTGTGTTTGGTAAAAGATGTCTGAAGATAATATGACCGGCTCCAGCGCCCATTGAACGAGCGGCCTGTACATATTCAGAATTCTTAAGACTCATAATTTGACCGCGGACTACACGGGCAATTGTAAGCCATGAAACAAGGGCAATGGCAACAAATAAAATTGCAACGTTTCTTCCTAAAATTGCCATCATGATGATTACCATAAGCATGTAAGGAAGTCCGTACATAATATCAACAAAGCGCATTAAAAGATTGTCTATCCAACCGCCTTTGTAACCAGCAATTGCGCCAACAATAATACCTATAAAAAGAGCGGTAATTGTACCAATAAGGCCAATCGCCATAGAAATTCTACCTCCGTAGATTGTACGGCTGAGCATATCTCTTCCCAAGGCGTCAGTTCCTAAAAGATAATGTCTTTTTCCAATATCTGTATTTAGACTGTCTTTTATTTCCTGTAATTCTGCTAATTCTTTTTCGTTTAAAGAAGTTCTGCCCTGACTATGCATTACTTTTGTAAAGTATTTTGTTCTTTGTTTTAAAAGAACCTGTCCTGCAGGTTTAAATGAAGGGGGCAGGTTTGCATGTGCTACTACCTGTTCTTCGTAAGGGTAGATTGGTAGTATTGGAGCCGAAACGGCAATTAAAATATAAACAAGAACGACCCAAAGACTTATAAAGGCCATCTTATTTTTCTTTAGGCGTTTCCAGGCATCAGCCCAGAGAGAAACACTTTTCATCTCCTGGTTGAATTCGTTTACGCCTGCTTTTTTATTCTTATTAAACATATCAATTTCCTAATTATTTGTAAGTGATTCTAGGGTCAAGCAAGCTGTAAAGAACATCTACAATAAAATTCATGATTACAAGAATCAAAGAGTAAACGATTACAGTTCCTAAAATAAGTGTGTAATCGCGGTTAAGTGCTGATTTTACGAAGTAATTTCCAATTCCAGGAACAAGGAAGATTTGTTCGATAACTACCGAACCTGTTACAATTCCTGCAAAAGCTGGACCAAGATAAGTTACAACTGGGAGTAAAGAACCTCTTAAAACATGACGGAAAAGAACTGTAGATTTTTTAAGTCCCTTTGCATAGGCGGTTCTTACATAATCAGAACGAAGCACTTCAAGTACAGAAGCGCGAGTTAATCGTGCAATAGAAGAAAAGTATGGTAATGCTAATGTCATTGCAGGCATTATAAGAGTAGTTAAACCTGCGCGGCTATTTATCCAGCCTGAAGAAGGCAGCCAGTGAAGTTTCATTGCAAAAATAAGTACGGCCAGAGGTGCGACAACAAAAAGTGGAATTGAAATTCCCAAACTTGCCAGTGACATTAATGAATAATCTGCCCAGCTGTTTTGTTTTAAGGCTGAAATTAAACCAGCAAGGCTTCCAAAGATTAAAGCTATACATAAAGCTGTAATACCTAAAATCATAGAGTTAGGCATACTTTTTCCAATAAGCTGATTTACAGTATAGTCTTTATTTTTATAAGAAGGGCCAAGATCTCCCTGAAGGACATCTCCCATATAACGTAAATACTGCTTATATAATGGCTCATCCATATGATATTTATGCATTAAATTCTGCATAACTTCCGGGGTTACTTTCTTTTCACTTGAAAATGGGCCACCAGGAGCCAATCTGATGGTAAAGAAACTTAAAGTAACTATAAGGAACATTGTAGGGATTATGCTTAATAAGCGTCGGACAATGAATTTTCCCATATAAACCTCAATATATTTGTCTGTTAACGTTTTTTAAATATACAAAAGGGGGACATTGTTAAATGTCTCCCTTTTATTGTTTAATGGTCAGAAAAACTTATTTTCTGAGTTTTAATCCAACATATGGGTGGATGTCAAGAATGTTTGTATACCAGCCGTCCCATTTTTCAAGATCAATCATGTTCTGTGTTACGTAGTAGTATAAAGGAACATAAGCCTGATCCTGTGTCATCATGATTTCTTCAGCTTCCTGTAAAACAGCATCGCGTTCTGCACCAGCATTCATTACAGAAGCCTTGCGAAGTAATTCATCAAATTTAGGATTGTTGTAACGTCCATCATTGTTTCCTGAAGTTGATAAACAAAGTTCAAGGAAGTTAGAAGGATCTGCATAGTCTCCAACCCAACCTGCACGTGCAATCTGGAAGTCGTTAGACTGTCTCTTATCAAGGAATGTTGCCCATTCAAGGTTTTCAAGAACTACATCAATACCAAGATTTTCTTTCCACTGCTGCTGAACATATTCGGCAATTTTCTTGTGGCTGTCGCTTGTGTTGTAGATTACAGTCATTTTTGGGAAGCCCTGTCCGTCTGGATATCCAGCTTCTGCCAATAATGCTTTTGCTTCGTCTACATTGAAAGCGTTTCCTTTTGCAGGAGTATATTCACCCATTGGAGGAACAAAGGCATCTGCTGCAATCTGTCCACCTTTAAGAACTTTTTCTACAAGCTGTTTTCTATCAACGGCCTTAGCAAGAGCTTTACGTACTCTTACATCATTAAGAACTGGGTCATTAATATTGAATTCGTAGTAGTAAGAAGCTAACTGTGGAGCTACGTGATAATCTTTCATTAATTTAATTTCATCAAGCATTTCGAGTGGAACGTTTGTATCCCAGTCGAGTTCGCCGTTTTTGAATGCATTGTGTGCTGTTGTAAGATTTTCGATAGGAAGGAATGTAACTTTTGAAAGGAATACATTTTCTTTGTTCCAATATTTGTCGTTTGGAACTACAGTAATTTTTTCCTGTGGAGCCCATTCACTAAGAACAAATGGACCGTTTCCTACAAAGTTGCCTGGTTTTGTCCAGTCTGTACCATACTTTTTGATTGCATGGAGTGGAAGTGGAGCAAAAGAGTAGTGAGGCATCATATCTACAGCGTAAGGAACAGGACCTACAAGTGTAACTTCGAATGTATAATCATCAACTGCTCTGATTTTTACACTGTCTGCTTCAGCTTTTCCTGCATTGTAATCTGCTGCACCTGCGATAATTCCAGCTGGCATATAAGCATATTCTGCTGCAGTTTCTGGAGCTAAATAATAAAGCCAAGAGTCAACAAAAGTCTGGGCTGTAATTGGTGTTCCATCTGACCAAGTTGTCTGGCGAAGGTGGAATGTTAAGATTTCATTGTTTTCGCCGCTTCTTTCCCAGCTTTCTGCTACACCAGGAATGGCATTTGTTGTTTTTGGATCATAAGAAACAAGACCTTCAAAAAGAGCCATATAAATACGGTGCTCTGGAACTCCCTGAATCTTACTTGGATCAAGTGATTGTGGTTCTGAACCGTTGTTTAAGATAAGTTCAGCACCTGATGACTTACCAGCATTTCCATTACATGCTGTAAGAAGGAGAGTAAAAGCTGTTGCCAGCGCAATTACTCCAAGTGTGATTTTTTTCATAAAAAATCCTCCGGAATAGATTATTTTATAATAACTTCCTTACGATTTCCGTTTGCGCAAGCGAACAGATTATTTTAGAGTTTCTTTAAAACTTCTTTTTTTTTGAAAGGAAGTGATTTGCCAGTAAAGATAAGGATAAACGATATTCTTCTATAAATTTCAGTTTATTTTGTAATAAAAAAGTCGTCAAGAAAATTTTGGATAAATGGGGGCTTTTACCTTATTTTTAGGATCTTATAACATGAAAAATTAATAGTTACTACTATCAAATTTCAGTCTTTGTAAAGTTCTTAAATCCTAATAAATCTTGAAATTTTCATCCTTATTTACAGTTATTACCACTATTTAGAGGAGTAAATTTGATATTACACTCTTCTAAATAGCTTTATTCTTACTTAATTTCCTCTACATATTTGCAGTATTTTTCTACTTCTTTTGCGTACATATCAATTCCAGATTTCCAGAAATCTTTACTGCTTATATCAAAGCCTGCTTTTTTACAGAGGTCTTCGCAAGATTGATTTCCAGTCTGACTTAATAGTTCTTCGTAAGTTTTAGCAAATTCTGGGCCTTCTTTTTTAGCTCTCTGGTAAAGTCCAGCTGCAAATAATTGTCCAAAGGCATAAGGGAAGTTATAAAAATCCAAAGAGGTAATGTAATAATGTCCCTTTACAGCCCACATATAATCATGACGTTCTGTATAGTTTGTATTATCTGCATTTCTTTCATTATTTAAGCCGTCTCCGTATGATTTTTCCTGAGCTTCCTGCATAAGTCGGCAAAAATCATCTGCGGTAAGTTCGGAATTTTTTCTGGCCTGGAAAACTGATTCTTCAAAGTAGTAGCGGCAAAGAATATCAACTAAAACCTGACTTGTATCGGTTAAATCCAGATCAAGAATTCTCATTTGATCAAAATCCCCACTTTTAGCAATCATATCCTGCTTAACAATTGTTTCGGCAAAGGTAGATGCGGTTTCGGCTAAAGTCATTGGATAATTAAAAAATAGAGGGGCCTTATCTTTCATACAAGAAAAATGGAAGGCGTGACCTAATTCGTGGGCCAGGGTAATAATGTCAGAGAAAGTTCCTGTAAAGTTTGAAAGGATTCTGCTTTGATGTCCTTTTGGGAAATCTTCGTCATAGGCACCGCCAACTTTTCCCGGTCTTACTTCTGCATCAATCCATTCCTTTTCCATGGCATTTTTTGCAAAGTCCCCCATGTTTTTACTAAAGGAATAATATTCTTTAAGAACATAATCACAGGCTTCTTTAAAAGTCCATTTTTTAGAAATCAGAGAGTCTTTAGAATCTGATTTTCCACAAGCCTTTGGGTCTGAAATTGGAGCAAATAAATCATAAAAGGCAATTCCAGGATGTTCTTTACTTCCTGCACTTTTACTTACAGTTGAATTTGATGCTCTTAAAAGGGCTGCTTTTGCCTGGAAATATTTTCGCCAGATTGGAAGTGAATCTTCTATTGCGCCAATTAAAGCGTCCAGAGTTTTTTTAGAAAGCCGTGAGTTAAAAAGGGCATTGTCAATTCCTTCTTTCCATCCGCGTTTTTCGTTTAGGGTTATTTTTTCTCCCTTAAGATTATTCAAGGCTGCTGCAAAGGCAATTCTGTTTTGGGCAAGTAAGGCTACTTCTTTTTCCCAGGAAGATTTTCTGAGTTGGGGATCAGCTTCGTTGGCATCATTTCTTAATTCATTAAAAGTTTTGCCATTTTCATCCTGAAGATTACTGATAATTTGTTCCTGCAATAAAGACCAGGCACTAGAGCCAGTGTGTGACATTTTTGAAGCCAATTCTTCTTCTTTTGCAGACATCTGATGATTTTTTTCTTCTATGATTTCATTTAAAACATATTCATATTCTTTTCTTTCAGGATATTTTTTAAAGAAATCTGGCAGGCAATCTTTATTTTCTGTCAAAATCGAAGAAAACTGGATGGACAATTGTATACTTTGACTTTCGTATTTATCCATCAAATTTAAATTGTTCATATAAGTTTGATTTGTTGTGTCAGTTGAATAAATAATGTAAGCATAAGCAGACAAAGTTTTAAAAAGATAAACTTCCTGATTCAGCAGATTGATATAATCATTAAGCCATTTTGCAAAATCTTTTTTATCTGCATTTAATAGTTTCTGAATATCCGAAAAAGTTTTTTCCAATTCAGCCAAATCATTTTTATATTCATTTGAATCCAAAGAAGGATATAAGGAATCTAAATTCCATCTAGGTATAATATTTTCACTCATGATTTTTAATATAATAATTTTTGAGAAAGTATTGTATATAAAATTTAAAAATGATTAAAAACGTCTTAAAGGGCAGTCAGAAAGTTTTATTTTGTTGCAAAGTTCTTTAATTCCGTTAGAAGAAAAATAATCAGACAGTAAATCTTTTGTGACTCTGGCCTGTGGCCCTATACAAATTTCTTCAAATAAATCGCTGTAATGGATATCCAATTTTTGGCAGACATTTTTAAGATTCAAAATGTAGTATTTTTTGATGTTTGTTTCTTCTACATAAAAATGTGGCTGGCCCAGGTATTCATTTACATTGTAGGGCAAAGAAACAAGCCGGTATTCTTTTTCACTTATAAAAGAAGGGTGTTTAAATAATGGTGATGAACTGATTAATTTATTAAAAAGCTCGTTGATTTCTTCTTTTGTGGATTTTTCTGAATTTTTTACAAGTTTTGCAAATTCTTTTACAATTTCCAGATCATCGCAGGATTTTGAATAATTTACTTTACATAAAGGTGCGTGGCCGGCTTCTCCAATTTTAGACAACAGTTCTTTATTAAAAGCAATGCAGACTCCCATTCCATTTTTTGCGTAACGAGACCATTGGGCAGCATCATCGGAGTATTCGCTAAAACAGGCTGCGTAACTTGATAATTTGTCGAAGTCTTTTAAATTATCCGAGAAGATTTTCTCCATTTTTGCATAATCCGCAGAGTCAATTTGATTTTTCAGGGCGATTTTTAATTCCTTGATAAAATATTGCATTTCCTGGCTATCGTTCATTCTTCGTAGATTCCATAACCATATTTCACCCTTGATAATTATTCCCTGCATTGCGTTAAAATCTGTGTAGTGATAAAGACTCGAATTACATTCCATAAAATTACCTGCCTTAAAGTATTTTAACATACTCTTGGTCTTATGAATTATATTTTCTAATAAAGATTTTTTAATTATTTTGATGCAGCTTTTATAACCTGAGAAAAAATAAGAAAAATCTTATATAAAATCGAATAAAAATTCTCAAAAAAAATTGACCTTATTCTTTATTAGGTCTATACTAAAGTTAGCTTGTAAATAAGCTGATAAACTCTCTCCGATGTTCGGTGAAAGCCGAACGACAAGACCTCTGGCATGTATTGTTAGAGGTCTTGTTTTTTTTAACAGTGTAAAAATTCCAGCTTATTTTAGTAAAGTTTTGTAAGGAAGGCTTCTTTTACTGGCGTATTTTTCATTTCTGCCGTTTTTTAAAGAGATTTCTTTTAAGGTTAAAGGTTTAACTTGTTTGAAAGACTGGATAATATCCCGGCTGGCAAAATCAAAATCCAGCAGGATTTCTTCTAAATCTTCAATATTTATTTTCTGGTAATTTTTTGTGATTTTTTCTAACAGAATATAAGTTGCAAGATCTTTTTCAAATTTTATTTTCTTTTCCTGTTCTTCTGATTTTTGTTTTTTTTGATTGATTTTTGTATTAAAGAAATTGTTGTATATAGTTAATTCCTTTTTTATGTCTTCTATTTTTAAGACTGCTTTTTCTTTTTTTTCTTCCTGGAAATTTTCCAGATATTTTAAGAAGGATGCTAATTCCCGGCTTGCGTAATTATAGGGTTTATTATGTTTTAAAGAGATTTCTTTATAGCTGATTGGGGCTTTTTTTAAGTCTATTAATTTTTTATACAGGGATTTATCTTTACTGTTTCTTAATTCATAGACTACTTTTTCAATTTCTTTTTCCCTTTGTCTGTAAAATTTGCAAATTTCCGAGCTGTAAAATTTTTTGCTTTTTAATAAGCTTTCAATCTGCTCAAAAGAATATTCTGGATTTTCTTTATTGATTTTTTCAATCAGGTAGAGGCAGAGATATTCTCTTGTTCTGGATATTTTATCCGCCTGTTCCTGGGCTGACTGTTTTTTTAGTTTTATCTTTTTGATGTAACATTTTTCGATTAAATTTATAAAATCCAATATTTCTTCTTGGGATTTTTTTTGCTCTTTGAGATCTTCAGCTTTTTCAAAACCAATGTCTTCTATATTTTTTGAAGAAAGGGAATCTTTTCTTTTTAAGGAGCGGTAAAAGGAATCTAATTCTTCCCGGTTTTCAAAAAATTTTTCTTTTAATAAAAGGGCCTTGGCCTCTTCAGAATAAATGTCTTCTATGTTTTTAGAATGGAAAAAGAAACATATACTTTTGAATTTACTTTTTTCTTTGCTGTTCAAATTTAAGTTTTTTTCAATTTGAATATCTGAGTAATTGGAACTTACTTTTTGGAGCAGAAGATAACGGTAGAATTTCCAGAAGGAGATTTCCTTTGGCTTTTTGTCTTTGTCTTTTTTAGAGGTGTAAAATCCTGTGTAATGAGTTACTGAATCTCTGATTACATTTTCGTAGCGGGGAAGGGGATAATTTATGGAGTTAAATTCATTTTCTGCTAAATTTTTATCTTCTGTGTTTTTTATATATTTTACTGTTTTTTTAGGCCAGAGACTTTCGGCAATCTGGGCAGAAAGTAAATAAAAAGCGTTGAAGGTCCTATTCCACTCTTCTGAATGTTTTTTGCTGGGCAGAGAAAAATCTTCGTTTAGGGATTTTAAAATTTCATAGCAAATCGTAGCCGGCTGAATAAATTCTTTTTCCTTTTCTTCAATTTCAGATTTGTAACTTTCTGTAAAGATCAAAATTAGAGGATTTCCTTCTTGCATGAGAATATTATAATGTAAAATTATTAAAAAAACAAAAGATTTGGTAGTTTCACCACAAGGAAGGTAACTATATATTTATGCATCGACGTCGAAAAAAATCAAATGTCGATAATAAAATCATTATATTATAGGAAGGTGCGCATGTCAACAATTAATTCTTCTGTTACTTTGGCTGCTAATGCAGGTGATTCAGCAAAAAGCTTTAATGGCTTTTCAACTAAAGAAGAATTTATGGATTTACTAAATAAATCCAAAGCAGGTGACATCAAGGCTAGAAATGCTATTCTTGATGCCAATATGGGTATTCTTTACAACATTGCTTATTCCATTAACATTAAAACCGCAACTAAAGAAGAATTAGTTCACGAAGGCGTTATTGCCTTTCTTGAAAGGATTAATGAATTTGACCCTTCAATTTGTCCTTATCTTTCATCCTTTATGTGGCAGACAGTAAAACATGCTATGATTATGGGAAATAATAATGGTATGTCAAACGAAGACTTTAATTTTATCAATACTGTAAACAAAGCCCGTATAGAACTTGCAGACGAAAATAATAATGCACCTGGCGACGAAGAACTTGCTAAAATTACAGGTTATAGACTTAAGACCTATAGAAGAAAATGTAATGAACTTTCTATTTATAATCCAATCAGTTTGAATATGAAAGTTGGCGACGAAGATTCTGATTTTACTTTCCAGGATTTAGAAGCTGCAAAATCCCCTGTTATTTATGAACCCGATTATGCTCTTCTTAGAGAAAGTGAATGTCAGGGTATTAAATCTGCCTGGGATAAACTTTCTATGGAAGACAGAAAAATTCTTGGAGAAAGATATAATTCTCCTGATGGAAAAGTAGTTTCCTTCCGTTCTATGGCAAAGAAATTTAATATATGTCACGAAACTTTAAGAGTTCGCGAAGCAGAAGCAAAAGAGCATTTTGCAAAATTACTTGATGATTATGGAATTCAGGTTGCTGCTTAAAAATTCAATATCTACCTATTTACAAATACCATATTGATTTATCCTAATTGAATAAATCCTCCAAAAATGGTAAATTCAAATATGGAAAACGAAGACGTTTAAAAAATTGTATACTTTGATGCACATTTTTTAGGCGTCTTTTTTTTTATTTATTTTTGGAGGACGATATGAAAAAATCGTTAATCGCAGCACTTGCATTTGCTGCATTGGTTGGAGCAGTTTTTACAGGCTGTTCTAAGAAAGAATCTGCACCAAAATTTAAAGTTGGTGTAATTTACATTGGTGATGAAAATGAAGGTTACACTGAAGCTCACATGAAAGGCATTGCCGAAATGAAAGCTACTCTTGGACTTTCAGATTCTCAGGTTATCGAAAAGAAAGGTATTCCTGAAGATGAAAAATGTTATGATGCCGCTATCGACTTAGCTGAACAGGGTTGTAAATACATCATCGGTACTTCATTTGGTCACGAATCTTATCTTATTCAGGTTGCTAAAGAATACCCTGATTTAGTATTTGCTCATGCAACAGGATATCAGGCTGCTTCTTCTGGATTGAAAAACATTCATAACTTTATGCCATCAGTTTATCAGTCACGTTATGTTTCTGGTATTGTTGCAGGTTTAAAATTAAATGAAATGATTTCTTCTGGAAAAATCTCAGCTTCTAATGCTCATATTGGTTATGTTGGTGCTTATCCATATGCTGAAGTTGTTTCTGGATATACTTCTTTCTTCCTTGGAGTTCGCTCAGTTTGTCCTTCTGCTACAATGGAAGTTCGTTATACAAACTCTTGGGCTGATATGACTTTGGAAAAGGAAACTGCAGAAGCTCTTATCGCTAACGGTTGTGTATTAATTTCTCAGCATGCAGATACAACTGGTGCTCCATCTGCTTGTGAAGCTCACGGTGTTCCATGTGTAGGTTATAACGTAGATATGACTGCTGTTGCTCCAAACTGTGCTCTTACATCAGCTGCTTTAAACTGGGGTGCTTTCTATACACTTTCTGCTAAAGCTGTTATGAATGGTGAATCTTTTGATGTTGACTGGTCAAAAGGATATGATGAAAACGCTGTTTACATCACTCCTGTAAATGCTAAAGTTGCTGTAGCTGGAACTGACGAAAAAGTTGTTGCTGCAATCGAAGGTATTAAAAATGGTTCTGTAAAAGTATTTGATACATCTGCTTTCACAGTAGGTGGAAAATCAATCGAAACTTTAATTGCTGAAAACGGAGAATATGCTAAATATTCAAAATACGTTTCTAACGGCGCATTCAATGAACAGAATGGTTTTGCCGCTCCAGCATTTGATCTTAGAATTGATGGAATCGTAGAACGCTAGTCGTAAATCGATAAAAAAAATCCGGTTATGGTAAAAATATCATTGCCGGATTTTATTTTTTTTAGGCATGAGATATAACTTCCAGAATTTTTCTTAAAGTTATACGTCATACTTAATTGATATGGAGTTTTTATGAGTGAAGAAACTGTCGCTGTAGAATTAAAAAACATTACAAAACGTTTTGGCGATGTAGTTGCTAACGATAATGTAAATCTTACGGTAAATCGTCATGAAATTCTTTCTATTTTGGGCGAAAACGGCTCTGGAAAGACAACCCTGATGAATATGATTGCTGGTATTTATCGTCCAGATCAAGGTCAGATTTTTATTAATGGAGAAGAAGTTTCTATCCACTCTCCAAAAGATGCTTACAAGCATAAAATTGGAATGGTACACCAGCATTACAAATTGGTTAATGTGTTTACTGCCGCCGAAAATATTATTCTGGGTCAGGATTTAGGAAATATTCTTGATATGGAAAAAATCAAGAAAGAAATTTACAAGATTTGCGATGCCTATGGATTTAAAATCAATCTGGACCAGAAAATCTATGATATGTCAGTTTCTCAAAAACAGACAGTTGAAATCATAAAGGTTTTATTCAAAGGGGTAGATATTTTAATTCTTGATGAACCAACAGCAGTTTTAACTCCACAAGAAACAAAAAGTCTTTTTGAAGTTCTTCGCAATATGAGAAATGCCGGAAAATCAATTGTAATTATTACCCATAAATTAAATGAGGTAATGGAGATTTCCGATAGAGTTTCTGTTTTAAGAAAAGGCCAGTATATAGATACAGTTCAAACTAAAAATTCAACAATTCAGTCTTTAACAGAAATGATGGTTGGTGAAAAAATTGATCTGGATATTAAACGTTCTGAACCGGTAAATCCAAGAGATGTATTAAAAGTTCAGGGCCTTACCTGTTACAACAAAGAAGGTTTAAAAGCTCTGGACAATGTTTCTTTTACAGCCCGTTCTGGAGAATTCCTTGGAATTGCAGGAATTTCTGGTTGTGGTGTTCGTGAACTTTTTGAATGTCTTGATGGAATTTATAAATATCCAGAAGGAAAAGTTACTTTTGTAGATAAGGAAAATGAAGAAATAGATTTGAGTCATAAGACTACCCGGGAAATAAAAAAATCAGGGGTAAAACTTGCTTTTGTCCCAGAAGATAGACTTGGAATGGGTTTAGTTGGTCTTATGGGTATGACCGATAACGTAATGCTCAGAACCTATAAAAAAGGTAAAGATCCATTAGTAAAAAGAAGAGAGCCTAGAAGCCTTGCTGCAAGAATTCGCGAAAGACTTGAAGTAGTAACTCCAGGAATTGAATATCCTGTAAGTCGTTTGTCTGGAGGAAATGTACAAAAAGTTCTTGTAGGACGAGAAATTTCTTCAAATCCAGATGTTTTAATGGTTGCTTATCCTGTTAGAGGTTTGGATATAAATTCTTCCTATACTATTTACAATAAAATGAATGAACAGAAAATGCGTGGTGCTGCAGTAATTAGTATTATAGAAGATCTTGATGTTTTGCTTGATTTGAGTGATAGAATCCTTGTTCTTAATAAAGGAAAAGTAACTGGAATTGTTGATGCCCGAAAAACAACAAAAGAGGAAATTGGTTATTTGATGACCGCCAGCGTTGATGGTGAGGGTAATGTAGCATATCAAGGAGCTTCAAATGTATAATATTCGTCTTAGTAAAAAAGATAATCTTCCATTTTATAAATCTTTACTTATACGTCTTGGGGCTGTTCTGGCGGCTTTAATTGTATGTTCAATTGTTATTATTTCTGTAACAGATTTAAATCCACTGGAAATATTTGGTGGAATTTTAAATGGCGCTTTTGGAACTAAACGTCGTTTTTGGGTTACAATCCGCGATACTTTAGTTCTTCTTTTAGTTGCAATTGGACTTGTACCGGCTTTTAAAATGCGTTTCTGGAATATTGGAGCCGAAGGTCAGATTTTAATGGGCGGACTTGCTTCTGCGGCCCTTATGATTTACGGAGAAAATATTCCAAATGGACTGTTGATTCCTTTAATTATGATTTGCTCATGTATTGCTGGTATTTTGTGGGGAATCCTTCCTGCTATTTTTAAGGCAAAGTATAATACAAACGAAACTCTCTTTACCCTTATGATGAATTATATAGCCATGCAGTTAATTTCCTTTTGTGTAGTTTTCTGGGAAAATCCTGTTGGTTCAAATTCTGTTGGAATTATTAATCCTTCTACAAACGCCGGCTGGTTCCCAAGTCTTTTTGGACAACGCTACGGTCTAAATCTTTTGATTGTAATTATTGTTACCCTTTTGATGACTTTTTACCTGCGTTATACAAAACACGGCTATGAACTTTCGGTAGTTGGTGAATCTTGGGATACTGCAAGATATGCGGGAATTAATGTTCAAAAAGTAATTATAAGAACTATGGCACTTTCCGGTGCTATTTGTGGACTTGCCGGTTGTCTTGTAGTTAGCGGTGCAAGTCATACAATTTCTACAAGTCTTTCTGGAGGTAGAGGTTTTACTGCCATTATAGTTGCCTGGATGAGTAATTTTAAAACCCTGGCCATGGTAGCAATTTCTTTCTTCCTTTGTCTTATGGATAACGGTGCAATTCAGA
The DNA here is from genome assembly GCA_024682655.1 of Treponema sp. Lineage (GTDB taxonomy): Bacteria > Spirochaetota > Spirochaetia > Treponematales > Treponemataceae > Treponema_D. The sequence continues at coordinate 29,510 of JAIKYZ010000129.1, forward strand.
TTGCCAGCCAGTTTGGATTAAACGAAAACGTATCAGATATTTTAATTGGAATTATTATTTTCTTCTTGATTGGAAGTGAATTCTTTACACGTTACAGAGTTGTTTTTGAAAAATCAGTAAAAGAAGGAGAATCAAAATGATTATTTTAGTTTTTATTCAAAAAGCCATTTTACAGGCAATTAGTATTCTCTTTGGATCAATTGGAGAAATAGTTACTGAAAAATCTGGAAATTTAAATCTTGGTATTCCGGGTATGATGTATATGGGAGGAATTGCAGGATTAGTTGCTGCTTTTACTTATGAAAATGCAGTTGCAAATCCAGTTCCCTTTGTTGGAATGTTGATTTCTTTATTTTTTGCCCTTTTGATTTCGGCTTTGGGAGCTTTAATCTACAGTTTTCTTACAATTTCTCTTAGAGCAAATCAAAATGTAGTTGGTCTTGCCCTTACAACTTTTGGTATTGGTTTTGGAAACTTCTTTGGTGGTTCAATTTCTAAATTAGCCGGTGGAGTAGGTCAGGTTTCTGTTGCAACTACAGCAAAGGCCTATCAGGCTGCAATTCCAGCTTTGTGTAAAATCCCGGTTGTTGGAAAATTATTATTCGGCTACGGATTTTTAACTTACGTCGCAATTATTTTAGCTTTTGTGATTTCTTATGTTTTAAGAAAAACAAGAATTGGACTTAACCTCAGGGCTATTGGCGAAAACCCTGCCGCTGCAGATGCTGCCGGATTAAATATTAATAAATACAAATACATCGCTACTATTGTCGGTGGTGCCATTGCAGGCCTTGGCGGCTTGTACTTTGTAATGGAATATTTAGGCGGAACCTGGACAAACAACGGTTTTGGTGACCGTGGATGGCTTGCTGTTGCTCTTGTAATATTCAGTCTTTGGGATTGCCGTAAAGCAATTCTGGGTTCTTTATTATTTGGAGCCCTCTACATTTTATATCTTTATATTCCAGGACTTAGCAGAGGGGCTCAGGAACTTTTTAAGATGTCTCAGTATCTTGTAACAATTGTAGTTTTAATTGCTATTAGTAGCCGCAAGAAAATGGAAAATCAGCCACCAGAGCATTTAGGAAGAGCTTATTTCCGCGAAGACAGATAGTTTTAATTACTGAAAATTCTTATATTCTCAATTTATTTGACTGACTCTTATGATGATTTATAATGTTAGTTAAACATAACAAATTTATTTAATAAATGGAGAATAAAAAGTATGATGCCCTACAAAGGAATTTATTTGAAAGTCATTACCTTTTTGGTTAAAAAACCAATGAAAGAAGAATTCGGTTCAGAACTTACAAAAAAAGTTTTGAAGGCAAGCCCAGCAATCTACAAAGATTTATTAAGCAAAGTAGAAGATATTGGCCAGGATAATCCAATGGCTGCAAATATTTATATGTGTTTTGTCTTTTTTGCAATCTGGAGAGCAGGCCAGGGGTCTTTAACCTTAGAGGGAATGCGAAATGTTACCAGAAAAATGATGGCTGCCAAGATGGCTCAGAAAATGATTGCTGGAAGAAATATGAACATCCCCGAAGATTATGCAAAGGGTAGGGCTAAAATGGAAAGAGCTAAAGCCTGGGCCGATGAACATCCAGAATATAAAGATAAAACCTGGGATATCAATTTTGATGATACAAAGCATAAAGACGGATATTTTTATTATTTTACTCGTTGTCCTATAAATGATTTTGCCCGTAAATATGATTTTATGGATATTCTTCCTGTTTGCTGTGAATTAGATCATCTTATTACTCAGGCAAATCATGGAGTTTTAATTCGTGATTATACTCTTGCCCAGAATGGGGCTTTATGTGATTACTGGCTTGTTCCAGACCAAATAAAAAATCCTCAGTAAAAAAATTAAGAGGAAGCAAGACTTTTACTTTTTACAAGTAATCTGATTAGCATTACGCTTCCTCTAAAACATAATTCTATTGCCATTGCCAGCCAGATTCCAATTAAGCCCAGGGAATTTACCAAGAAAATTGAAAGTCCTAAACGGACAATCCATAAGCTGATTAAATTCAAAATACTTGGAACTAAAGTGTCGTTTTGTCCTCGTAAGGCTCCGCTGGCTACAATTGAAGCTCCATACAAGGGTTCTGCAAATAATTCTAAGCGTAAAATCTTTACCGAAAGGTCCCTGATTTCTTCTACAGGTGTAAGTAAGTTGAAAACATAAGGACATAAAATATACATTAAAATACCTGTAAGTCCCATAATAATCATTCCCGCAAAAACTGTTATCCAGGAAAAGGATTTTGTTAAATCTTTGCGGTTGGCGCCTACACTTTGGCCTACAAGAGTTTGAGCGGCTTCTGAAATTCCATAACCTGGCATATAACACAAGGCTTCTGCCGTAACTGCAAAAGAATTTGCCGAAAGTGCAAGGGACCCCAAAGGAGCAATTAATTTTGTGATTGCAACTAGGGCTCCAGTAAAGGCAACTTTTTCTACTGCGATTGGGCTTGCAAGTTTTATGGCCTGTCTGTTTATTACCTTTCCCGAAGTTTCTGAATCACTCAATTTTAAAGGCCTTCTACCTTTGCTAATTCCCAGATATTCTGATTTATGCAGGGTAAAATAAAGCATTAAAAGAGAAATAACTATGGCACTTGCGGCTGTTCCCAGGGCGGCCCCCATAACTCCCATTTTTAAAACTTTTATAAAAATCACATTAAAGGCGGCATCTAAAATACAAAGCAGGGAATTTAAAATACTAGGGATTTTCATATTTCCGCTACATTGAAGCATTCCACTCATGAGATAAATTATCTGGTAGAAAGGAGTAATCAAAGCAAAAATCAAAAAGTATATAATGGCGTCTTTTTTAATTTCTTCTTGGGCACCAAGCCAGTCTGGAAGATATTTACTTATTAACACACTTATCAAAGTAATGACTAAAGAAAAAATCAAACAAGAGGATATGGATTTTAAAAGTATATTTTTTGCCTTATCCTGATTTCCTTCTCCAACCGCGTGTGCTACCTGTACGGTAAAACCAATGGAAAGGGCATTTGAAAGTGAACCTAATACCCAGGTGGAAGAGGCAACTAAACCAATTGCGGCAGAAGCCTGAGCACCAAGACTTCCAACCATTGCGGCATCGATATACTGCATTAATATGGAAGAAATCTGAGCTAAAATTCCTGGGATACTTAAACTCCATACATATTCAATTTTCTGTTTTCTTGAAAGATTTGGTGTTGTTTGCAGGAGTTTTGATAAATCAAAGTTCTTTGAAAGCATGAAAATCAGTCTACAATAAAGCTAATTTTTGGAAAATAGCAAGGGGAAAAATACTGATTGATTTTGTTTTTCCATTAACTTAAAATTAGTATTATGGAAAATAACGAAAATACAAGCATTAACGCAGAAGAAAAAAATAATTCAAATGAAATTGTAAATGAAAATTCAAAGGAAGTATCAAAGGATATTTCTAAAGATAAATCAGAAAAAAAATCAGCTAAAAGTAAAAAATCAAAGAAGCCTTTTATTGTAAGATTTTTACTGGCAATTTTATATCTTTTGCTGGCCATCATTGTAATTTTTATTGCCTGGATGACCTTTTCTGCTTTTGACAGAAAATCATCTATTTCCGGTCTTCCAAAAAACTTTTCGGTTTATGTAAGAACTGATTCTGTATGGTCTGCGGTAGAACCTTTGATTGATTTAAAAGCCGCCGATGTTGTTCTTGCCCAGCCAGCTGCTGCAAATTTCCGCGAAACTTTTTATAAACTGCGCGAAACTAATATCAGAAAAAATAAATTTGTAGATTTAGCTTTGTCTAGAAGAGTAGATGCTGCTTTATACGAAAACAATAATTTCCTGGCCATTTTAGATATGGGCTTTTTATCGGGAATTAGTCGTCTTGCCCCATTTGCCTATAATTTTATTTCTCTGGAAAATTTAATTTATGTAAAAGCCGGCGAAAAATCACATTTTGAATATCAATTGGAAAATATGACTCTTTATATTCAGACTCAAAAAAATCTTGTTTTGCTTTCTGATAATAAAAATCTTTTTGAAAAAGCTCTTACTTTTAATAATGACCTTGAATATTCGCCAAAAGAAATTGACTTCCTCAAAGAAAAATTAGACCAGCCCTTTAGAATTGCGGCTAATGCAAAGAAACTTTTAGATTTGATGGGAAATGAAAATCCTTATGTAAAATTTATAAGTAACTCTTTGGATCAGGAAGATTTAAGTTCAATTAATTTTGGAATTACAGACGAAAATATTAATCTTGCAGTTAAGATTCCTTTTGAACAGAGCCAAAGCCAGGAAAACGCACTTATGAATCTTGTAAGTAGAAATTCTGAAATTCCAGATTTACTTACAAAATTACCAGAAAGTGTTCAATATTACACAATCATAAATGTTGGAACTTTATCTGAATTAAAAGATGCTGCCTTTACAGTTATGGATGAAGGTTCAAAAAATATTAATAAAATCTGGGACGAAGCAAATGAAGTTTCAAAAACTGTATTCAAAGACAGCCTGGACAATATTTTATTTTCTTGGACTTCGGATGAATATGCTGTTCTGGGCCTTGAAGGAAAACCAGATCCTGTCTTTGCTTTAAGAGTTGAAGACGAAAAAAAGCGCCAGTTTATTTTTGAATCAATTTTATCTTCAATTGTTTTAAAAACTGACAACAGTCTTTTACTTGACGGTATAAGATTACCAAGAATTGAATTTCCTTCTTTCTTTAGATCTGTATTAGAGGCCTTTGGTGTAAATCTTCCAAAACCTTATTATATGGTAAAAGATGGATTTATTTATTTTTCTCAGTCTCCAGAAAATCTTGCTTCGATGAATGCGGCAATCAAAAATGGGGCAAAACTTAGTAAAAACGAAACCTGGAATTCAGTATCAAAAGGGCAGGCTGTTGCTTCTTCTATAAGTCTTTATTACAACCTGGAAAGAAGTATTCCATTCTTTGTTAAAGGAAATTCTATTTTTAGTAAGATTCTTCAACTTTACAATATTGGAAAAATTGATGTTTCAACAAAAAATAATACAATTTCAGTTAATTTAAATTCGGTTTACTGTGAATCAACAGATACTCAAAGTCTTGAAGGATTCCCAATGGAATTGCAGGATAATACAATTCCACTTTTATATAAATCAAATGACGAAAAAACTACTGTTTTCTGGCAGGAAAAATCTGGTCTTGTAAAAGCCCTTAATACTTCAAGTCTAAAAAGCAAAGAAAGAAAAATTGACGGTTTGGCATGGATTTTGCCAGCTTCTGCTTCAACTGTAAAGAAAACTGGCGGTCAGCTCTGGGCCCTTACAAAAGAGGGAAATGTTTTCTTGATGGATGCAGATTTAGAAAATGTAGGAATTTTCCCAATCATAACTGGAGAAAATCCTTCTTGTCAGCCAGTGGTAAATGGGGACGATTTAATTATAGTAAGTCAGAATAATTCTTTGATTTATGTAAATTCTCAGGCAAATATTTCCAGTCAGGGATTGGATATGTTTGATCAGATTAAGGCAGCTCCTTCGGTTTATAAAGATAAAATTGCCTTCTACGAAAAAGGATTTTTAGGCGGCATTCATCTTATGAATCAAAAAGTTTCAAGTCAGGAAGATAAGATTTTACCTGTAGATGGAATTGCTTACGGAACTCCTTATTTCTTTGAAGCAAATCATCAGACTTATCTTGCCTTTATAACTCAGGCCGGAATTTTAACAATCTGGGATTTAAAAGGACAAGTTTTAAATAATTTCCCAATGACCTTGGATGGAGTTTTCTATTTGAACGTAAAAGCGGCAAATGGACAGGTAATTGCACTTTCTCAAGACGGAACAATTTTTAAAGTTTCTCTTGAGGGCAATGTTACTAAGGTAAAGATTCCTCATTTGTCTGCAAAAAGCGGTTATCTTACAATTCTTGATTACGATAACGATAAAAATGAAGAAATCTTTATTAGCGGTGAATCAAATACAATTTATGGCTTTAATAAAGATCTTGAATTCTTAAATTCATTCCCACTTACAGGTTATGGTCTTCCGGTATTTACAGACTTGAACGGCGATAAAAAAATTGACTGTCTGGTCTTATCTATAGACAAAAAACTTAACGCTTGGAAAATAAAATAGAGAAGGAAATATGAAAAAGTTTGTTTTATTATTGATAACCTTTGGTCTTTTGTTAGTTTCTTGTACTTCTACAATTCAAGAAGATGTATTTCAAAGTACAGATTTAAACGAAGAACTGGCTACTGAATTATCTATTTTTGATGACAGTTATATTTTAATCGAATCTGATTATCTTTTGACAGGAAGTTATTCCAGCGAAGATCTTTCTTATTTACATCAGGATATTAAAACTCACCTGGAAGAAAAACACATTGAACCAATTATTGCCGCTCATCTTACTGCAATCGACGGTCTCCTTTATATTTTACAGGGAAAAAATAAGAACGCAGAAGATTGCTATAAAAGTGCAAAAAGTCTTCAGAATGGAGATGATTACGTTTTGTTGTTAGGCACAAAACTTTCAAGTCCCGAAGAAGCCTTGGTAAAGGTAGATGAAATTCTTTCTTACGATGCCAACAATGCAATAATCCTTTTGGAAAAGGGAATTTTACTTTATGGACAGAAGGAATTTGATAAATCTGTAGCCGCAATAGATCAGGCTTTTGTTCAGTTTGATAATGAATCTCGTAGTAATTATCGCCAGGCCTACAAGGAATTCCGAGATAAGGTATGGACTTTGTATATTTCTGGAATTGATAACGAAAATCTTGATAAATTAAAGCTTGACCAGAATATTACTTCTCCTTTGACTTTAGAAACTATGGTTCGATTGACTTACGAAAGCACACATCTTCTGGAAGATTTAACAACTGGCCCAAAATTAAAAACTTCAGATTTGATTGTAAAATTAACTCAGGCTGGAATTTTTGATTCAACAGTAAATCCCCAGGATTCTTCTCAAGAAATTTTAACTTGCCAGCAGATAACAAGAAAAATGTGTGCCCGATACTTGTGGAACCTTTATGTTTTACAGAGCGGAAATCCTGATTTGGCTAGAAAATTTTCACGCCGATTTAGCAGGATGACAGAGCCTAAAAGCCCAGTCTTTGACCTGATGATTGAGGACAGGGATTTTGATGCAGTTCTTGGCGTTGTAGAAAATGAAATTATGCATCTTGTAGACGGAAGAAATTTTGAAACAGATAAAGTTGTTACAGTTTTAGATTTTATGACTTATCTCAAGAATTTTAACTAGCAAAAGCGCCAGGTAAAAGCATTTTATAAAAATATTTTCAATAGATTGATACTTGCTTAATAAAAATGTTAAAATAACAAAATATTTAAATTTAGGATGAAATTATGAACAGTGAAAAAACTGAGCGAAATTCTTTTACCGGGTCAATTGGTTTCGTTCTAGCTGCAGCAGGTTCTGCAGTAGGTTTAGGAAATATCTGGAGATTTCCTTATTTTGCGGCAAAAGATGGTGGTGGATTATTCCTTGTCGTATATTTAATTTTAGCTTTTACCTTTGGATTTGCCCTTCTGGCAACAGAAATTGCAATTGGAAGAAAAACAAAAGAAAGTCCTTTAACTGCTTATAAAAAGTTAAACAAAAAATGGGCTTTTCTTGGAATCTTTTCTTTTGTAATTCCTTTTATAATTTATCCATATTACTGTGTAATTGGTGGCTGGGTTGTAAAATATATGATTACTTATTTAACCTGGCATGGGGCAGAGGCCGTTCAGGATGGATATTTTAATTCTTTTATTTCAGGAAACTGGCAGCCAATTTTATTTATGACTATTTTTGCCCTGGCTTGCTTTTTTATTGTTTACAAGGGTGTAGAAAACGGAATCGAAAAATCATCAAAAATTTTAATGCCAATTCTGGTTATTATTATTTTATTCATTGCAATTTATGCCTTGTTCTTAAAATATACCGACGAAAATGGAGTTACCCGTACAGGATTACAGGGCCTTTCAATTTATGTAGTTCCAAGTTTTAAGGGTGTTACTTTTAAGAAATTTATGCAGATTTGTCTTGATGCCATGGGCCAGCTTTTTTATTCACTTAGTATTGCTATGGGAATTATGATTGCTTATGGTTCTTACATGAAAGATGAAATTCATCTGGAAAAATCTGTAAATCAGATTGCAATTTTTGATACCCTTATTGCTTTCCTTGCAGGTCTTATAATTATTCCTACCGTTTATGTATTTAAGGGAACAGAAGGAATGTCTGCAGGCCCAGGCCTTATGTTTGTTTCTTTACCAGGAATATTTGCATCACTGGGAATTTTTGGAAATATCATAGGTATTATTTTCTTTACAATGGTTTTATTTGCGGCCTTAACAAGTGCAGTTTCTATTTTGGAAGCAATTGTTTCCAGTATGATTGATAAAAATGGCTGGTCCAGAAAGAAGGCAACTCTTATTATGGCAGCATCAACTTTTGTAATTTCTTTAATAGTCTGCTTTGGCTACAATATCCTCTATTTTGAAATAAAACTTCCTAATGGTTCTACAGCTCAGATTCTGGATGTTATGGATTATATTTCAAATAATATTCTTATGCCTGTTACAAGTCTTCTTACTTGTATTCTTATTGGCTGGGTATGTAAGCCTCAAACTGCTCTGGATGAAATTTCCCTTAATGGAGAAAAATTTACCAGAAAGGGGCTTTATGTTGTAATGATAAGGTATGTTGCTCCACTTTTATTATTTGTACTTTTATTAACTGCATTTGGAGTATTTGGTAAATAATGATTTACGGGCCAGTCTTAATTGTCTGGCTCTTTTTTTATCATTAGGGAATAAGTCCTATTGAATTGTATGCAATTTCACTTCAATAATTAATTGCTTTATTCTATAATTGCGCAAGAGGTATTTTATGGAACAGGAAACAAAATGTATTCAGGCCGGTTATACACCAAAAAATGGAGAATCTCGTATGATTCCTATCGTTCAGTCTACAACTTTTAAGTACGACACAAGTGAAGATATGGGAAAGTTGTTTGATCTTGAAGCTAGTGGATATTTTTATACAAGACTTCAGAATCCTACAAATGATTATGTTGCTGCTAAACTTACAGCTTTGGAAGGCGGAACTGCAGGAATGCTTACATCTTCAGGCCAGGCTGCAAACTTTTTTGCCGTATTCAATGTTGCAAATAATGGTGACCATGTAATTGCATCTTCTTCAATTTACGGTGGTACCTTTAATCTTTTTAATGTAACAATGCGCAAAATGGGAATTGATTTTACTTTTGTTAGTCCTGACTGCAGCGATGAAGAATTGGAAGCCGCTTTTAAACCAAATACAAAAGCAGTTTTTGGAGAAACAATTGCAAATCCAGCTCTTACAGTTTTTGATATTGAACGTTTTGCTAAAATTGCTCACGCTCATGGTGTTCCTCTTATTGTAGATAATACCTTTGCAACTCCTATAAATTGTCAGCCAATTAAATGGGGCTGTGATATTGTAACTCACTCTACAACAAAATATCTTGATGGCCATGATGCAACTGTTGGTGGTGCAATTATTGATTCAGGAAAATTTGACTGGATGGCTCATAAAGATAAATTCCCTGGCCTTTGTACTCCAGATGAATCTTACCATGGAATTACTTATGCTACAAAATTTGGCAAGGAAGGAGCTTTTATTACAAAGTGTACTGCTCAGTTAATGAGAGACTTTGGTTCAATTCAATCTCCAATGAATGCTTACATGCTTAATCTTGGAATTGAATCTTTGGCAGTTAGAGTTCCTCGTCATTGCGAAAATGCTCTTAAAGTAGCTGAATTTTTACAGAATCATCCAAAGGTTAGCTGGGTAAATTATCCAGGACTTAAGGGAAATAAATATTACGATTTGGCTCAAAAATATATGCCTAATGGTACTTGTGGTGTAGTTTCTTTTGGTGTAAAAGGCGGTAGAAAAGCTGCTGAAGAATTTATGAAACACTTAAAGGTTGCTATGATTGCAACCCACGTTGCAGATGCTCATACTTGTGTTTTACATCCTGCTAGTGCAACTCATCGTCAGCTTACAGATCAGGAACTTGAAGCTTGTGGAGTAGGTCCAGATTTAGTTCGTTTTTCTGTAGGTATCGAAAACGTAAAGGACATAATTGAAGATTTAGACCAGGCTTTAAATGCTTAAAGTAAGATAATTAAAAAATTATCCAGGGGTTGTTATGAAATTGTTTAATAAAATTATTGGATTTTCTATTTTAAGTATTCTTCTTTTATCACTTATTTCTTGTAATAGTAATAAAGGTTCAAAGAAGAAAAATGGAAAGGTTCCTGTTGACTATAGAGTTTTTGAACCTTCCAGCAGACTGAATTCAGAAGGAAAACCAGATTCTCTCTTAGTTAATTTTGACGGTTCTGTTGCCAGTCTTGAAGATGTTGGAAAGGCTCCTAATACCGATATTGTAATTTCTCCTGCAATTTCTGGTCAGTGGCTTTGGGTTGATGATACAAAATTAAGGTTTACTCCATCTTCTCCATGGGAATTAAATACCCGCTACAAATTTACTATGCCTGCTACTATTTTTTCAGAGCAGGTAAGTATAAAATCAGATTTTTCATTTAAAACAGATTCTTTTTCTGTTTATCTTGATGATTCAGAATTTTATATTAATCCCCTGAATCCAGAGGAAAAGAGAGTTACTTGTACTCTTAAAGCCAGTCATCAATTTGTAAAAGAGTCGATTAAAGATTCAATTCAATTGGTTTTTGAATATTATGATTACAGGGGTAAAGTAACCAGAAGCCAGGACTGTAATTTTAAACTCAACTACAGCGATGATTTAATGGAAGCTTACATAGTTTCTGAAAATCTTCCAATTCCTCCTTATACTTCAAATGTAAAAATCATACTTAAAAAGGGTGTTGCCGCTTTAGTTGGTGGAAAATCCAGTGATGAAGATTCTGCTTCGGTTTCAATTCCTGGTATGAGTGATTTTGTAAGCATCAGAAATGTTTTTACAAATCTTGTTAAGAATGAAGAACAGAATTATGACCATACACTTATAATCGAAAGTAAAGGTTCTGTTGCCGTTGAAGAATTGGGAAAACACATTTCCGTTTATGAATTGCCAAAAGATCGTCCAGAAATGGAAGGTTATCCTGCAGAAAAAGATTTTTACTGGTCATCAGGTTATGTTACAGATTTTATTTTAAATCAATCTAAAAAAATAAGTCTAGAAGAAATCCCAACTCCAGAGCCAGCAAGTACTTTAAATAGTTTTAAATATCAGGCTACTCCAGACAGATTCCTTTATGTAAGAATCGAAGGTGGAATTGATTTCTTTGGTGGTTATAAATTACGCTTTGACAATGATGAAAATGCAAGTGAGTATATTTTAAGAGTTCCTCGTTATCCAAAAGAACTTGGAATTATGTCCGAAGGTACAATTTTGTCCCTTTCGGGTTCTAAAAAAATGGCTATGTATTCCCGTGGTCTTAGTAAAGTTTACTACAGACTTTCAAGAATTATGCCAAAAGATGTAAATCACTTAGTTTCTATGTCTAATGGAAATATGAAAAATTTCAGATTTGAAAATTATTCTTTCAACGAAAATAATATTGCTGAATCTGAAATTTCAAGTTATCAGGTTTTAGATGCTTCTGAAAAAACAATTTCATATTTCTCTTATGATTTTACAGAAAAATTAAAGAGCAATCCTAACAAAAATCTTAAAAACGGACTATTTATTTTCCAGGTTGCAGAAGATGATGATTATTTAGGTTCAAATTCTTATTACTCTGGCCTTTCAGATAGACGTCTTATTCTTATTACAGATTTAGGATTTGTAGTTAAGAAAAATACTGACGGCACTAGAGATGTTTTTGTTCAGAATATTTCTACAGGTCTTCCTGCATCTTATGCAACAGTTAGAGTTGTTGGATTAAATGGTAATACTTTGATTTCAACTCAAACTGATACAAACGGACATGCAAGACTTCCACAAGTGAGTGGATATTATGATGAACACCGCCCAACAGCCTTTATTGTTGAAACTGCAAATGACTTAGCCTTTATGCCATATTCAGAAAGGGGTCGAGTTCTTGATTATTCAAACTACGATATTGGTGGTGAATACGGAAAATCAGATCCTAAGAGAATTACAGCTTATTTGTTCAACGATCGAGGAATGTATAGGCCTGGCGAAACTGCTCACCTTGCATTTATTGCAAAGGCTGGAGATTGGAATATTGATTTACAGGGAACTCCTCTGGAAATTGAAATTACAGATCCTAATGGTTCAATTGTATTTAATAGGAGAATTCAGTTGTCTTCTTCTGGATTTGAAGAAATTGATTTTGAAACTCAGGATTATTCTCCAACAGGATTTTACACTGCAAATCTTTACCTTATTAAAGAATATTCAGACTGGACAGACAGGGAATTCTTAACTTCTAATCAGATTAAAGTTGAAGAATTTTTGCCAGACACCTTATCTCTTACTACTGGCTTTGATCCTCTCCCAGGAAATGGATGGATTAACCCAGGCCAGCTTAAGGGTAGCCTTGCTTTGAAAAATTTATTTGGAACACCAGCTTCTGGAAATGATGTAAAGGCTCAGCTTACTCTTACACCAGGTTTCCCAGTTCTTTATAAATATTCAGATTATTATTTTACAGATCCATACTACAAGGGAAAATCTTTTGAAGAATTCCTTGGAACTAAACAGACAGATGATAAGGGCGAAGCCTCTTTTGATATTGACCTGGCCAAATTTGAAAAAGCTACTTATAGACTTAATTTCTATGTAGAAGCCTTTGAAAAGGCTAGTGGACGTTCTGTTACAAGTCAGTCTAGTTTATATGTTTCTCCTTTAAAATATTTAATTGGTTATAAGGCAGACGGATCTTTGGGTTATATCAATTCAAAATCTGTAAGAAAACTTTCCTTTATCGCAATTAATCAGGAACTTGAACAGATTGATTTAGATGATGTAAGTCTTGAAATTGAAGAAATCAGATATATTTCTACTTTGGTAAAACAGTCAAATGGTCTTTATAAGTATCAGTCTGTTAAAAAATCCTATCCGGTTTCTAGTCAGAAAATTTCTATCAGTAAAAAGGGAAGCGATTATATTCTTCCAAGTGAACTTCCTGGTGAATATAAACTCGTTCTTAAAAATAGCGAAGGTCTGGTATTTAATACAATTAATTACACAATTGTTGGTGATAAAAATGTTGCCAGAAGCCTTACAAGAACTGCCGAACTTGAACTTAAATTGCAGACAGCAGATTTAAATCCAGGTTCAACTGCCGAAATCTTTATTAAAGCTCCATACGAGGGAACTGGTCTTATCACAATCGAAAGAGATCATGTTTATTCTTATAAATGGTTCAAAACAAATGGACTTTCTTCGGTTCAGACAATTCAGATTCCAAATGATCTTGAAGGAAACGGATATATAAATGTAATGTTTACCCGTTCTATTGATTCTAAAGAAATCTTTATGAGTCCATTCTGTTATGGTGCTGTCCCATTCTCGGTTGGCAGGGAACGCAGAAATAATAAAATTGATATTAAAGTTCCTTCAGAAGTAAAATCTGGAAATGACCTTGAAATTAAATATTCTTCTTCTGACAGTGGTAGGATTATTCTTTTTGCAATTGATGAAGGTATCTTACAGGTTGCAAAATATAAGACTCCAAATCCACTCAGCCATTTCTTTAAAAAACGCGCTCTTGAAGTTACTACATCGCAAATTCTTGATTTGGTTTTGCCAGAATTCAATATTCTAAAAACTCTTGGGGCAACCGGTGGTGGTGCTTCAATGGACATGCTGGCTAAAAATTTAAATCCATTTAAGCGAAAACAAAATGCTTCAGTTGCTTATTGGTCGGGAATAATGGAAACTGGACCTGAAACTCGTTCCGTTACTTACCATGTTCCAGATTATTTCAACGGAAGTCTTAGAATTATGGCTGTTGCGGTTTCTAAAGATAAGATTGGTGTAGAAGAAACTTCAATTCTTGCACGTAACCCATTAATTATTACTCCAAACGTTCCATTAGCAGCCGCCCCTGGAGATGAATTTGATGTTTCTGTAACTGTTACAAATAATCATAAGGGTAGTGGAAATAATAAAGTTACTTTAAATGCTCTTCCAAGTAAGCACCTTGAAATCATTGGTGAACCTTCTGCTTCCTTTACAATTGCAGAGGGAAAAGACGCTACTTGTAATTTCCGGGTAAAGACTAAGGAAATTTTAGGTTCTGCAGATTTGTTGTTTGTTGCTTCAGATTCAAGCGAAACTTGTAAATTAAATTCAACTTTAAGTGTTAGACCTTCAATGCCATATCAGGTTTGGGTAACTGCAGGTGTAAGTAAAAAACCTTCAATCGAAACAGATGTTGACCACAGACTTTACGACGAACTTGCTCAAAGGGAAGTTTCTGTTTCTAATGTTCCAACTTCCTTTATTGATAGCCTTAATTTCTATCTGGCAAAATATCCATACGGTTGTGCAGAACAGGTAACAAGTAAAGCTTATCCATATTTGTACGAAGATTTTGTAAAATCTGGAAATAAAACTCAGGCTGATGCAAAGAAAATGGTAAGTGATACTATTGGAATTTTACAGTCAAGAATGAAATACGACGGTAATATTGGTTATTGGACAAGTAAGAGCCCAACAGATTCCTTTATTACCCTCTATTGTGCAGAATTCCTTACAGATGCCCGTAATAAAGATTTCTATGTACCATCTGAATTCTACAATAAGGTTATGAAGGCCGTAAAAGTAATTGCAAATAGCTCAAATGATGATGAATATGGAATTTATTTAAGAGCCTATGCAATTTATGTTCTTACAAAAGATGGAATTGTAACTACTTCTTATCTTGAAAATCTTGAATCAGATTTAAGTTATAGAAATTACAGTCCAACAGATTATTCAGGCTTATATCTTGCAGCAAGTTATGCAATGTTAAAACAGGATAAAGAAGCAAACAGAATCTTACAGAAGATTAAGAACTCAAGAATTTTTGATTCTTCTTGGGCTTATCACAATGGTTTGCATTATATTTCAACTTATATTGATGTAATTGCTTCTTACTTCCCAGAAAGAGTTAGTGATATTAAATCTACCGAAGTTGATCTTCTTTGTAATTCTTTGCAATATTGCAACTACAATACTTATTCAACTTCTGCTGCAATCAGGGCTTTTGAAAGTTATGCTTACTTAGAAAAAGGTGATGTATATAAAGTTTATGCAATCACCGGAGACCAGGAAAGCGAAATTCCTCTTACCGGGGATATTGTTTTGAAGGGTCAGTATAAAGATAATGTTCAAAAAATCAAATATACAACTGATAAAACAATGCCACTTTATTATGGAACTTTACAGGCTGGATTTGAAAAAGAAATTCCAACTGCTCCTATTAAAGACGGACTTGAAATCAGTCGTGAATATTTATCGGCAGACGGTGGAAAATTAAGCGAAATCAAAGTAGGTGACACAATCACAGTTAAGATTTCCTTCCGTTCATTAGCAGGCAGTCTTTCTAATATTGCTTTGGTCGATTTATCTCCTGCCGGTCTTGAAACTGATATACAGTCAATTAGAAACGAAGATACCGGAGATTGGGAAGCCGATTACGTTGATATTCGTGAAGACAGAGTTGTAATTTATGGAACTGTTAGCCAGAATGTAAATACCTTTACCTATAAGGCAAAGGCTGTAAGTTCTGGAAAATTTGTTGTACCTCCAATGTTTGCAGAAAGCATGTATAACAAAGAAATCAGGGCTTTTGCTCCTCAGGATCCAATTACAATCAATCCTGCCAAGTAAGACCTAAGTAGCTTTGATGAAATTAACTAGAAAAAAACTGATACTTTTGGGTGTCAGTTCATTTTTCTTAATTTTGATTCTCTCTTTTGCGATTCATTTGATTTATATGAATCGTAGGGGAGATATTTTTAAAGGCATAGAATTTTCAAAATCTTATTCAGATAGAAATGGAAAACTTCTGCAGGTCTTTTTAACTCAAGACGATAAATATAGAATCTACCGTCCAATTCAGGATTTCCCTCCACAATTTATAGAAGCTCTTTTACTACAGGAAGATAAATTTTTTTACAGCCATCACGGGGTAAATATTGCTTCTGTTTTTAGAGCCGGCTGGGAAACTTACATAAAAAAATCCCGAAGAATTGGCGCTTCTACAATTACAATGCAGGTTGCCAAATTAAAATATAATCTTTACACAAAAAATATTCCGGGAAAATTAAAACAGATTCGTAAAGCAATTTATCTTGAAATGTGTTTTTCAAAAGATCAGATTCTAGAAGCCTATGTAAATCTTGCTCCCTGCGGTGGAAATATTGAAGGTTTTGAAACTGCTGCCTGGTATTACTTTAACAAGGATATCAGAAACCTAAACCTTTCGGATAATATTATGCTTTGTGTTCTGCCTCAAAATCCAATCAAAAGAGCTCCAACTCCAAAGCGAACCCCAAGTGAATTAATTCAGGCAAGAAAAGTCTTATTTGCTTCCTGGCTGGAAAAACATCCCGAAGATGCAGATAAAGAAGTTTTTATGGATATGCAGATGTCTACTTATTGTAAATTTCCAAACGAAGCCAGACATTTTACAGAAATGTTGAATATCTATAAGGACCAGCAGTTTGAAAAATCAAAAAAGACTCTTAAAACTAGTCTTGATTTAGATGTTCAGCACAAGTGCGAAGAGATTTTCAAAAAATATATAAATCAAAATAAACACTTTGGTGTTAAAAATGGGGCTGTTCTTCTTTTAGATTGGAAGACTATGGAAGTAATTGCCAATATTGGTTCTGCAGATTATTACAATAATGAAATTGAAGGTCAGGTTAATCTTACTACTTCAAAGCGTTCTCCTGGTTCCACTCTAAAACCTTTTATTTACGCACTCGCTTTAGACCAGGGAATAATTCATTACAGCTCTATGCTAAAAGATACTCCTCAAACTTTTAATGAATATACTCCAGATAATTATGGAAGTATTTTTAAAGGCCCTGTCCACGCCTGGTTTGCCCTGGCCGATTCCAGAAACATCCCCGCTATCACTCTGAACAGAGATATTAAAAAGTACGATTTATATGATTTTATGCAGGATTCTGGCGTTGGAGGAATGAAAGAAAAGGATTATTACGGACTTTCCATTGTTTTAGGAACCTGTGAAGTTACAATGCTTGAACTTGTAAAAATGTATGGAACTCTGGCAAATAAAGGCTTTCAGTATGATATAAATTTTACCCCTCAAATTCGCAGGGGAGAAGGTAAAAAACTTTTATCGGAAGAAAGTTCTTTTATTGTAAGAAAAATGCTGGAAGCAAATACTCCTCCATATCAGACAAAACCTCAGGAAATTAAAGATATTCCGGTGGCCTATAAAACAGGAACTTCAATTGGATTTAAAGATTGCTGGTCAGTTGGAATTTTTGACCGCTACATTTGTGCCGTCTGGATTGGAAATTTCAGTGGAGAAGGAAATAATTCCTTTATTGGAAGACAAATGGCCGCTCCACTTTTATTTAATCTTGCCTATTCAATTTTGTCCGATATTCCAGAAAAAGAAAGGCTTAAGAGAGAAATGCATCCTCCAAAGTGTAAACAAGTTTTAGTTTGTTCTGTTAGCGGGGGACTTCCAAACGAAGATTGTCCTTGTACAGAATGGGCCTGGTTTATTCCCGGAGTTTCTCCAATAGATAAATGTAAGATTCACCGTAAAATAAATGTTGATACAAGAACAGGATATCGTACAGATATGACGCCGGAAGAGGCCCCTTATGTTAAATCTATGGTCAGGGAATTTTGGCCGAGTGATTTACAGCAGCTTTTTGAACAGGCAGGACTTCCAAGAATGCAGCCGCCTGATTATCCACCCCAGGAATTTAGAATGGATTTTAGAAAACTGGGTTATCCTCCAGAAATACTTTCTCCAATGTCAGGAACAGATTATATTTTCCGCCTGAAGGACCGCTCAAAAAATAAAATTATGCTGTGTGCAACTGGCGACGCAGATACCTCAGAGTTAATGTGGTTTGAAGGAGCAAATTTTATAGGTCGTACAAAACCAGGCGAAAGTATGGAGTGGGAACCCCAGCCAGGAAATTACGAAATTGTAGTAACCGATCAAAAGGGGCGGTCAGATAATGTTTGGGTTTCTATAAAAGGAACAAGTGAATAAAAGCCAGGCTGGGGTATTAACCCAAGGCCTTAGGTTAAAAAAAATTACCCCCGGGAATTAAATCTGCCGGGGGATTTTTATTTAGTCGTGATGATGTTCGTGGTGATCTGAGTGGTCACATTTTGCATCGGGATTTCCTTCAAGTTTTCCCTGAGCAAAAAGTTCTGCGGCCTGGTCAGCTTTACCTGTAACGCCAGGAATCTGTTTGATGCCTGCTGCGTTTATTGCATCAATAGCACCCTGTCCACGATTTCCTAAGATTAAAACTTCAACTCCAAGACTTTTAAGATAGGGTGGTAAATCATGATGACCATATCCGCCGTTATCAATTACCTGTGAGCTTTTAACTGCTCCATTTTCTATTTCATAAATCTTAAAATTTTGAGTTTTTCCAAAATGCTGAAAGATGTTTCCAGTTAATAAATCATAAGTTGCTGCTATTTTCATATTTGCCTCCATCTATAATAAATATACAAAAAATCTTTGATTTCACAAAGAAGATTATTGTTTTAATTAAAACTTTTTCAAAAAAATCTGTTTTTTAACATTTTTTTTACTATAATATTAATATGAACAAAAATTTAGAAATCATATTCCAGGATACCCAAAAATTTTATACAAGTAATGAATATTTACTTGAGGCCGGAAAAAAATCAAAAGAAAATCAAAAATGTTATAAGGCCGGAGAAAAAATTGATTGCGATAAAAATAGATTTGAAGCAGAAGGTAAAATCATAATTTCCACTAAAAGAACTTTCGAGGCGGCAGAAAATTATTCAAAAGAGGGGAAAAAGGTAGCGGTTTTAAACTTTGCAAACGCTTTTAATCCTGGCGGGGGAGTTCTTTATGGCTCCAGGGCCCAGGAAGAAAGTCTCTGCCGTATTTCAAATCTTTATGATTGTATTACTGATCCCCAAATGATTAAGGAATTTTACACTCCTCATAGAAATAGTCTGGATGATTTAGCAAATGATGATGCTATTTACAGTCCTGATATCATTGTTTTTAAAAGTGATGTAAGCCTTCCTAATATGAGACCCCAGGAAGAATGGTTTAAGGCTGATGTTATTACTTGTGCGGCTCCTTGCATTGACTTCAACGAAAAGAATGTAACGGTAAGACAGTTAGTAGATTTGCATGAATCCAGGGCCAGACAAATTTTAAATATTGCTCTTGTCAATAAAATCGATGTCTTAATTTTAGGCGCCTTTGGCTGCGGTGCTTTTAGAAATCCTCCCGAAATTGTTGCAAAAGTTTATAAGGCAGTATTAAAAGAATATCTCCATTCTTTTGAAATTATTGAGTTTGCAATTTATTGTCCTGACAAGCAGGCTAGGAATTTTAGCGTTTTTAACAATATTTTTGCAGAAAATTAAAAATAAAATTTACCAGTATCGTTCAATGACACATCTACTATTTATAATTAAAGATGTCATTTTATCTATACGGAGGTGAATTTATGGTAACTGCAATTATTATCTTTCTTATGATTATTTTTCTGATAAATAACAAACTCAAAATGGAAGATATAGAAAATGAGGAAATTAATGCAGAGATCCGTCACAGGGAACTTATGGATTCATTGGAGCAGAAGGAAAAAGCCCGCAAGAAATCCAGAAGTGTAAATAAAGCAAGTCGTATAAGAAGAGTAACAGACTCCTCTGGCAATATTCTATATGAAGAAGTTATTGTCCAGGGAGACTATGATGATTTTGATGATGAGGATGACGACTATTACGATTAATTTTTCTATTTTCTTAGGGAATCTTTTACTTTCTGACTTTCTATAAACTGGAAAGTGATGGTATCCAAATCTTTTAGATAAGGTTTTATCTGGTCTAAAAGAGGCTGACCTTCAATTGTCCAGGTGTTAGAAAAATGCTTTTTTATGTAACGCTGAACCCTTTTTTCTTTAAGCATAACATACTCAATATCCAGGCCTTCAAAAAAATGACGGAAGGGGTAGGTGTAATCATCTGATTTTGCAACCAGTAACTGGCGAACATATCCCTTATTTTTGCATTTAAAAAGTGCCCTTGGATCAAAAGAAATTAAGATTACATTTTTCTTGTCTTTTATACATTCAAGCTCTTCTAATACTTTTTTAGCCAGAGGAGTCCAGTTTCTTCGGTAAACTTTTAATTCAACTACCATTGGAACTCTTTCATTTACAAAATCAAGAACTTCTTTAAGGCTTGGAATAATTTCGCCGTCTAATAATCGGTAATTTTCTCTGATCTGGTCAAAAGTAAGGTCTTCAATTATACCTTCTTTTCCTGTCATTCTTTTTGTGTCAGAATCATGAAAAACTACTAATTTTCCATCTTTTGTAAGGTGGACATCAAATTCCAGGGCCATATTGTGATCAATTGCATTTTGAAAAGCCTTTAATCCGTTTTCGCTGAATTCCTGATTGTGATATCCCCTGTGACAAATACCATTTAAAAACAGGGGATTAATTTTTTCTATAATTTTATCTTTTGACATTATTAATCATCTCCACTAAAGGCTTCTAAACCTTTTGTGATTTTAACTTTATCGACTTTAACATTGTTAATAAAGAAGAAAATTGTAAATGATACTATAAGACAAATTAAAGCATAAACAGGAAGATATCCAAAGTTTAAGTTTGGATGCATAAGTAAAAGTCCCAGAGCTATTGGAGTGATTGTTTGTGCGGCCATAGAAGAAGCATAATAATATCCTGTGAATTTACCAATTTTATCAGAAGAACAAAGTTCTACTACCATTGGGAAAGAATTTACGTGAACTAAAGACATTCCAAGTCCTTTTACAAACCAGATTATCCAGATTGAAAGAGGGAAGTTTCCAGAACCAGCAGCACCTTTTAATACTGTAAAGGTAAGAAGGGCCCATACTAAGTAAGATAAAAGTGAAAGCCCAAGACCAGAAATTACTGTCCATTTTCTACCGATTTTGGCAGCAATTAAACCACCAAGAGCAAAACCAAGAACTGAACCAAGTCCACCAATAATTGTATTAATCATATTTGAAGAAGAAGAGGCGGCCAGGTAATAAATAGTGTAGTTACCCATAAAAGTTCCAATTCCGTTGTCTGCCATAAACCAGAAAAATTCTGCAATCAAAATAAAAATAAGCATACGGCGGTTTGCAGGACTTAAGGCCTTATTTTCTTCTACCTTGTCGGCAACTTCGGCCATACTTTCGCCAATTGCCATTTCTTCTTTTACTTCTTCTGCAATTTTATTTTCATCAATCTTAAAAAACAAAACCAGGGCAGAAATTACCATCAGGACTGAGGCGATTAAAAAAGGTGCTTCGATTGCCCAGATATTATTGTACTGCCAGCTATTTTCTGAACCTGCTTTAGTTCCAAGATAGCGGCTTAAAACAAAGAAAATTCCAAGAACAGTAGCACAGGCCCCACCAACATACCCCATAATGTTGATAATTCCATTTGCCTTACTTCTTAAAGGTTTTGGAGTCATATCCGGCATAAGGGCTACGGCAGGATTTCTGTACATCATCATAAAACAAACTGTAATTGCCATAACAATAACAGTTCCAATTAATTTATTGTGATGAAAAAGTACCGGAATAAAGGGAAATGCTACAGCAGAAACAAAAGTTCCCACCAGAATATAAGGCATTCTTTTTCCGATTTTTGTATGAGTTCTATCAGATAATTTTCCAAAGATAGGAAGTAAAATCAAAGCGGCCAGGTTATCCAAAGCCATCATAATTCCAACCAGATATTGAACTTGATCTGTGTGATTAAAACGGTCCTGACCATAAAAAGTTTTGCCAAAAAGTTCTGTTAAGAAAGTTGGACACCAGGCATCATAAACCTGCCAGAGTAATAAAATACCAAAAAAGGCAAAGCCTATAATAAAAGTTCTTTTTACATTTAATTTTAAATTTGCAGTTTTTTTAATTTCTTCAGTGCTCATAATAACCTCAATATTTTTAATACTATAATAATAGCATGGAAATTAGATTTTAATTAAAGAAAGGTTAAATAAAAGTAAAGTTTTTGGCCAGGAAATAAAAATATTTCAGAAATCTTATTTAGCCCTGTTGATTATTATTGATAATTTCTGTAAGTTAAAGGTACTGCAAAGAGGCAGAACTGTTTTTTCAGTTCTGCCTCTTTTTTTATTCTCACTCTTTTTCAGGGGGCTCATATGATAGAGACAATTACAAAAATTAATTCTTCGGTAAATGGGGTTGTTTGGGGAACTTTTGGTATTGCACTTTTGTTTATAGCGGGACTTTTAATGACTCTTGTAAACAAAGGATTTCAATTCACTCATTTTGGACATTGGATAAAAAAGACAATCGGTGCGATTTTTAAAGATAAAAAAATTACGGCTCATACCGGTAAAGAAAACAAAGCAATTTCTCAATTTCAGAGTTTATGTACCGCTCTTGCAGCAACAATTGGGACAGGAAATATAGTTGGAGTTGCCACCGCAATCATTTTAGGTGGACCAGGAGCAATTTTCTGGATGTGGATTATGGCAATTTTTGGCATGATGACAAATTATTCCGAGAACGTACTTGGAATTTATTTCCGTAGAAAGGGTGCAAATGGAGAATGGCATGGTGGAGCAATGTATTACCTTAAGGACGGTCTTGGCGGTTACAAAGGAATGAAGTCTCTTGGTCGTATTCTTGCTGTTTTATTCAGCTTTTTCTGTTTGATTGCCAGTTTTGGAATTGGAAATATGAGTCAGGTAAATTCAATTGCCGGAAATATGGAAGTTGCATTTAATATTCCAACCTGGGTAAGCGGAATTGGACTTGTAATTATTGCATCAATTGTAATTTTAGGTGGACTAAAAAGAGTTGCCGCAGTTACAGAAAAATTAGTTCCTTTTATGGCAATTATTTATATCATTGGAGCACTTGTAATTTTCTTTACACATATAACTTCTGTTCCAGTAGTATTTGCTTCAATTTTCAAGGGGGCATTTGCCGCAAAATCAGCTGCCGGTGGAGTAGTGGGTTACGGTTTACAAAAAGCAATCACCTGGGGATTTAAGCGTGGAGCATTTTCTAACGAAGCAGGACTTGGTTCTTCGGTTATGGTTCACTCATCATCAAATGTAAAAGAACCGGTTCAGCAGGGAATGTGGGGTATTTTTGAAGTTTTTGCAGACACAATTATTGTTTGTACTTTGACAGCCTTTGCAATTCTTTCTACAGGAGTTGTAGATTTAGAAACAGGACATATGATTTCTCAGAATGCAGGTTCTGGATTGGTAGGAGAAGCCTTTGCTACAGTTTTTGGTGGGTTTGGACCTAAATTTATTGCAATTGCCATATTACTCTTTGCTTTTTCTACAGTACTTGGATGGAGTCATTATGGAGCAACAGCATGGCAGTACCTTTTTGGAGAAAAAACACAAATCATTTATAAGATTGTTTTTGTAGTAATGATTTTCTTTGGTTCTACAATGAGTCTTTCCCTTGCCTGGGATTTATCTGATACATTCAACGGTTTAATGATGATTCCAAACTTGATTGGTGTAATTTCATTAAGTCCATTAGTCGCAAAAATCACAAAGAATTATATTGACCGCGAAATTCACAAAAAAGATATAGAACCAATGATTTCTCATTTTTCGGAATATCAAGAAAGTAAAGAAGATAGTGGGGAAGCAGTGTAAAGAATTATTTGTGAGTGGATTTATTCTGTTTATTCTGATTTAGCAGAAAAGTTTCCACTCACAAATGAAAGTTTGCTATCTATTCAGGAAGAACTTTTGGCCAGGCAGCATATTCACCGCAAATAATCGGGGCCTTTAATTTACCGGAAAAAGACATAAGATTTTCGAAAACTTCTTCAAGAATCTTAGGATTTTTTTCCTGGTCCCAATATGGAGTTTCGCCCTTGTTGGAACCATCTTTATTTTGAGGCCAGCAGAAAGATTGAGGATCGTAATTGTGGAATTCAAAAATCAGATGATTTTCAACCGAGTCAGAAGGCATATTGAATTGTTGCATGGCAATTTTACTGCTTTTACCTGCGGGACCCATAACAATAAGATTTCTTTCTTTATTTTTTCCGCCGCTGGAGCGAACTGTATCTACAAAGAGTTGATTCCATTTATCGCACCAGAAAGAAGCCTGTGGACTAGGGTCGGCCCAAGAGGCATTTTCATCAAGGATTTCGTTTATGCCGGCCAGAAGTAATTTTTCGTCATAATCAGCAAAAGTTTGGGCCAGCTGTTTATAAATTGAAGTCAGTCTATCGGAATATTGGAGATAGGAACTTTCGCAGGCACGAACCCATCCATGACCACCAGAATCATGATGAACGTTAATAATACAGTACATATCTTGAGAAATTACATAATCAGCAATTTCTTTTACGCGAGCCATCCATTCTGGGGCAATATTATTATTCTGATCCAGATGACCGGCCCAGGTTACAGGAATTCTTACGGCATTAAAACCAAGTTCTTTTACATATTGAATCATTTGGGGAGTGGTTGTTGGCATAAACCAGCAGTTTTCAGTTTCAAGACCAGTAAGATTTACAGTTTCTTCCCAGAGATTTTTTTCATTATTAAAAACACAAAAGGATTTATGGGCATCAAGAGTGTTTCCAAGATTCCAGCCGGTTTTCATATTATTTACAGCATTTTCTGCTGCTTCAAAGCCTGAGCCAGAGTTCTTTATGAATTTTTTATCAGCATAAGGGGCCATAATAGCATCAATCACTTTTTGAAAAGTCTGCTTTTCCTCTCGTCTGATTAAGAAGTTTGTATCCCACCAGAAACTGGCAATATTATTTTTAGCACACAGTTGATTAAAGCATTTTGCATGTTTTGCCATTTCAACATCGTTAAATTTCATCTGTGGATTTTCTTTCATAATTCTCCTCTGTCTATAATGTAAGTCAAGTTGCAATTATATAATTACATAGAAGAGGAAATAAAAGAATAATATATCTTTTCATTAGTAGAACAATTCTACAAAAGAAAGAGGGTAGATAAAAAACTTATTTTCTTCTATCTTTTGTAAACGTGGAGATTCCGGGGAGGGGTTTGTATAAATGACAATAAACTCAAAGTGATTTATAATGCTAGGGCAAAGTAAAAACGTAAAAAAAAGGTTAATGCAGGGGAAATTGTCTAAAATATAAGACAGTTTCAGGGGAATTATAGAGGTTTTATGCAATTTATTTATGAAATTCAACAATCTAGAAGACGTACAATGTCTATACAGATGCTGGAAGAAAGAAAAATACTTGTAAAAGTACCAAACGGAACCCCAGTAGAAACTGTAGAAGCCTTTATGAGAGAAAAGAAAAACTGGATAATAAAACAATCTGAAAAATTTAAAAATCAAAAAGAACTTGCAGCTTCACTGGGACCTTTAACAAAAGACGATATAAAGGAAATTAAAAGAAAAGCCAAAATAATAATTCCTCAAAGAGTAGATTTTTATGCAAATCTAGCAGGCATTTCCTATAATCATATAAGCATCAGACTTCAGAAATCCCGCTGGGGAAGTTGTACTGCGGATGGAAATTTAAATTTTAACTGTCTTCTTGTATTAATGCCCCCTGAAATTTTAGACAGCGTAGTCGTTCACGAATTATGCCACAGACGCCACATGAATCATTCAAAAGCATTTTATGAAGAAGTATTAAAAATTTTCCCAGATTATAAACGTTGTGATAAATGGTTGAAATTGAACGGAGGGGCATATTTTAAGAGGATTGTAAGCGTCTAATTATACGATAATATCGTATAAATTTGACATACTACGATATTATCGTATATTGTAACTGTATGATTAAGGATATTTCTTTTTTTGATGGATTAATGAGTGGATTAAATGAAGCTCTTGCATATGAAAAAGGATCTGCAAAAGCAGAAACCTATGCCCGAAAACGAAGTCTTCCTGAAGTGGATGTAGCAAAGGAACGGGCTGCTCTTAATATGACACAGAAAGCCTTTGCAGCCTTGATCGGAGTTTCAAAGCGTACTGTTGAAGCTTGGGAATGTGGTAAATGTAATCCTTCACCTACAGCAAAAAAATTAATTCATTTACTCAGCTTGGATCCATCATTAGTGAATAAAATGTATAATTGATTATTCAGATTAACAGAAATTTGACAGGAAAAGAAGTAATAAATGTTCACACTAGAAACTAAAGATTTAATATTACGAGATATTCAGCCATCAGATTTACAGAAGCATATATATTGGTTAACAGAAGAAACAGAATGGTGGAACTGGGATGC
>JAIKYZ010000131.1 GCA_024682655.1 Treponema sp.
ATTAAAATATCCCAATAAAATTAAGATAGGAAAAACGGGGGGAACAAAAAAAGATAATACAGAAAGAAGTTTATTTATAAACTTTTCATTTTCTAATAAGAAAGTAAATCTTTTTTTGTTCCCCCCGTTTTTCCTATCTTAATTTTATTGGGATATTTTAATATATTTCCCGGCGTAAATAGTTTATATCTCCTTCTATGCGGATTTGTTTTACTTTTATTTTGTGTCCTCAATTATTATTATATAAAAAAAGATCCCTATAACAGTTCCATAAAATACTTTTTTATGGTCTTTAGTGAATTTTTTATTCTCTGGCTTTCTTTAAATAAGGGCTTAAGTCTTTATTTTAGTTATCTTTTTACAATTACCCTCAGTGTTCTTTATTTTGACAGAATCTACACCCTGCAGGTTTCAATTTGCAGTATTGTTGTTTATATCGTAAGTATAATTTTAAGAGGAATTATTGCCGACACTACAATTTTTTATAGAGTTGCAGATATGTCAAAAGCAAGAATCAGCTGGATTTGTACTTATGGAATAGGCGGTGGTGTAGAAATCCTGATTTATTCTATTTTTGCAATTTATCTTGCCGGTACAATACGAAGAATTCTTGAATCCCTTTATACCAACAGAAAATCAGTTATTGATATTCAAAATAAATTGATTTTAAGTTTTGCAAATATGGTTGAAGCAAAAGACCATCTTACCGGGGAACATGTAAAACGCACTTCTGAATATGTAAAATTACTTTGCACTAAATTAATGGAAAAAGGAATCTACTCTGAATATGTAACACCTCATACACAGGAAATTATGGTAAGGGCTACTCCTTTTCATGATTTGGGAAAGATTAGCATTCCAGATAAAATATTAAATAAAGCCGGCCAATTAACTTATGAAGAATTTGAAATTATCAAAACACATCCAACCGAAGGGGCTGAATTTATAATTACAAAGTTAGGTTCCCTTGACGACCAGGAATTTATTCAGGTAGCTCATGATATGGCTTTGTACCACCATGAACATATGGATGGTTCTGGTTATCCAAGAGGCATAAAAGGGGATGATATTCCAATCTGTGCAAGAATTATGGCGGTTGCTGATGTTTTAGATGCCCTTTTGTCTAAACGTTCTTACAAGGAAGCATTCCCTTTGGAAAGGGCTTTTTCTATTCTTAAAGAAATGTCGGGTACTTCTTTAGATCCATTTATAGTTGGGGTTCTCTTGTCTTGTAAAAGGGAAGTAGAAATTATTCGTGCAAATGGAAGTCTGGAGTAGCCTATGTTAAATTTCGACGGTTCAACCTTATTTTTCAGGGATCATGAAAAAAAACAGAACAAACTTCTTTTACAATCGATAATTTCTTTTTTGATTTTAATACCAGTTGTTGCCATCCCTAAAATTTTTGGTAAAGATTTAATGCTCTTTGAAGAACTCCACTGGAATCTTTTTATTGAAATCTTAATTGTTTATATTCTGGGCTATTTTTCTGCGGCAATTTTATTTAAATTCAGACCTTATTCCAGACTTGTAAAATATATTATCCTCATAATGATAGAGGCTAATATTTTTCTTATTTCTATAAATCCAGCTGTCGATTTATTTATTTCTTTTGCCCTTGTGCCCTTAATCAGCTGTCTTTATGTAAATAAAAGATTTTCCAGAAATGTTCTTATAATCTGTTATTGCTTAATGATAGTAAGTTTGATTTACCGGGCCTTTTATGTAGTTCCAAATTTTAATCGTCCACCTTCTTCCATTAAATGGCTGATTGCACATCTGGTTGGAATGACAATAGAATATATTTTTTCTGCCCTGGTAATATCAATTGTTATTATTCGTTATGGAAAAAGTATCAAACTTGATTACCAGGCCTTTACAAAAGCAGTTAAGACTCAGAATACAATCACAAAAGCCTATGTTGCTATGTTAAGTCAGAAAAGTCCTGGTATAGAAGAACATCTGCAGAGATCTTCAGAATATGTGGGAATAATTACAGAGCGGCTGAAGGATAATAAAAAGTACGAAAATCACATAAACGAAGAAACTTTGTATTGTATGACAACCTGTGCTCTTCTTCATAATATAGGAATTATTTCTATTCCTGATGAGATTTTAAAAAGAAAAGATAGTTTAAATGAAGAGGAAGAAAATATTTTAAAAAATCATACAGTTCTGGGTGAAAAACTTATTCGCGAAAATCTTGGAATTATAAAGAGTACATATCTTCAAGTTGCCTGCGAAATGGCTTTATATCATCACGAAAATTGGGATGGAAGTGGTTATCCAAAGGGACTTTCCCAAGAAGAAATTCCTTTATCGGCAAGAATAATGGCCGGTGCAAACAGAGTAGATCATCTTCTGTCTAATTTTAATGAAAAGCAGGATTGTGAATTTTCTCAGGTCATGCAAAATATTAAAAATATGTCAGGAAAAGAACTGGACCCTGATATTGTCGATGCAATCTTAAAATCCGAAAACGAAATCTACCGGGTTTGCAAAAATATGTAAAAAAAAGCTGCAAATCACAAGCAAAATGTGAAATGCAGCCTTATTATTTCTTGATAAAATATTTAATTAGTCTTTCATTGCTTTATATTCATCAAATTTCTTAGAAACTTCTTCGTTTTCTTTTGTACAAAGAGAAACAATAACAGTAACAAGAAGACAAACAATAAAGGCTGGAAGAATCTCGTAAACATTAAAGATTCCACCCTTAAGATAATGCCAAACTACATCTGTAATACCACCACAGATAAGTCCTGCAATTGCTCCAGCTGCTGTTGTACGTTTCCAGTAAAGGGCTAATAAAATAAGTGGACCAAAAGTTCCACCAAATCCAGACCAGGCAAAAGAAACAAGTCCGAAGATAGAAGAATTAGGATTTGTTGCAAGTAATAAACCAATTAAAGCAATTACAAAAACAGAAATTCTACTTACAAGTAAAACTGTTTTGTCAGAAGCATCTTTTTTAAGAAGACCCTTAAAAATATCCTGTCCAATTGCCGACGAAGCAGAAAGTAATTGAGAATCTGCTGTAGACATTGAAGCGGCTAGAATGGCACAAAGGAAAATACCGGCAATAAAGGCTGGGTACATAAGTTTCATAGATTCACTAAATACAGCTTCCTGTGTTCCTGCTCCAAGAGAATTAATTCCTTCTATAACTGAATTTGTTCCAAGTAAAATACCATGTTTGTAAAGGAAAACTGTACCCAAAGTACCAATAATGAAAGTTCCGATGTAAGAAATAATCATCCAGATGATACCAATTCTACGGGCAGTTTTAATTTCTTTGTTTGAACGAATTCCCATAAATCTTACGATAATATGAGGCATACCAAAATATCCAAGACACCATGAAAAAGCAGAAATTGCCGAAAGTGCTGAATAAGATTTATTTGCTGTAAAAGCCTCAAGCATTTCTTTTCCAAATTCACCAGAAATAGCCTTGTCTGTAAAATTCTGAACTTGTTCAACAGAGTTTCCAAATCCACCCAAAGCAATAACAATAAAGATAGAAGAAACTACGAAGGCAATAAAAATCAAAGCACCCTGAATAAAGTCAGTTGTACATACAGCTCTGTAACCACCTAAAATTGTATAAGAAAGAATGATTACAAAACCAATTGCAAGACCGTATCCCCATTTTAAGCCAAATACAGAACGGAATAATTTAGCACAGGCAACAAAACCAGAAGCTGTGTAAATTGTAAAGAAAATAACAATAAAGAAAACTGAAATTATTGTAAGTAAGTGTGATTTATCCTGAAATCTGTTTGTTAAAAATTCTGGAATAGTGATTGAATCACCAAAAGTAATAGAACACTTTCTAAGTTTCTTGGCAATAAATAACCAGGCAAGATAAGTTCCTACGATAAGACCAATGGCAGTCCAGAAAGTTTCCTTAAAACCGCCAAGATAACAAAGGCCTGGAAGACCCATTAAAAGCCAGGCAGAAGAATCTGAAGCTTCAGCCGAAAGTGCTGTTACCCAAGGTCCAAGTTTACGACCACCCAAGAAAAAGTCCGATGCTGAATTATTTCTCTTTGCATTTCTAAGACCAACAAAAACCATTAATC
The DNA here is from genome assembly GCA_024682655.1 of Treponema sp. Lineage (GTDB taxonomy): Bacteria > Spirochaetota > Spirochaetia > Treponematales > Treponemataceae > Treponema_D. Next base: position 4,083 of record JAIKYZ010000131.1, read on the forward strand.
CCAGATAGAGAATAAAAGCGAGCATCATGGCAAACATTTGTGATGTCATTTTTAAAATCCTCTTTTATTATATTTCTGCATAATTATACAAATTATATGCATAAAAATACAGACCTTTTGATAAATTATTACTATTAAATGTCTTTTATTTTTCCCTTTTTTGGTTGCCTTTGACAAAAAAAAATCTTATCTTTATAGGTAGTACACCAATATTTTGGTTTTAATTTTAGTTTTTATAGGATTTGTATATGGCTGATTGTTCTCATGATTGTGGTAGTTGTGATAAATCTTGTGCAGAGCGTGATTTCAGAGCTTCTCTGCATAAAGGTAGCAGTGTCAAAAAAGTAATTGGCATTGTTAGTGGAAAAGGTGGGGTAGGTAAATCCCTTGTTACAAGTTTATTAGCAAGCAGAGTTTGTAAAGATGGCTATAAAACAGCAATTTTAGATGCAGATATTACTGGACCTTCTATTCCAGAAAGTTTTGGCCTTAATGATCACAAGGCAGAAGCATTGGAAGAAGAAAATGCAGTTTATCCTGTAATTACAGATTCTGGAATTCAACTTATGTCTATGAATTTCCTTCTTCCAAACGAAAACGATCCTGTAATCTGGCGTGGTCCAGTTATTGGCGGCGCTGTAAAACAGTTCTGGACAGATGTTATCTGGAAGGATGTAGATTTTATGTTTGTAGATATGCCTCCTGGAACTGGAGATGTACCTCTTACAGTTTTCCAGTCTTTGCCTGTTGATGGAATTATTATTGTTTCATCTCCTCAGCAGCTGGTTCGCGTAATTGTAGAAAAAGCTGTAAAAATGGCCGGCATGATGAAAATTCCAATTCTTGGACTTGTTGAAAATATGAGTTACGTAAAATGTCCTCACTGTGATGAAAAAATTACAGTTTTTGGAAAGAGTAACATCGATCAGATTGCTAAGACTTTTAATCTTCCAGTTCTTGCAAGACTTCCAATGGAAGAAAGTACAAGCCGTCTTGTTGATGAAGGTGATGTTGAAAGTATTCAGATGCCTGAATTAGACGAGGCAGTTAAAGTTGTAGAAAAACTTTTGGAAAAATAGTTTGACTATAATTAATCTCTTTTTATTGTTTTTATAAGAGAAAGTGGAAAGGTCCTGAGGGGCCTTTTCATTTTCTTTTTTTTTAATCTGTTATATAATTGTTTCTATGGATAAGAACGAAGAAAATAATCAAAAGAATACCATTAGCCCTGAAGTAATAAAAGATAATCTTTTTGAAATTTGTAAAATTCTTACATATTCAGATGATAAATTAGCTTATGAATTTTTAGAATGTCTTCTTACTCCAACTGAACGCCGCGAAATGGCTCAGCGCTGGATTCTTGTAAAAGAACTGGATAATGGAAGAACCCAGAGGGACATTGCAAAAGAATACGGTATGTCTTTGTGTAAAATTACAAGAGGTTCCCGAGAACTTAAAAAAGATAACAGCGCTTTTAGAAGAATGCTGGATATTCTGGATAAACAGAGTAAAGACAAATAAATATCTAAACCCCCACCTTTTTTTCTCCGATATGAAAAATATAAGCATAGTTTTTTTATAGAGGGGAATTATGAAGAAAATCACATCTAAAATTGTAGGCTTGTTTTCAGTTATCTTGATTCTTTTTACAGGATGTTTATCTTCCCAAGTAGAAGATTCTGCAGAAGTTCCAGTCGAAGATACTGCAATCAAGTTGATGAGAGAGAATAAAATTGAGGAAGCTAAGGAGAAATTTCTTCCAAAAGAAGATATTAATGCTGCCGATCCAGAAGACGGTAACACAGTTCTTCACCTTGCCGCAAAGAAAAATCTCCCAGATGCTTGTACTTTCTTTATATTAAAGGGTGCAGATCCTGAATTAAAAAATCTAGACAGTGACACAGCTTTACATCTGGCAATTAAAAATTCAGCCGTAGAAGCTGCCCGCGCCATTACTACACTCAACTGTGTAAGTTTATTTTCCCGCGATGCTAACGGAATGACCGCTTTGGATTTAGGTTTACAAACAGATCCTGCTTACTACGAAATTTTTATTACAACAAAAGCCGGCGAAATCCGCGATACAGAAGGTCAGTCAATCGTACATTATTTTGTTTTAACTAAAAATCTTAAGGCAATTGAATCTTGTGTAAAAAAAGGCCTTCCACTTTCTGTAAAAGATAATAATGGAAAAACTCCTTTGGATTTGGCCTTTGCTTCTATTTCAGATGCCGAATCTGTAGAAATTGCCGCCGCTCTTATTATGGGTGGGGCAGAAGAAGTTGAAACTCCATACGATTATTTCCAGGAAGCCCTTGCTTCAAGAAATTTAAGTATTCGCTATGATGATGGACAAACTCCTCTACACATTGCCGCTATCCGGGGAGATTATGCAATTGCAAACTACCTTTTAGAAAACAATGCAGATTTTTCTGTTCAGGATAGTACAGGTACAACTCCTTTACATGAATCAATTCGTTATGGAAATCTTGATATTGCAAGACTTCTTTTAATGTCAGGAGCAAATGTTAATGCCCAGGATAATTTGGGTAAAACTCCAATCATGATTATTACTCCAAAAGATAAAATCAAAGAAACTTATGAATTGTTAATTTCTTACCGTGCAGATCTAAATCAAAAAGATATGTTTGGTGATACTTTAATTCATAACGCTGCAATGATGTCTATTGATACAGCAACAATTTCACTTTTGGTAAATAACGGAGCAGATATTAATGCAAGAAACAAGGAAGGGGTAACTCCACTTGAAATTGCAGTTCAAAAACAAGATGTAAATACTGTAAAACTTATGACTTCAAATGGTGCCGATATCCACACAAAAGATAAAGACGGCCACTCACCATTGTCACTTTCAATGGAAGGTAGTTCAGAAATGTTTGAAGCTGTAATCAACGCAAAAAATGCTACTTCCCAGGATTCTGAAGGAAATACCCCATTACATACAGCCCTTTTATGCGACGCTCCACTTTCAAAAATCCAGTACATTGTAAGTTTAACTGATGACGTAAATATTCGTAACCGAGAAGGAAATTCAGCCCTCTACCTTGCAGCCTTAAATAAAAATCGTCAGGTTGGAGAATTGTTACTTGCAAAAGACGCTGATATTTTCTCTTCAAATACAAAAAATGATTCTCCACTTAGAATTGCTCTTAAAGAGGGTGGTTCTGTTCAGGATTGGCTGATTACCTCAAAAACAATTCATTCTACAGATGGTAGTGGAAATACAGTTCTTCATTACGCCGCAGAATGGCAGTATGCAGATGCAATTAATTCTCTTATGTCAAAAGGTGCTGATATAAGTGCAAGAAATGCAAACGGAGAAACTCCATTATTTAATGCCGCTAAATCTAATAATCCTAATATTATTCAGTTAGTTGTTGATGGCGGTGCAGATATTCAGGCCAGAGATAATCTTGGTAGTACAGCAATTCATACAGCCGTTCGCTGGGATGCCGTTAATGCAATCGATAAACTTGTAGAACTTGGAATAAATATTGATGCCCAGAATTCTTCTGGAAAATCACCACTTTCAGAATCAGTTAGCGCAGGTCATGTAGAAATGTGCCAGAAATTACTTTCAAAAGGTGCAGATCCAAATTCCTGCGATACAGATGGCGTTACAGTTCTTATGGATGCAATTAAATCTTGTAATAGAGATGTTGTTCAACTCCTTCTTGCAAGTGGTGCAAATCCAAATATTCAGGATATTAATGGACGCAATGCTTATCATGAAGCCGCTTATATGGGCGATAAATCAATTATCAGAATTATAAGAAAGGCTGGCGGTAATCCACTGGCCCGTGATAAACAGGGAAATACACCATTCTCATTGGTTTTGAATAAAAATATTAGCGTAATCAAAGAAGTTCTTGGAAAATCATATAATATTACAGACAGTGATGGAAATACTCCAATTCACATTGTAGTTAAGTCAGGGGCTTCTAAAGAATTACTTAAAACTTTAATTTCTGACGGATATCCAATTGATACCCGTAATTCAGACGGATACACTGCCTTGAATCTTGCAATCGAAGCAAATAATGTGGAAGTTGCAACAATTCTTTTGGAAAATGGCGCAAATCCATTCCAGATGATTGATAAAAAGGGTAAAAACGGTGTTACCCTGGCTTTGGATAAAAACAATCCTAAGATGATTTCAAATATTGTAAAATATGCCGGAAAATTAACTGATGTTCAGGGCAATACAATTTTACATTATGCCGCAAAATCTTCTTCACTGGATGTTGTAAATAAACTTCTGTCTTATGGTCTTAACAAAAACGTTAAGAATGTTTCTGGAGATACTCCATATACAATTGCCGTTCGCTGGAAACGTTCAGAAATTGCAGAAGTATTAAAATAAACCTTTTTTATAATGTTGCGATTAGCCAGAAAATAGTTTAAAATATGAGTATGGCTGAATCGCACGTTAAAAAAGATGGTCTTATCTATTCAGAGGATTTAACTGTAGTAAGAGGGATTGATTCTTCTTCTCAGGAATTTACAGGAAAGATTCCTTATGGTCCTCTGGAAATTTCTGAAGATGCCTTTTCGGGCTCTAATATAAAATCAATTTCAATTCCAGATTCTGTTAAAGAATTGCCACCCTGTCTTTTTGAAAATCTCTACGATTTAGAGTCTGTTAAACTGCCGGCTCAAATAAAAGAACTTCCGCCATATTTATTTTCTGGCTGTAAAAATCTTGATAAAGTTGAAATGCCAGAAAGATTGACAAATTTTGCAGAAGGCCTTTTTTATGGTTGTTCATCATTAAAAGAAATCCCATTTAGAATTGGTCTTCAGGAAATTGGAGAAAGTGCCTGTGCCGCTTGTTCTTCTGTTACTTCAATTGCCCTTCCTTCTTCGGTAACTAGAATTAAAACTGGAGCCTTTGCTGCCTGTAAATCTTTGCAGGCAATAGTTCTTTCTTCAAAATTATATGAACTTGCTGATGATGCTTTTGCAGATTGTGATAATATAAGAAGTGTAAGAATTGATGCAGATAATCATCTTTTTTATGTAAGCGAAAAAGACGGTTGTCTTTACGAAAAATCGCTAGAAGGCCAAGATAAATTAAAAATCAAAATTGTAAAGTCCGAAAATATTGACTTGATGGACCAGGATTTTGACGAAAACGCAGAAAATCAGGATGATTTAGACTTTGTTATTAATGAAGAATTTGAAGAAGATGATACTTTTAGTTCAGAAATTCAAGTAAATCCTGAAGAATCTGATATAATTGAAGAAAATACAGAATTACAAAATGATAATATAGATAAAAAAAGAGAGGATGTTAGTATGGAAGAAAATTCAGTTGATGAAATGTTCAATGATATAATGAGCGATCAAAAAGAAAGGGAGACAGTTACAGATGATGTAGGCTTGAGTGATAAAGAATCTCAGGTTTTGTCTGAAACAATGCAGGTAATGAGTGATTCTCCTGTTGCATCAGGTGCTGGTGCAGTTTCTCAGGATGAATTGGAAAAATTATTTGCAAGTCACGAAGCAGAAGCGACTAAAGATAATAAAACTGAAGAAGATCCAAATGCAATAGATTCAAAAACACAGATTCTTTTAGATTCTGTAGAAATCAGCAAAATTATAGAATGTAATCCAAGTGGTCCTTCTCCAGATGATGCAGACTTATTTGTAATTGCAGAAAAAACAATAAAAGATGAAAACGGAAATGATACTTTCTCTCCAAAATTACTTGCCTGTGCTCAGAAAATTGCAAGAATTCAGGATTTAAAGAGAATCTTTATGATTTCAGGCCTTCCTTTAGACAACGCAGAATTTATGCAGTTCTACTTCCATTTTATTAATAAGAGAAATGTAGTTCTTGCTACTTCTGCTGCAAGTCCTTCTGAACTTTCTGATTATTGTAAAGAAATCTGTGAGCAGTCACGAATCAGTCTTTCAAAAGAAGATTTAAAAGATCAGAGACAATCGGTTGGTATCAAGAATAATTATTTGATAAAACTTGTGGTTAAAGACATTTATTAATCAATTTACCACTTGAAAAAAACTGTACCTTAGCGTACAGTTTTTTTGTTTTAACATAGAATTTGTTTTAATAAGAGGGAAAATATGAAAAGTGATAATGCAAAAAAGGGTATCGAAAGAGCTCCTCACAGATCATTATTTTATGCAATGGGTTACACCAAAGAAGAATTAGATCGCCCATTGGTTGGTGTTTGTTGTGCTAAAAACGAAATTATTCCAGGCCACATTGAATTAGACAGAATTGCCGATGCAGTAAAGGCCGGAATCCGTATGGCAGGAGGAACTCCAATAGAATTTCCTGCAATTGGCGTTTGTGATGGAATTGCAATGGGACACGAAGGAATGAAATATTCCCTGGTGACTCGTGAACTTATTGCTGACTCAGTTGAATGTGTTACAAAAGCCCATCAATTTGATGCTTTGGTAATGATTCCAAACTGCGACAAAATTGTTCCTGGAATGCTTATGGCCGCTGCCCGTCTTAATTTGCCAACAGTTTTTGTTTCTGGTGGACCAATGATGCCGGGACATCTTCCAAATGAAGAAGAAGGAAATCCTTATTCTCAAAGAAATCTTTCCCTTACAGATATGTTCGAAGCCGTTGGTGCCGTTGCCTCTGGAAAAATTACAGAAGAACAGCTCACTCAAATGGAAAATTACGCCTGCCCAGGTTGTGGAGCCTGCTCTGGAATGTTTACAGCCAATTCAATGAACTGTCTTACAGAATCAATTGGTTTAGGTCTTCCAGGAAACGGAACAATTCCTGCAATTTCTGGTAGAAGAATTGCCCTTGCAAAACACGCAGGTATGAAAGTAATGGAAATGCTGGAAAAAGGCATTACCGCCCGTTCTATGATGACAGCCCAGAGTTTTAAAAATGCTCTTGCCGCCGATATGGCCCTTGGTTGTTCTTCAAATACAATGTTGCATCTTCCTGCAATTGCTCACGAAGCTGGACTTTCAATTGATTTACACGAAGTAAATGAAATTTCAAACAGAACCCCAAATCTTTGTCACCTTGCTCCTGCAGGTCATACTTTTATGTGCCAGTTAGATGATGCCGGTGGAGTTCAGGCAGTACTTGCAGAACTTGCAAAGAAAAATTTAATAGATACAAGTTTAATTACCGTAACAGGTAAAACAATTGCCGAAAATATTAAAGGTGTAAAAAACAGAAATCCAGAAATCTTAAGACCAATCGAAAATCCATTCAGCGATAACGGTGGCCTTGCAATTTTATTTGGAAATCTTGCGCCAAACGGTACAGTTGTAAAACGTTCTGCCTGTGCAAAAGAACTTATGCATCACGTAGGACCTGCCCGAGTATTTAATGATGAATCAGAAGCAATGCTTGCAGTTCAAAAACAGGAAATAAAAGCAGGCGATGTTGTAGTTATCCGTTACGAAGGACCAAAGGGTGGACCTGGAATGCGCGAAATGCTGGCTGTAACTGCCGCTCTTGCCGGTCAGGGCCTGGATAAAGAAGTTGCTCTTATTACCGACGGTCGTTTTTCTGGTGCTACTCGCGGAGCTTCTCTTGGACATTGTTCTCCAGAAGCTGCAGTTGGCGGTCCAATTGCCTTAGTTCAGGAAGGTGATTTAATCGAACTTGATATTAATAATTACAAGATTACCTTAAAAGTAAGCGACCAGGAACTTGAAGAACGTAGAAAAAATTGGGTATGCCCAGAGCCAAAAGTAAAAACCGGCTACCTTGCCCGTTATGCTAAATTGGTTACCTCTGCCGATAAGGGTGCCATCCTGGAATAAATAAATTACAGAAAAAATAAAAGCCCTTCATGTAATTTTGTAAGGGCAAAAAAAAAAGGAACTTTCATGCGAAAGTTCCTTTTTTTTCAATCAACTCTAAATTAATTAATTAACTGCCTTTTTTGCAGATCTCTTCTTGAAGAAGAAAAGCACAGCAAGTAAACAAACTAATCCAAATACCCATGAAATAATTCCAGAAGCAACAAGTCCCAATCCTAAAGTAATACCTGCAACGATATAAGAAAGGAAAGAAACTACAGCAACTGTAATAGCATAAGGGAGCTGAGTAGAAACGTGATTTACGTGATTACACTGGGCACCAGCCGAAGCCATAATTGTTGTATCCGAAATTGGAGAACAATGGTCACCACAAACTGCACCAGCCATACAAGCAGAAATTGAAACAATGCGAATTGCTCCGCTTGGGAATGCTGCAATACAAATTGGAATTAAAATACCAAAAGTACCCCAAGAAGTTCCTGTAGAGAAGGCAAGTAAGCAGGCAATAACAAAGATAATTGCTGGTAAGAACATTTTAAGTCCAGAAGCAGAACCTTCTACAAGACTTGCAACATACTCTTTTGCTTCCAAAGAATCAGTCATAGCTTTTAATGTCCAGGCAAGACACAAAATCAAAATAGCAGGAACCATTGCCTTAAAGCCATCAGGAATACAAGTCATAGAATCCTTAAAAGAAAGAACTTTACGAATCATATAGAAAATAATAGTAATTATTAAAGCTCCAAAAGAACCAAGTACAAGACCAACAGAGGCATCAGAATTAGAGAAGGCAATAATAAAGTTTCCGTAAGATTCTGATTCAGGATCAAAAATACCACCAGAATGAACCATGCCAATAACACAAAGTACAATCAAAACAATTACAGGCAAAACTAAATCAATAACTTTACCCTTTGTGTTTTCATCAGCAACAACTTCAGCCTTGTCATTCATAATTTCAAGGGCTTTTTCGTATTTGCTCATTGTTCCGTATTCAAACTTCATAAATACCATGGCAAACATCATTACAAGAGTAAGAATTGCGTAGAAGTTAAAAGGAATTGCCTTACAGAAAAGCATAATACCATTTTCACCTTCTGTAACAAAACCTGCAACTGCTGCGGCCCAAGAAGAAATTGGAGCAATAATACAAACAGGTGCGGCTGTAGCATCAATAAGATAAGCTAATTTTTCTTTAGAAACTCCATATTTGTCTGTTACAGGTTTCATAACCGAACCTACAGTCAAACAGTTAAAGTAATCATCAATAAAAATTAAAATACCAAGAAGAATTGTTGCAACCTGAGCTCCAACCTTTGATTTGATGTGTTTTTTAGCCCAGTTACCAAAGGCAGCAGAACCTCCGGCTTTATTCATAAGGGCAACCATAGTTCCAAGTACAACAAGGAAAACCAAAATACCGATGTTATAAGAATCGGCAATAGAAGAAATCAGTCCGTCAGAAAAAACGTGACCCAAGAATCCGCCAAAACCAGCAGATGCATCAATAGCCCAGAAAAGACCACCAATAACAATTCCTAAAAAGAGGGAAGAGTAAACTTCCTTAGTAATAAGCGCCAGTGCAATAGCAACAATAGCCGGCACTAAAGACCAAAATGTTCCAGTCATTTTTAATTCCTTTATGTTAAATTTTTTTTAGACAAGTTAGTTAGCAACTTTTGTAAAATCTGTGTTTAGAGGGTCTTTTACACCATCTTTCTTTAATTTTTCCAATACCTTGACAGCATAATCAATTTCATCAAGTAGGGTAGCAGCAGTGTAAGTTTTGATTTGTTTCAAAGCTTCAATAGCTTTTTCGTTTGTCATAAATGCCTCCTTTTTTTAATTTATAATAACTTTAAGCTATACAATTATACACCGTAAAACTTCTATTTTAAAATGTTAATCTTGCACTATCTTTTGTAAAAACTTTTATGCAATAGTGAAAATTTTGTGCAGATGGTGGATAGTTAATAAAAGTCTAGATATAATAATTTTATGCAGGTCTTAATAATTACACCGCCCCTAGTTCAACTAAATTCTCCCTATCCTTCAGGAGCCTATCTTTCTTCTTATTTTAAGAGTCAGGGATTCCAAACCCTCTGGCAGGACCTGAACATTAAACTTTATTATTCAATTTTTAGTCGCCAGGGCCTTACAAAACTTTTTGAACTTTCTCAAGAAAAAGCCCTGCAAATTGCCCAAAAAGCAGAAAAAGATGGTGACCAGGCTACAGCTTTTAATTTACGCCGCTATATTTCCACAAAAGAATCCTGGATAAAGTGGATAGATTTTATAAATCAGTTTTTATGCAGCGGGGGCCAGAGAGAAAAAGAACATGAATTTTTATATTCCCCCTTTGCTCCCCGCGGAAACCGAATGCTTTCTTACCTGGAAAATCTAAATCACGAAGTTAGTGTTGATGACGTAAAAATTCTTGCCAGCCTTGCACTTGCCGATTTGTCCGATTATATTACCGTGGCTTTTGATAAAAATTTCAGTCTTATCCGCTATGCAGAATCTTTGGCCGTTGATGAAAGGTCTTTCTCTCAAATTCAAAAAGAACTTGATTCTCCGATAATGGAAAATTTTTACCAGCCAGTTTTACAAGAATTATTTGGGCCTTCCGGCAGCCCGCTGCCGTCGGGCTTTTGCTGCAAGTCCTCGCAAGCTCCGGTCTTTCCGCGACAATCCCTAAGGCAAGAAAGCTCGCAGGCGGGCCAGTCAAAAGTTCTTATTTGTATTTCAATTCCCTTTGCAGGAACTTTACTGCCAGCCCTTTATACCGCCAGATTTTTTAAAAATCTCTATAAAGAAGAAGCCATTATTTCTATTGGCGGAGGTTTTGTAAATACAGAACTTAGAAATGCCAGATCAGAAGAATTAGCAAATTATGTAGATATAATAAGTTATGACCGGGGCTATGGTTCTTATTATCAGTATTTTAATCAAAAAGAAAATAATTCAGAAAAAAAGATTTATAAACTCAGGCAATTTATAAAAAATGAAGCTGGAATAAAAGTTATAGAAGCAGAATGGGAAAATAAAGAAATCCAGAAAATCGAAGATGCCTTTACAAGTACAATCTGCCCTGATTATTCGGATATAGATTTTTCAATTTATCCAAGGGTCAGCGATGATATAAATCCAATGCATAGACTTTGGACCGACGGGGCCTGGATAAAAGCCTATCTGGCTCACGGCTGTTACTGGCATAAGTGTGCATTTTGCGATACCCAGTTAGATTATGTTTGTGCCTATAAACCAGTTGGGGTAAAAGCACTTTATCAGTCACTTGCAAAAACATCTCAAGAAAAAAATATTTACGGAATTCATTTTGTAGACGAAGCTTTACCACCTTCAATTTTAAAAGAATTTGCCCTTCAAAATCTAAAAAATAAGGAATCTACTCCTTTGTATTACTGGGGAAATATAAGATTCGAAAAAGCTTTTACAAAAGACCTTGCTGCCTTTTTAAGTGCCGGTGGATTTGCTGCGGTAAGTGCGGGTTTGGAAGTAGCAACTGGTTCTGGCTTAAAAAATATCAACAAGGGAACAGATATAGAATCAATAGTAAGTGCCTGTGCCGCCTTTAAAGAAGCAGGAATTTTAGTTCACGCCTACATGATTTACGGTTTTTGGAACGACAGTGACCAGTCAATAATAGATTCAATGGAAACTTTAAGGCAGTTTTTCCAGGCTGGACTTTTAGATTCTGCCTTCTGGCATAAATTTGTTCTTACAAGAAATTCACAAGTTTATACAGACTGGAAAAATGGACTTCAAAAAGATTTACAGCCAATAGAAGCAAAAGTAAATCTAAAGGACCCTCAGTCAATGTTTGCACAAAATAATCTTCATTTTAAGGGCGAAGAATATTTTGAAAAATTTGGAAAGGGTCTGGAAACAGCCTTAAATTCCTGGATGCACGGCCAGGCTTTAAATACAAAAGTTCAAAAATGGTTCGATTTTCCTCTTCCAGCCCCAAGAATTCCTAAAAATTATATAGAAAATCTAATAAATCTTTACGAAGAAAAAAATTCAAAACTCTTTAAATCTTATGCAGAGCCTTGTCAAAAGGAATTGCAGGGTCTTTATTGGATTGCAAGTCAGACTGTAATTTCTGGTCAAAACTTAAGCTGGTTTTATTTACAGGAAGAATTTTCAATTTCGCAAAAAGAAATTAATCCTGTAAAAATCCAAGATTTAGTCCAGATTTTAAATAATCTTAATCCCCAGGCGGACCAATCCCTTCGCAGTAAAAGTCTGGAATCAATTTCCTCCGATAAAAATCTTAAAAAACTTCTGGAATTATTCCATAACCAGGGATTAGTTTGCATATAGCCTTTAAAATAAAAATTAATCAATTTCTACTTTTTTAATATGGGCGCCTAATTCCTGCAGGGTAGAAACTAAATCTTCGTAACCTCTTTCAATCTGATAAACGTTACTAATTCTACTTTCTCCGTGAGCACACATTGCCGCAATAACCATAGCCATACCCGCTCTAATATCAGGAGAAACTAAATGGTCGCCGTGAAGCATACAAGGACCACTCACAACCGCTCTATGAGGATCACACAAAGTAATTTTTGCTCCCATAGAAATCAATTTATCAACAAAGAACATTCGGCTTTCGAACATTTTTTCAAAAATCAAAACACTTCCTTCTACTTGAGTTGCAACAACAGTCATAATAGAAGTCAAATCTGCAGGGAATCCAGGCCAAGGCATATCATCAATCTTAGGAATTGCATTTCCCAAATCTGCATTTACCTTTAATTCCTGAGTGTTTGGAACAGTTAATTCATCACCGTCAATTCTCCAGCTAATTCCTAACTTGCTAAAAGAATATTTTAAAGGCCTCATTTCTTCAGGTCTAATACCTTTAATAGTAATGTGTCCCTTAGTTGCTGCTGCCATTCCAATGTAAGAACCAATTTCAATGTAATCAGGTCCAATTGTATATTCACAACCGTGAAGTTTTTTTACCCCTTCAATTATGATTTTGTTAGAACCAATTCCAGAAATTTTTGCTCCCATCATATTCAACATTTTACACAAATCCTGAACATGAGGTTCACTGGCCGCATTAGAAATATAAGTTGTACCTTCTGCCATTACCGCAGCCATAATCGCGTTTTCGGTTCCGGTTACAGACGCTTCGTCCAAAAATATGTCGCTTCCCACAAGTTTATTTGCAGTAAAACTAAAATGTCCGTTTACGTGAATGTTTACGCCCAGTTCCTTAAAAGCCAAAAAGTGAGTATCAACTCTGCGGCGGCCAATTACGTCACCTCCAGGAGGATTCATATCACATTTTCCTTTTCGGGCAATAAGAGGCCCTGCAAAAACAATTGAACCTCTTACTTTTTTAGTTAATTCACTTGGGATTTCGCGGTCTTTTATTTCTTTACATTCGATTTTCCAGTTATTTTTACTAAGCTGTTCAACCTGAGCTCCTAAAGATTTTAAAATTTCAAACATTACATTTGTATCTCTAATCTCAGGAATATTGTGAAGTATAACAGGTTCGCTAGTTAAAAGACTTGCCGCAATACATGGAAGTGCTGCGTTTTTATTTCCACTGGCGGTTACAGTTCCAGAAATTGGATATCCGCCTTCTATTAAATACTCGTACATTATTTCCCACCCTTACTTTGTAACAATATTTAATAGAATATCGGCAGCTTTTGCCATCTGGTTAAGAGAAAGCCATTCTTTGCGGGAATGAAATTCATGGGCGCCGGTAAAAATATTTGGAGTTGGAATTCCCATTTCTGTAAGACGGGAACCATCAGTACCCCCGCGGATAGGAACTTCTTTAATTTCTACATCACAGGCCTTAAAAGCCTTTCTCAGTCTTTCCATAACCTCAGGATTTTGGTCAAGTTTGTCTTTCATATTAAGATATTGCTGAGTGAATTGAATATCCACCATTCCGCCAAATTCTTTTACAACTTCGTTTGCCTTATCCTGGATAATTTTCTTTTCTTCTTCAATTTCTTCCATTGTAAAGGCTCTTAGCAATAATTGAATTTCAGAAGATTCAATTGAACCTGTAACTTCCATTGGTGCAATAAAACCCTGGTAATCTTGACTACACTCAGGAGATTTTTCATGAGGAAGTCTGGCAGTAAAATTAGAAGCAAGAGTTACGGCATTAATCATACCTTCGGCTTTTGCATTTCCAGTGTGGCAGGCTTTTCCTGTAAATTTTACTTTGGCCGCAAAAGCATTAAAACATTCACTTTCCAGTTCGCCAAGGTCACCGCCGTCAACAGTAATTGCAAAGTCTGCATTAAGTTTTTCCAGAGGAACTTTATCCATTCCGTGACCCGTTTCTTCATCTGGGCTGAACATAATTTCAATTGGACTGTGTTTAATTTCTTTGTGGTCCAGTAAATAGGCTAGAGTAGACATGATTGCAGTAACTCCGGCCTTATCATCTGCGCCCAGGAGAGTGCTTCCATCAGATTTTACAATTGTATCCTGGCCTTCTTTTATTACCTGGGGATTAACATTTTTACCGGTAACTTCGTCAACAGTATCCATGTGAGCCATTAAAAGAATTGTTGGATTTGATTTTTTATCACTTTCTTCTATATTAGAAGGAATTTTAGCAATCAAATAACAATTTTCGTTTAAGCTTACATCTTTAACGCCCAAATCTTTGATTTCTTTTTCCAGGGTTCTTGCAAAATCCCACTGACATTGGCTGGAAGGAAAAACTCCTTGATCTGCGGCCTTAGAATCACTTTCAGACCAAATTTTTACATAGCGGCAAAACCTTTCCAGCATTTTATTTTTTTCTTTTTCATTATCGTAAATGTAATTCATAATTATTCCTTACCTTTCTTTAAAATTAACACATTTAAGAGAATTCGTCAGTAAGTATAAAAAATAAACTTTTTTCAATAATTCTAAGAATTTACAAAGATAAGAATAGTAATTTCTTATCAAATTGTTATATAATTCTTAGTTATAAACATATTAAAAAAAACAACAAAGTGAGGTGTTTTATGAAAAAAATCAAATTGGCTTTGCTGGCAACAATGACAGCATTTTTATTTTTATCGTGTGATTTATTAACAGGTCTTAATAAAGATACTCCTGCAGCAGAAACCCCAACAGAAGAAAATAAATCTGAAGAAATTGAAAAAGAATGGTTTTCTGTAGAAACATGCGATACTGGTATTAAGATTACTCTTGCAGATGATGTTTCTGTAGCGAAAAATTCTGGATCAACTATCGAAAGTGAATCAATCCCAATTAAAATAATTATTACTAATGAAGATATTGAAGCTGGTAGAAAAGAATATATTTATCCATTTGGAAAGAAGAATCAGGATGTGGATATTATTTTTAATGCAGAAGCAAAAAAAAGTTCTGGAAGCTATTCTAGGGTAAAAGTTACGAAAAATTGTAAAAGTGGTTCCGGCTTTGATTATACCCAGTATTTTGATATGGAAAAATTTGAAGAATCACTTTTGATTGCTGAATATACAAATGAACCTGAGAATGATGATATTTATGCATCAAAAGGACCTAAAATAAAAGGTGATGAATTATCACCTAAATCAGAGGAAGAAGTACCACCGGAACCTGAAAATAATGAAAAATTTACAGCTAAATTATTCCGCGAAAACTATGTAAAGGCTCCTGAACTTTTAGTTAATGATGATATTGCTGAAAGAGTAACTATTGTTCTTGGTGAACTAAATTGGGCTAATACAGAGTGGTGGTGTGAAAATTATGATGCAGATTCTTATAACTTAGATTCTGAAGGAAATCGTGTGTATAAATGTTTTTCACAAGGTCCTTTGTATGATAAAAAAACTACAGCATACGAAGCTATGAAAAAATATGACTATAAGTACGCCGCTATTTTAATTCCAGCCTTTGAACTTAAAAGCGATAAGATAAAAACCCAATATGAATTAAAAAGTCTTTGGTCTCCACAGATGACAGCTAAACCTTTGGAATTAACTGATGGAAAGTGGAAGTTAACTGGTGATAATATATACATAAATCCTAATGGTGATGAGGGAACTGAAGAGAGTGAAATGATTGTTAAAATCTCAAATTCATTAAGTGAGGTTGAAATAATTAGTGTGAAAATTACTGATACTAATGCAAAAACAGCTGAGCCTAAAATTATGGATTTTACTGACTACTTTAAAGATGATATTAAAGATTTTGGAGTTGATTATTTTCTAAATGAATATTTTTACAAATCAATAAATCTGGATTTAAGGGAAGATG